>NZ_JMQM01000001.1:2242595-2562966 GCF_000733725.1 Nitratireductor basaltis | reverse complement strand
CGTTACTCCGGCGAACGACGTGCGCGGGGAGAAGGGCAGGGAGGCTGTCGCTGTTCGTGCAGCAGTTGCCTCCTTGTAGACTTTCCGTCGGCTTTTGTTCCTTGCATGGGTATCCCTCATCCTTGTCTCGTAGTGACGGGACAGAGGAGAAAGAGCATGCCCCGAGCAGTAAGGTCAGATGATGCATCCCACAGGGAGCGCCAGCAGCGCTACCGGACGCGACTGGCGGCGGAGAGGCGGCCGGAAGCGTCAGCCATTGATGTTGCGGTTGCTGCGGCTGTAGCTGCCTTTGCCAGTGCTGCGGCACGTGACCCCGCCCTTCATCCGCAGGCGTTGCAGTGGATTCTGAGGTGCGCCCGGCGACGGTTGGTCGAGGACGGCTATGACAAGGAGCAGGTCATGCGGGTGCTCCTCCGCCGGATGCGCCGCTTCGGCTAGTGCTGGCCCTTCGCGGATCACATGGTGATGCACTGTTCTGTATTCCCCCCATTACTCCATGTTTTTAAATCGGAATAACAGAAATCTCATTGTGGCATTTTGGGAAGTAATTTAACGCGCGCTGGAAGTAAGAATTTTCCGCGCATGAATCGACATCGGTTTGTCGATCATGAGGTCGTCGAGCTTAGCGGAGCCGGTGTTATGAACATGCGCCTCTGCCATAGTTGAAACCAACTGCTTCGCCCAGTCCGACTCCTCTTCAGATGGCAAGAATCCTGCGTTGGGAGGCTCAACGGCAGCTGAACGCACGCATGTTGCACCTGGGAAAGGGGTAACGCTCCGGACAATTATTGCCTTTGCTGCGACGTATTCAGCGAAGCGGGTAACCCACTACCCATACAAAGACTGGCGGCGCAATCTATTGGATATGCCGCTGCCTGCATGAGCGGAGGGTTGATCGTGGTTGCCAATACGCTGAATGAGAGCGCTCAAGTTCTCCTCCGCTTGCTTTGAAAAATTCATGTGAAGTCATGCTCAGATGTGAGCGCAGGAACCATCTTTCTGAGGCCAGATAAAGCTCCTGCTGCACCCGGCCTCAAACATCTTCGACGACCGAGACCGGTACCGAGGTGTTCGCCAGTTGCAAGGTGCCGCGCCTTGGGAGCGGGTCATGGATACTCGACAGCCAGCGAAACGTCAGTGGAAGAGGTGGTCGCACTCCAGCAAAACTGATTGCCAGTAGCGTCGGGCGAGGATGCGCGCCGCATGCTGGCCGATCAAACCCCGGCTTCAGTAGAGACGTTTGGCATTTCCATGCCAGATGGCAGCCTGTCGGGTCTCGTCCAGTGATGCGTCCCGCAGGATAGCTTGCAGCAAATCGCTCCAGTATTCGGGCTTTGCCAGCGCCGTCGCTACAGGCCAGTTGCTCGCATAGATGAGCCGGTCAGGACCGAAGAGATCCAACATGGCAAGCACATAATCCCGCGCCATTGATTGGTCACGGTCGGCATCGCCGGTCAGGGGAAGTCCGGAAATCTTGATGTGGACATTGGAATGGGGGGCCAGATGCGCCATCGATTGACGCCATTCGTCAAAGCCGTCAGGGCTTCCGTCAGGCAGGCCGAAGTGGGCTAGCACAACGGGAAGTTTGGGAAAAGCTAGAGCCAGTGCCGCGACCGATTTCAACAGCGACTGTGGGGCGAGGACCTCGACCAGTTGGCCCTGCGTCTGCAGCGCCGAAGCGATCGAGAGTGCAGCATCACTTCGCAAATATCCCTTAGGATCTGCATCCAGAAGGGGCGTAAAACGCACACCGCGAAAAGCCGTGTCTCCAGCCTGCTCCGCAAGCTGCGAAAGACAGTTGGGATCGCGCAAGTCAACCCAGCCGACAACGGAGCGGAACATCTCGTATCGGTGACAGAGCTCAAGACAATAATGCGCATGTGCCACCGTGGCAGGTCCGTGAACCAGCACAGCGCTCCCGGCGCCTGTTGCAGCCAAGACGGGTATGAGGTCTTCAGGCAGGAACTCTTTGCCCGTCAGGGCGGGAAACTGCTGTTCGGCGATAAAGGTTTCGCCCCGGGCGCGGTTCCAGATGTGGACATGAGCGTCAATGGCGGTATTCATCGTTTTATACTTTCAGTGGGATCGGGAATGCCCAGAGGCTCCAGCGCAGGCCAGAGCCTGTCTGGCACTGGCGACGACAGATCTTCGAGATTTGATCGCAGAGCCTCGCGGTGAACGAGCCCCAGCACCAGCCTTGTCACCGCCGGATGCGATGCCGAATAGTGCAAGGCGGCGCGTTTGAGGGGAACTGATTCAGTCTGACAGATGGCCTGAATTGCCCGCACTCGGGCGCGCAGCGCTGCATCCGGCGGCTGATAATCGAAGCGCGTGGCCTCCACGTCCGGACCTGTGGCAAGGATGCCCGAATTGAATGGCGCCGCTAGTTCCACGCGCACGCCGCGCTCCAGGCAGAACGGGAAGAGCAGATCCGCCGCGCTCTGGTCCAGAAGCGTGAAACGGCCCGCAACCATCAGCACGTCCAGCTCGATCTTCTGAAGCAGTGCGAGATGGGTGGCCGCGACATTGCTGCCGCAGCCAATCGCGCCCACGACTCCCTGCGCCTTGAGCTCGGTCAACGCAGGCAGCGCGCCGGTTAGTGCCTCGGACAGATGCGCATCGCAATCATGAACGAAGACGATGTCGAGATGATCAGTGCCCAGAAGCTTCAGGCTCTCCTCAACCGAGCGGAACGTGGCGTCGCGCGAGTAGTCGTGCCAGTCCCCGGGATTGTTCATCGGATTGACCACTGTCGCTGCGTAGCCGCGGTAGCGTCCGACCTTGGTGGATAGAACATAGTCGTCGCGAGAGCGGCCGCGCAACAGGCGTCCCAAGCGCTCCTCCGAGAGCCGCCCGCCATAGAGCGGAGCGGTGTCGAAGCGACGGATGCCCATCTCCCAAGCGGCGGCAAACATCTTTTCGGCGCTATCATCCGTGATGGGAGCGGCGTTGGTTGTCCCTAGCAGGCCAAAGCCGAGGCCGACCGGCTTGACCGGGCGGCTCATCGAATACGCCGCCCGGTGTCCGCATCAAAGAAGAAGGCGTGCGCCATGTCGAATGCCAACGTCTGCGCACTGCCTTCAGCCAGATCCATCCGGCCTCCGGTCTTGCCGATGAGATCATGTGGGCCGGCGCGAAAATGGAGCAGCTTCTCGGTGCCGAGCTGTTCAATCAGATCCACCGGCAAAGTGGCGTGCACGCCGTTCGGCAGGTCCGCAGCCGGGCGCACATCATCCGGGCGAATACCGAAGGTCACACGATCACCGGCGCGCAGCCCTTCTGGGGTGGTGCAAACGAGGTCTGTTTCACCCAGCCGCAGCCCGTCCGGTGTCACCACGCAGTCGATCAGGTTCATGGCCGGGCTGCCCATGAACCCGGCCACGAAAACTGTGTCGGGATCGTGGAAGATTGAGTCCGGGGTACCCTGCTGCTCGATCCGCCCGTCTCGCATGATGACGATACGGTCGGCCAGGGTCATCGCCTCCACCTGATCGTGGGTGACATAGATGATCGTGTTTTTCAGCCTCTGGTGTAGGCGTTTGATCTCGGCCCGCATCTGGCCGCGGAGCTTGGCATCGAGGTTGGAGAGCGGTTCGTCGAAGAGGAACACTTCGGGGTCGCGGACGATGGCGCGTCCCATGGCGACACGCTGGCGCTGACCGCCGGAAAGGGCGCCGGGCTTGCGTTCGAGCAATTGGGTCAGCTCAAGGATTTCGGCCACCTCGCGCACGCGGCGGTCGATTTCGGCTCTGGGCATTTTCGACAGCTGCAACGAGAACGCCATGTTGTTGTAGACCGTCTTCGACGGGTAAAGCGCATAGTTCTGAAACACCATGGCGATGCCGCGTTCCTTCGGCCTCAGCCCGTTGACCACGCGCTCGCCGATGACGATCTCGCCGTCCGAGATGGTCTCCAGTCCTGCCACCATGCGAAGCGTGGTTGACTTGCCGCAACCCGAGGGACCGACGAGAACGCAGAACTCGCCCGGCTGGATCGAGATGTTGATCCCGTGCAAAGCCTGATGCGTGCCGTACATCTTTACGAGATTTCGGATTTCAATGCGTGACATGGGAACTCCGGGTCTTACACGCGGCGTGCTTCGTTGCGCAGATAGAGCAACGTGAACGCGGCCGAGATGATGAGGATCGAAACTGCGACGGTGGCCGCCTGAGAGAATTGAAAGTCGACAAAGGCGAGGCGGAAGGTGAGCGTGGACAGAACCTCCGTCGCGCGCCCCGGTCCACCGCCTGTCGAGAGCCAGACCAGCGGAAACAGCTGAAAGGTCCAGATAAGATCAAGCAGCGCAACGCCGTAGATCACCGGTTTCAGTTGCGGCAGGGTGACGTGCCAGAACTTGTGCCAGAACCCGGCACCGTCAATTTCGGCGGCCTCGTAGAGCTCTTTGGGAACGGTCTGCAGACCCGACAGGAAGCTGACCATGATGAAGGGATAGCCGCGCCAGGTGGAAATCAAAAGAAGCGCCCACATGGCGTAGTCGGGGTTGCCCAGCCAGTCGAGGGGTTCAGATATCAGTCCCAGCCATTGCAAGACATAGTTGATCAGGCCAAAGGGATTGAGCAGCAATTGCCAGTTCAGGGCGACCACGACGGCGGTGAAGATCCAGGGAAGCACCAGCATCGAACGAAAGAAGGTCCGGGCGCGCGCATTGATATCTGCGTTGACCAGAAGCGCCAGACCGATGCCGACAATCATATGGCCTAGAACCGAACCCACGGTGAAGACTACGGTATTGAAGCCCGCGCTCCAATAACTGGGGTCAGAGAAAAGCGTAGTATAGTTGCCGAAGCCGACATAGGTGGGATCATGCTCAACGATCACGTTGTCGTAGAGTGAGTATTCCACCACCTTGTAAAGCGGTACCGAAAGTAGAGCGCCGAGGATCACCAGTCCCGGTAGCACGAATAGATAGGGCGCGCCCCGGGTGGTCATTGGACGAAGAGTTGCGGTCACTGGTTTGTCCTTTTGGGCAGGAGGGCCGAGCACCGAGGTGTCCGGCCCATGGGTGTTACTGTGCAAGCTCCAACCAGCGCGCCTGCACGGCGGCCGCGGCCTCTTCTGGGCTCTTGTCGCCGCGCAGCATGGCCTGGAGTTCCTCGGTCATGACTGACCAGCTTCCCGCTGCCTTGGGCGATTGGCGCATCTCCTCGACGGGGGTGTCGCCCTCGAGGATCTCTATCTGCTTGATTAGCGTCTTGTCCGCGCCCTTGCGCACGACGTCGAGTGCGGCGAGATTTCCCGGGAGCGCGTTGGCGGCCACGGCGGCTTTCGCGTTGACTTCTGGCGAAAGCAGATAGTTCACGAGGGTCCAAGCGTCTTCCTTGTTGTCGCTGTCGGCGGAGATGCCGAGTTCCCAACCATGGACGCGATAGGCTTTCTCGCCGTTCGAGGGCACACGAACTAGCGTGTAATCCAGGTCCGGATTGCGGCTGGTGATCGAGCTGGAGTGCACACCCGGGGAGATCAGGAAGCCGGTGCGCCCTGCGATGAACTCTTCCAGATCGACGCCGCCCGTACGAGAGGCTGCGCCGGGGGCGATGCTGCCCGCATCATTCATGTCCTTCAGGAACTGCAGGGTCTCGACAACCTTGGGATTGTCGAAATTGGGCGTGGTGCCATCCATGATCCGCCCGCCATTTGCATAAAGCAGCGGCAGGAAGGTGAGAATGGGGCCGTTCGATGGCGGCTGCGAGGAAAACGGCATTCCGACGCCGGAGATACCATCCTGAAGCGCCGAGATCGCCTTTGCCTGCGCTGCGAACTCCTCCCAGTTGGAGGGCGGGGCGTCGAACCCGGCCTTGCGCACAAGCTCCATATTGACATGCATCACGAAAGGGAAGGCATTGAGCGGCACCATCCAGGTCTTGCCGTCAATCTTGCCTAGAGGGGCTTCGATGAGGTCGGCGGTGTCAAAACTGTTGTCCTCGCGAGCCAGGTAATCGTCGAGGGGCTCTAGAATGCCGATATCGAGGAACTCCTTGGTCCAAGGCATATTGAGCCCCAGCACGTCTGACCCCACGCCGATCGCATTGTCCGTCACGATGCTCTCGCGGACTTTGCCGAAGGGCTGGGTGACCAGCTTGACGGTGATGTCGGGGTGCTGAGCTTCAAAATCGGCGACAAGCTTGTCGTAGAAGCCGGTGGTATCCTCTGCTGCGAACCATTGCAGCCATTCGATTTCGCCAGCCTGCGAAGCCAGCGGGGTCAGCGTCGTTGCGGCGGCAAGCGCCCATGCCCGGAGCCGGAATTTCATCATTGTAGTCTCCTCCATATTGTTGTCTGGGCATCTTGCCCGGTTTACAGGTTCTTCACCCCTTAACGCCGCCTGCGGACAGGCCGCCGACGACAAATCTCTGAACGAGCATGAAAAGGATCAGCACGGGAAGAGAGCCGATCACCGAGAACGCCATCATCTCGTCCCACTTGAGGCCGAACTCGCCGACCATCATCGAAATCCCCACTGGGACAGTGCGCACATCCAGCGACCGGGTCAGAGCCAAGGCGAAAAGAAACTCGTTCCAGGCCAGCAAAAAAGTATAGACGGCAGTTGAAATGATCCCTGGCATCGCCACCGGCAGCAGGACGCGCACGAGCACGCCAAGTGGTGTACAGCCGTCAATGGCGGCGGCCTCGTCAAAATCCTTGGGGATCGTGTCGAGATAGCCGTTCATCATGACGATGGAATAAGGCAGCGCGAAAGTCAGATAGGTCAGTATCAGTCCCCATAGGGTGTCATAGACCCCCAAGAAGACGATCACGCCGAAGAATGGGATCAGCAGTGTGATTGTCGGCACCATCTGGGTGGTGATGACAAAGAGTTTCGCCACCCGGTCGCCTAGAAAGCGGTAACGCGAGAAGGCGAAAGCGGCGAGTGTTCCGATCACCAGTGACAGGAACGTCACCGCAAGCCCGACGACATAGCTGTTGATCAGGAAGGTGCGAAACTTTGGGTCGGCCAGCACCTTTGCATACCCGCCCCAGTGCAGCTCATCGGGGATAAGGCGCGGCGGCAGCGAAAACGTCTCGGTGGTGGGCTTGAGCGACACCGAAACCATCCACAGGATCGGGAACACCAAGACAAAAGTGATCGCAGTCAGCGCGGCATAGACCGTCAACTGACGCCAGCGCCGCCTGCGTTCTTCGTTCACGACCCTTCCGGGACTGTCATGCCAGACTATCTCCGTCATCAAAAGACCTTCAGTGTTGCATTGTCGATGAAGTCCCAATCCAGCTCGATCCCGAGCCCGGGTTTCTGCGGCAGATGGGCGTGGCCATTCCGAATGTCGATTGGCTCTTTCAGGCCGATAGCGAACAATTTCTCCGGCACCAGAACCTCAAAAAACTCATTGTTGCGGATCGCGGCGGCGCAATGCAGGTTCACCAGCTCCAGCGGATGATAGATTGCGGTATGGATCTCACAATTCATGCCGTGGGCTTCGGCCAAATGAGCTGTTTTCATCAGTCCGGTGATCCCGCCGGACCACGAGGCGTCGCCTCGCACGATATCGACGGCCCGGCTGCCGATAAGTTCGGCAACGCCCGCGGGGTGGTTCTCCGAGGTTTCGCCACCGACAATGGGGATCTTCAGCGTGTCGCGCAGCGATCGCAGGGATCCGTGGCATTCGTCGAACATCGGCTCTTCCAGCCAGTAATAGTTCAGCTCCTCTAGCATCCTGCCGAAATGGATGTTCTGCTGCAGATTGAAATTGTTGACTGGATCGCTCATCAGACGGAAATCAGGGCCAACCGCTTCCCGGCAGGCGCGGTGCGCCTCGAAGGCCACCTCGAGATCTGCTGGCGGATGCAGCTTGTAGGCAGCCCAGCCCCGCGCCTGCAGGTCTTTGGCCTCTTCAGCATACGCTTCTGCAGTGGGCAGGGTGAGTGACGAACCGTAGATCGGGATACTGTCTCGAACCGCGCCGAGATGCTTGTACAGCGGCTTCCCGGCCGCCTGCGCCTGCGCCAGATGGCAGGCAATATCGTATGGCGCATAGACATAGCTGGGCGCGAAATTCCAGGCCCGGTTAAAGCGACGATAGTCGTGCCAATGCTGTTCCCTGTAATCGGGATCGCGCCCCAGGAAGAAGGGCCGCAACAGTTCCGATGAGACCGCGCCCATGGCGAGTGCGCTGCGCCCGGCAAAGCCGAAAGTCTCGATGCTCAGTCCCTCATCGGTGTGAAAGCGCATGGCAAGGAACTCGAAATCGATCGCCTTGCCGTCCTTGAGGCTGTAGGTCTGGCCGGGGTCGCTGCGGCAGGCGCGAATCTCGATATCGGTGAATTTCATTGCTGGCTCCTTCAAGAGGCGACGTATGCGGCGTGTTCCGTCGTGTAAAAATCGAGTGTGGACGGTCCAACGGAGCCAGTTCCCAGGCCGGAGTCCTTGATGCCGACGAAAGGCATGTTGTCGTCCGGCGCAGTGCCATGGTTGATGTGGATCATGCCGGTCTGAAGTTCTGACATCGCCCGCTGGGCGAACTCCAAACGGTCTGTGAAGACCGCGCCGGTGAGGCCGTAATCGGTCGCATTGGCGAGGTTCAGCGCTGCATCATCGTCCTTATAGCGGGTGATCGTCAGGACCGGCCCGAAAATCTCCTCCCGCGACGCCGGGTTCTCCGGGTCATCCGTCGCCAGCAGGGTGGGGGCGAAGAACAGCCCCTCGGGCGCATCGGGCAACGCCAGCTTCTGACCGCCGGTGAGTATACGCGCGCCCGCGCTTTCGGCTGCGCGAACCAGGTCTGTCACACGGGCGAGTTGCGCCTGTGTGGTAATCGGGCCCAATGTCGTTTCAGGGTCGCGGCCCGGCCCGAGCTTCAGCGCGGTTAGACGGCGGATCAGCCCCTCGCAAGCGGCGGCATAGACATCGGCGTGGACGATAACCCGGCTGATCGCGGTGCAGCGCTGGCCCGAACACTGGAAGGCGGCTCCCGTGATCGCGTCCAGCGCCGCGTCCAGATTGGCTACCCTATCGAGGATCGCGGCGTTCTTGCCGCCGAGTTCCAGCGAAACCGGTACGAGCCGGGCCCCGGCGGCGGCACCAATCTTGCGGCCGGTAGCGACCGAACCGGTGAAGGAGATGGCATCGACATCAGCCTCGACGAGGCTCGCCGCTACGTCGCCCGCACCATTGACCAAGCAGAGTGTTCCCTGGGGCAGCAGAGCCTTCGCGGCGCGCACCACGCACATTGCGGCGGCCGGAGTAAACTCGGAAGGCTTCAGGACCACCGCATTGCCGGCAGCCAGAGCCGGCACCAGCTTGCGCAGCGGCGTCAGCACCGGGAAGTTCCATGGCGTAATTGCCAGAACAACGCCCAGCGGACGACGCAGGATTGTGTTTGACCAACCAGGACCTCGCCCCGGAAGGGTTCGTCCACCATGGGCACGGGCAAAGCTCAGCATCTGCCGCGCCTCACGCAGCGCCTTGCCGATTTCCGCCCGAGATTCAGCCAGCGGCTTGCCCTGTTCGTCCGTCATCGCGCCAGCCAGAACCTCGGTCTGCGCCTCAACCCGGTTCAGCCATTCGGCCAGCAGGTCGCACCGCTGGTTTGCGGTTTTCGCGGACCATGCGACGAAACCGCGCCGCGCCGTCGCCAGAATTCTGGCAACGTCTCCGGCCGTTGCCGCGCTATAGCGGCCGACCCTGGCGCCGGTCGCCGGGTCGCAAGTAATGAAAACGGCTCTGTGTGCTTGTTCGCCAGTGAAGGGCAGCACCGGAGCTTCGATCGCGGCGCTATTCATGCGGGATCTCCTGCTGCGGCGAGCGCCGCGATCAACGCCTGCGCCCCACCGCGCAGCATGGTCTGGTCGGAACCGGCGGGTACCAGTTGCGCCCCGCGCCTCACCAGCGTCTTGACCTCAAGGGCGGGTGCAGGCAGCGCGCCGAAAACCTTGCCCACAGCCAGAGTGGCATCCAGAACCTGGTCAAACACCATGCGGAATTCCTGTGCATCGAACTGGCGAAACAGACCCATGGAGGCCGAGAGATCATTCGGCCCCACAAACAGCCCATCAATTCGATCGATTGCCAGGATGTCTTTGAGATTGGCGACAGCCTCAGGCGACTCGATCTGCATCAGCACGGTCAACGCCTCATTGGCATGCTTGAAGTAGGCTTCTGCCGCATACCCCCAATCGGCGGCCTGTATCGCCCCGACGGCCACGCCGCGACGCCCTTCGGTAGGGAACAGCGCGTTGTCCAAAATGCTTCGCGCCATCGCGGCGGTATCCACCTGGGGCACCAGCAGACTATTGGCGCCCAGATCGAGGCACCGTTTGATGCTGCCTGCGTCGTGATCCGGCAGCCGGACCATCACTGCGGTGTCAAACGCCGCCAGGGCCTGGATCTGCGCCGCAAGGCCGTCGAGCCCGCCACGGCCATGCTCGAGGTCGATCAGCAGATAGTCCAATCCGGCGGCGGCCATCAGGCAGGCAGCTTCGGGCGAACCCAGAGTCGACCACGCGCCCGAAACCGCATGCCCCTCGGCCAGTTTCCTCTTGAAAGACAGCCCCTTTTCGAGAGCTCGTGGCAACTCAGTCATTTCGTCTCCTTTGGCGTCGAATAGGCACTGACGAGGTTGTGCACATGCACATGCGCGCCCGCCGGGGTGTCTGCCGTGATGCGGCCGATAGGCCAGCCGCCGCGATGTAGGATTTCGCCCGCTGCGATATCTTTCAGGGCGATCTTGTGGAAAGCTGGGATGCTGTCGCGTGCGGTGAGCGTGCCGGTGACGGTCTTCACGGCGCCACCCGCGGGCACATCGGCGAGCAGATAGGCGACCCTGTCGCCGGGGTTGACTGACTGGGCGGTGACCGTCATATGGCGGCTCCAAAGCGGCTGATGGATTCCGCGCCTTCGCCCAGGATCTCGCCGAAGGTCAGCTGCCCAGATGCAGTGGCGGCGATGCACCTGCGTAGGTCCTGCGCGACGTCCTGCAAGTTCCGGCCAGCCAGGACATCCGAGGCGTCGAAGTCGATCTGGTGGGGAAGGGACCCGGCGGTCCTGGCATTGGCAGTTAGCTTCAGCGTTGGAGCCAAGGCACTACAATAACTGTTGCCGAGCCCGGTGGTGAACAGGATCATCTGTGCTCCGCTCGCTACGAAACCGGTGAGGGATTCGGGCGAATAGCTGGGCGCGTCCATGAAGTGTAGGCCCGCTGTGGCGGGTGCCTCGGCATACGCGAGCACCGACTGAATTGCACGGGTTCCGGCTTTGAGAACCGCCCCGCTGGCTTTTTCCTCAATGGTGCTGAGCCCTGCCTTGATGTTGGCGGCGTTGGGGTTGGTGCCCAGCAAGTCCACGCCGGCGGCATGGGCCAGTGCCAGCCGTTCGGCAACGGCCCGCCTCAGCGCCTCGCCCACCTTAGGCGTGGCGGCGCGGCGCGCCAGCTCATCTTCGGTGCCGAGCCATTCAATGGTTTCGCCAAGCACTACGCTGCCACCAGCATCCACCAGCCAATCGGCGATGCAGCCGAGAAGCGGGTTCGCCGCCAGTCCAGAGGATGGATCGGAAAGACCGCACTCGAAAGCAAGGAACAGCTCCGAGACTGGGCAGGAAACCGGGCGCTCCACTGACAGATCGCGCCGCAGTCGCGCGCCTTCGGCGATCGCTCTCTGGCTCAGCAGATGCGCGTCATGGCCGGTATCGTCCAGTCCCAATGCTACGAATGGGCGTCCGGCGGCCTTGACCACCGCGATCATCTGGTCAAGCCGGGTGCGATCGGCACCAATCAGCAGCACCGCGCCGCAATTGGGATGAGTTGCCATTCCAGCCAGCGCGGCGGTGTGAAACCCCGCATCGGCGCCGACCATGCCCATGCCAAACATCGTGCTGGCAAAGACCGAACCAGGCAAGGCGAAGGCCACACGGCGGGCCGCTGCGTCCGTGAGCCCAGTACAGTTCAGCACCAGAAGACGATTGCGGATTCCGGGTCGCCCGCTAGGCCGCGGAAAGCCGAGAAAGGTATCGATGCCAGACATTCTAGAAGAACACCCGTACTGCCGTGCCTGCCAGCAGGGTGGATTCTTCGTGATCCGAAAAACTCAGCCCATGGTCTATCAGTGTGAAGGCCGCGGTCAGATTGTTCAGCGGCTCATACCCCATCACCGACAGGTCCGAACCCCACATCAGCCGCTCGATCCACAGAGCGTCGCAAATCATAAGTTCCTCCCAACCTAATGCTTGCCAACTGAGAGCTTAACTGAGCTCTTAACTAGGGTTTGACATAGTTGTGCCGCTAAGTCAATTATCAACAATCAGCGTTTCCGCTACGGGATCCGATTGGCATGTTCGTCCGTAACATTCTGATAATGCTGTCAAATCCGATACTGAGGACAGCCAGAGTACATGTATAGATGTGATGCAGGTGAATGCGCGCTCGCGGAATGACGGCACGAAATGCCAGCGGACAGCAGCCACGTTTGAACATTCGGCGGCGAAGCCTAAGTTATTAAGGTCAATTTGATGGAAGATGCACGTTTCGATAAAGCACAGAACGCGGTCATAGACGACGCCACCAAGACGGCGCCCGTTCAAAGATCGGGTGCCTATGAAGGCTTTCTGAAATGCCTTATGCAAGGCGTCTTCAGACCCGGAAGGCTTGTCACGCAGCGGGAGATCTGTGACGCGACAGGATCGCCCATCACCGCTGTGCGCGAGGCTCTGAAGCGGCTGGAAGGCGAAGGCATCGTGGAGTTGATTGCCAAGAAGGGCGTCATCCTGCGCGAAATCACCGCTGACGAGGTGCGTGAGATTTACCAGCTGCGCAAGCTAGTCGAAGTGCCGGCGGTACAGATTTATGCGCTGAACCACGATCCTGAGGAGGTGGCCACGCTCCGCCGCAAGACGATGGAGATCATTAATGCGCCGATGGAGACCGCCGAAGAACGGCAGGCTCTGGTCCAGAAACGAACGCAGCTAGATTGGGACCTTCACCAAACCTTCCTGCGCGCGCTCCAAAGCAGCCTTGTAGACTCGATTTACCGCAATCTAGAGACCCGGCAAATGCTAGTCCGCCTGCAGCTACCGCCCCGATATCTCAGTCATGGCGAGGCCTTTGCCGAGCATTACGCGATTCTGGACGCCATAGTAGAGAGGGCCCCAGACAAAGCCGCGCGTCTTCTTGCAGACCATCTTGACACCGCGCAGCAGAGATTCCTTGACGCCATCGAGTATTGAAGGCAAGCGGGCCGTCCGGTCGCTTTGGCAGGCGCAGCGTCTAGGCATCGTTCATAAGGGGTGTTGAGCCGTTGCGCTAGCCAGCCACAGTGACTTTCTCCAGCTAGGCTGTGGCCCTCTTAAATACTTGAGATTGCGGCGGGCGTTGTCTTCCCTAACTTAGCCAGTACGTTATCGCGATATTCTGGCTCAGGTTGCCGCCGATGAACGCAAAACCGTGCAAGGAAGCAGTTGCCTACTGAGGGACAGAAAGTGCGAGGGTAGGCACACCCTTTGCGCTCCCGAAGGCAGTCTCAAATCGGAACAACCTCAAAAGACTGATACCAGTAGGTGGATCGGCAGCACGTTTTCTTCGATGGCGGAAAATTGACCGATTGGCTCGTTAAAGACATCATCAATATTATCACCGTTAACGGTCGAGATCCCGCCGATCAGCATTCTTTGCCCTCAGCCAATCAAGCATGTTTCACTCCCGGCTAGCGATCCGGAACTGAGGGTGAGGGTGAGCAAACGTCTGGATAAGGCTCATGTGCAAGCTCTGGCCCTTGTTCGCCAGAATACAGGGGGACTACGCTCATTGCTGCAGCTTTTATTGAGCACAGACCACTCGAAAGCGAACCGCTTGCTCGGCTGCTCGAGAAGGTGCGGCAATGCGCAATGATGCGTGATGAGATGCAGCCAACCCATGATGCAGTGCCTGCAACGCGAAAAAATTTGAGATGTCTGGATTCAGGATCGGTGGAAGCCGATTCCGCAATGCAGACCAGCGATTCCGGATAAGGAAAAAGCGATTCTGCCAGCTGAAGAATGCATCTCGACGTGCAGGCGAGGCATCTTACTTCGACATAAATTGAGATCTTCGGATTCCGAATCACGGACAAGCGATTCAAATCTCTGGGAAGTCGATTCCGAGACGGTGGAAAGCGTTACTCCGGCAAACGGCGTGCGCAAGGCAGAAGGGCAGGGAGCTGTCGCTGTTCGTGCAGCAGTCGCCTCCTTGTTGTCTATCCGCCGGCTTTTGTTCCTTGCATGGGTGTCCGGCATCCTTGTCTCGTAGTGACGAGACAGAGGAGAAAGTGCATGCCCCGAGCAGTGAAGTCAGATGATGCATCCCACAGGGAGCGCCAGCAGCGCTACCGAAAACGGCTTGCAGCGGAGAGGCGGCCAGAAGCCTCGACCCTCGATGTTGCTGTTGCTGCGGCTGTAGCTGCTTTCGCCAGTGCTGCGGCACGTGACCCCGCCCTTCATCCGCAGGCGTTGCAGTGGATTCTGAGGTGCGCCCGGCGACGGTTGGTCGAGGACGGCTATGACAAGGAGCAGGTCATGCGGGTGCTCCACCGTCGGATGCGCCGCTTCGGCTAGTGCTGGCCCTTTGCGGATCACATGGTGATGCACTGTTCTGTATTCCCCCCATTACTCCATGTTTTTGAATCGGAATAACAGAAACTCACATAGTGACGCTGAGAAGCCTCGATGGGCAGTAATGTCGTTTAGTTCTGCAATCGGTTGTATTTGAATGTTCTCTCTCACCGCATCGCAATGCATTGCCCGCTATGGGTGCAATCAACGAACTATGGGGTGGGAATGGAAGAGCTGAAATCTCGGCAAGACGACACGCATGAGCACATCATGCTCGATGATGTGCCATCGATCGACGGCATGGACAATGTGCCGGAAGACGTTGGGCACGCCGCTGATGCCGAACAGGCTGCAGCAGATGATGGCGACGATGCTCGTGAGATGGAAACGCTCTTCGGCAAGGAGTTGAGCAAGGTCAAAGACAGCGTCACAAGGTGGCGCGTGCAGCAGGCGAAGGCAGCGTTCCGGATTGGCGATCTGTGGGAGGAGCTTTCGCAGGACATGAAGATCGGTGAGCTCACCGCCTTCCTTGCGAATGAGTGCCAGGTGCCGCGCCGAGACGTGCAGCGTTATGTACGACTTGCCAAACTCTTTCCCCGCGACTGTGACGAACGCATCGCCTTCCGCGGCGAGGCGCTGACACCGCGCGAATTACTGATCCAGAATGGTGTCGCATCCTCTGTTCTGCTCGATCTGGCTGGGCAGGATGAGACGGTGCGCGATGAAGCAATCCGCATGATCAAGTCCGGACGCGCGCTGCAGGCAAGGGAATTGCGCGGCCTGAAGCGCGACATCGCGCTGGCCAAGGCTGCAGTGGAAGGCACACTCGATGACCGTCGCCGCCGTGCCTTCCGCAATGCCGCTGCGCGCAAGGCACGTGATAAGGCACTTGCTGCAGCAGATGCCTGGCTCGATTCCCTCCACGCACTGACGGAAGAGGTTTGCACCATCGCGCAGCTGGAAGAGGAGGACTCGAGTGTTCACCAAATCGGTCGCGTCGAAGCGATTGCGCCTCGTGCCGCGGAGCTTCTGAAGGATCTGCGTGACCTTGTTGATCCCGACTTCATCACCGCATCACGGGAAGGGTTCAACCGAGGCTGGTCCGGAACCCACAGCGCACTGCAGGCGATCGCCGAGGAGAAGGTCTATTACAAGGAACACTATGGCGACGGCAAGCCATGGCAGGTCGAACATCAGTTTAACAACTTGCTGCAATGGCAGTTGGCCTGGGCCTTTGGTTATGATGACGACAGCGGAACCTCTTCGGCTGTAGAGCGCATGCGAGAAGCCGGAGACACCCCGCTTGATGTTCCCGTCGGCGTTTACGGCTACAAAGCGCCTACTGTTCTGGAAATATGTGCCGGTGCTGGCGGACAGGCCATCGGTCTTGAAGCTGCGGGGTTCAAGCATGTGGGCCTGGTGGAAATTGACAAGGATGCAGCAGCCACGCTGCGTCACAACGGCAAGCACTGGCCAGTCATCGAGGCGGATCTGCGTGATGTCGACCTGAGCCAGTTCGAGGGTGTTGATCTTCTTACAGGTGGCGTTCCCTGCCAGCTTTCTCACAGGCGGGCAAGCGTAAGGGAGCAGCTGACGAACGCGATTTGTTCCCGAAGGCCATGAAGCTCATCCGTGAACTGAAGCCCAAGGCCGTCATGCTGGAGAATGTCACCGGTGCTCTTCAGGCATCGAACGCGATGCACCGCTTGCGCATTCTTGCCCGCATGGCGGCCCTTGGTTACGATGCGGAATGGCGCATCCTGAGCGGACCGGACTTCGGTCTGCCCCAAAAGCGCAGGCGGGCGATCCTTGTCGGCTTCCGGCGCGGGATCATGCACCGCTTCTCCTGGCCCGAACCCTTGGCCAAGAACGCGCCCACGGTTGGTGAAGCACTCTACGACCTCATGGCAGCCAAGGGCTGGGCTCATGTGGATGAATGGAAAGAGCGGGCCAACGGGTACGCGCCCACCATCATCGGTGGCAGCCAGAAGAAGGGCGGCATCGACCTCGCACAGCCGAAATCACGGGAAAGCTGGAGAGAACTCGGCGTTGACCCCGGCCACTACGCCAAGGCTGCACCGGATCGTGATGCGCCTCGCGATCATATGCCGAAACTGACGCTGGAAATGATGGCGCGATTGCAAGGCTTCCTTGACGACTGGCAGCTGCAGGGGAGCAATCTGCAGAAGTTCCGGCAGATCGCCAATGCGTTCCCACCAGCGATGGCTCAAGCCATCGGCCTCTCAATCCTCCGTGTTCTCACCGGATACAAGGTTGATCTGGAGAAGGAGCAGAAGCGCCTGCACAGGAAGAGCCTCAATCTGAAGGCGGTTCCGGACAATGTTGATCCTTATCCTTCAGATTGGGACGGCGAGGAGCTTACAGTCGGCTGATGATGTTGCCGAAGCCTAACCAACGGAACCTCAGCCACGATGCTGAACGTGTTCTAGCGCCGATGAGTGCCGGTGTCGTTTACCTTGATTCACTCAACTGGAAGGACTTCGGAATGGAAGATCTGATCAATTTCCCGGACAGGCTTGACGAACGGACCGCATTCAGGCTCAACATCAAACGGGATGTCGGTCTCGATGTTAGTAGCCACAAAGACGGTGGGGGAGTGCTTACAGTTCATTACCGTCATCGTCGTATACGCACCGACGGTACCCGCGAAGACATGGAGCAGTTTGCTTTCCCGCCCGCGATCTGGCCAGAGATGCGCAAAGCAGCCATCGCAGATCCCTTGGCAATGATAATCCGGTTGCTTGAGTGAGTGCGCGTTCGTAGTAGGAAACTACTCGAGTGCTACGGCATCACGCTTGCGCCGCGCCGCAAGCGTGATGCCGTAGAGGCGCATGAAATCCCCTATCTTCGGCAATGGCTGTGATGGGGCCGATAGCGGACGGTCCGCTTTTAGTTGGAAACTTGAGAAGCTGTTTCAGCGGCAATCGCGAAACGGGGGTGCTTGCAACACTACCCATATCTCCGAAGATCAGAATGGAAGTAGGAAATATGATTGTATATCGCATCACGCACTTCCGCTGCCTTGCGGTCGCGTATCAAATCCAAGATAGCTCTGTGCTCTTTGAGCCCCTGTGGCTTGCGTGACTTGGGAAGCAGTTTGTACACGCCCCTCTGCATGTTCATCCCAATACGGATACTTGGCATCTTGGATGCATAAACTGCTATCCCCATCTTATTGTGTGATGCAGCTACAATAGCTGCACGGAAGGCAAGATCCTCATCGACTGTGCCCAGTTCATCTTCTTCTCGAGACATGTTTGCCAAGGCTGTCTCCAGCCGCGCCATGTCATCTGGTGCCCATCGTTCAGCCGCCAGATACGCCATCTCGCCCTCTATCAGCATGCGCATCTCCTGACATTCGAGCACGTCCGACATCGCTTCAACGTTGAAACCAAAGCTTTAGTTAGATGGGCGCGGGAGGTGGTGCTTGTTGGACACTCCAGCACGAACGCACCTGAACCACGGATTTTATCGACAAGGTCATCGTCTCTGAGCCGCGATATTGCATTCCTCACAACCGTTCGCGACACCGCGAGTTGGCGGCACAGGTCCTGTTCCGACGGCAACCGAAGCCCCACTCTGTATTCTCAGATCTCGATACGCGTCCGGATCGTCTCGTAGATTGAGTCAGTGAGTTTTGAGCTTCTCGCCACAACAGAATCCTGTGCTTCCGCAGATAGTCAGCTAGATGAACAGCAAAGAGAGCTCTGGCACGAACAATACAAGCGCCATTGAGATGAACATTGCTACCATGAACGGCAGGATCCGCCGAATAACGTCTTCAACTGGTACCTTGGCTATCGAACTTGCAACGAACAAATTGATCCCGACAGGCGGTGTGCAGAAACCGATCGTCAGGTTGCATGTCATGATTATTCCGAAGTGAATGGGGTCGACACCAACCGACTGGGCAATCGGAAGCAATATTGGTGCAAGTATGATGATTGCTGCGACAGGTTCCAGAAACATTCCTGCGACCAGAAGAACCAGATTGAGGAGAAGAAGAACAGCGATTGGTTCTGTGGTTGCGTTTGTGATCAGTGCAGCAAGATCAGAAGGCACACCTTCGATGGTGAGGAAGCGGCCGAAAGCAAAAGCCATTGCAACCATGACCATTATTGTTGCGGTTGTTTTTCCGCTCCGGATGAAGATATCTGGAAGATCGGTAAGTTTGATCTCCTTATAGATGAAGAGGCTGACCAAAAAAAAGCGTAGACGGCTACTCCAGCTGCTTCGGTAGGTGTGAAAATTCCTCCGTAAATTCCGCCAAGGATGATGATCGGCACCAGGAGCACCCAAATCCCCCCCTTTGGCCTTTTGGTTTCTGTCGGCTCCGGGGATAAGGTCCAGACGATGTTGCTGTGGATCCGAGGTTACGCGCGCGGGGAAGGCGGCAGCCTGTAGCGTGAACGCTATGCTCCCAACGGCTGGATTTTGCTATCGACTGTCCTGCCAGCCGGGATTGACCACCGATTCAGCTGAGTATCTCAGAAGGCGTAGCAGGACACGAGCTGGCGAATAACTCCCTGCAGGTGGCATGGGAGCTGTTGGATGATGATGTGCATGCCGGGCACCAATCGGCACCACCCAAGCCTGCCTTCTTGCGACAGCTGATGAGTTCCGCCGGGTGATCAAGCCTGAGGCGGGAAAGGCTGCAGGCCGCCGCGACCATAAGCGAAAGCGCCAGCTCAAGTCCTCCAGCAACAAGGGTTGGTTTTAGCAACGACGGTTACCCGTCCTTATTGCGGGTGGAGGTGGCTTCTTGAAGTGCCTCACAATTGACCCAAAGTGCGGCTGCATACGTTCTTCGCAACATTGCACCGGAGCCCGCTGACGCTAGTGATCCACGACGATACGAAAGCCGACATGGCTGGTCGAGCTATCTGCACTGGCAGCGGTCCTCGCGGATATGCGATAGCGATGGCAATAGGATCGGTGGCAGAGGAAGGAGCCTCCTTTCATGACGCGCTGGTTTGCTGTTACGGCTGCGGCATTGCGCCGTTTGGCGCTACTGGTGAGTGAGCGGACGCGGAAGAGGTCCGCGCACCATTCCCAGACATTGCCGGACATGTTGTAGAGGCCATATCCATTCGGTGAGAAACTTCTGACCGGAGCAGTTCCTGCAAAGCCGTCCTTCGCCGTATTGTGGCGGGGAAAGTCACCTTGCCAAATGTTGCAGAGCACAAGCTCGTCGTCCGGCTCTGCCTCGCCCCAGGGATATGTCGCGCCTGGGCTTCCGCCGCGCGCTGCATATTCCCACTCTGCTTCCGATGGCAGTCGACCGCCCGCCCAGGCGGCGAAGGCCCGTGCGTCGTTCCATGAGACATGGGTGACCGGGTGATCTTCCAGGCCTTCTATCGCGGACGCTGGACCAAATGGATGCTTCCAATCAGCGCTCTCGACCTGGAGCCACCAAGGTGTTTCGATGACGCGGCGGTAGTTTTGTGCGTCCGCTACGAAGCTGTGAAAGACAAGAGACCACCCATAGTGCTCAGCATCCGTCAGATAACCTGTCTGCTCTACGAACTCCGTAAACCACCGAACGGTCACGGTATGTGGATCTATCCGGAACGGCTTTATGCGCACCTTCCGGGGAGGACCTTCCCCGTCCTCGCGGAATAGCTGACGGTGAGTACCGACCCACGACTGCCCACCTTCCAAAGTGACGAAGCGCCTAGGCGTAGTGTCTGAAGACCTCTTCAAGCATTGTTCAGCAAACACGGTGCGACGGTTTGAACACTCTGGTGAAACATCTGGGCAGCATGTCATTCAATAAGGCTCCTCCCTCATGCTGGCACCGGCCGGAACGATAACTGGTCGGGCCTTTACGTCAGAAAATAATAATTGGTCTAGACAGTCAACCCGCCTTCTGTCTAAATTGGTTGGGCCGTTGGAGGGTGTGCCGTCTGACGCGACAGAATGGGAGGATATCTATGTCATTCAACGTAAAAAGGTCTGTAAGACAGCTTGTCGGTGCCGGTCTTGTTGCTGGCTTGGCGGTGCTAACCACGGCACCGGTTGGGCCAATTATGGGCAGTGCGGCTGTCGCACAGGAATTTCCAAGCAAGCCCCTGAAAGTGATCGTTCCGTTCAAGCCGGGCGGCCGTACCGATGTCGTGGCGCGCATGATGGGCGAGAAGATCAAGGAGAACGGTTGGCTCAGTCAGCCCATGGCAGTGGTCAATGCTGATGGCGGGGCCGGTGCCAATGCGGTCAATCAAATGAAGCGGGAAGAAGCGGATGGGCATACGATAGTTCATTGGCATCATCAGTTGCTGATTGCTTCCGCAATGAAACTCGGCGACTTCGGCTTGGATGACTTCAAGTCCATTGGTTATACGGGTGGCGGCAGTCCTGTCTGGGTGGTGCGAGAAGATGCTCCCTTCGAAACTCTGGATGATCTTGTCGCGCATCTAAAGGCAGAGCCGCGCAGCCTGGTCGAGGCAGTTGGTATCGGTACGATCCCGCATTTCGTCGGCGCCATGCTCGCCAATGAAGCAGGCTTCGAAACGCGTTACGTGACAGCCAACAGCGCTGCCGATCGATTGCGGCTCGTTCTTGGCGGCAATGCCGACATCGCCCTTTTCGCGGCTTCGGAATTCCTTGCTCAGGGCGACGGGCTGAAGGCTCTTGTCTATTTTGGTCGCGAGCGCCTGCCGGACATGCCGGATGTGCCAACGGCAACAGAGCTTGGCTATGACGTGACTTGGGCCAACCCGAACTGGTGGCTCGCGCCATCTGACGCGCCGGACGAAGCGGTCACAGCGTTGGCGGCAGCGCTGGAGAAGGCGATCAACGATCCCGAGATCGTGAAATATTTCAATGAGAATACACTCGAACCGTACTGGACGAGCGGGGCTGAAGCCATGGCGGATGCCGAAAAGACGCTTGAGCAGCTGAACGCTGTAGCCGCCACCATCCAGTAACGACAACGGCGGACTGGAGCTGCGAGCTCCAGTCTCTCCAAGCTTGGCAGGGTAAAACATGAAGTCTCCGAAGCGACTTGGCTTTGAGGCCTACGCAGATCTGGCGCTGGTTTTGTTCATAGTGCTGGGAGCAAGTCTGCTTCTCTATGGGGCATCCTTCTTGCCAGAGCCTCGCTTTGAACCGTTAGGCTCGGCCGCACTTCCGCGCGGCCTTGCGATCCTGCTGTTGTTCTTTGCCTCGATCATCGCGGTGCGTGCTTTCGGCAAAACCGCGGATGACGAAGGTAACCAAAGTGCCGGCAATGAAGCTGTTCCAGAAAAAGCATTTTGGCGGGGCTGGGCGATGTTCGCCGCTCTTGTGCTTTATGTGGCCGCTCTCGACTTCTTTGCCGTGCCCTTCGTTATAGCAACTGCCCTTATGTTGCTCGCCAGCGGGCTGATACTAAATGGGTTCAGCCTCCGATCGGCTTTTGTCTTCGGGCTGGTTGGCGTGCTCCTGGCGCTATCGCTGAGTTTCGTGTTCACGAACTTCCTCTATGTGGATCTCGGCTGACATGGCTGACGCATTTTCCCTTCTGCTCACTTGGCAAAACCTGCTGCTTTTGCTCGCAGGAACCGGGCTCGGCATCGTCGTTGGCGCGATTCCCGGCTTGACTGCGTCAATGCTGATCGCGCTGACGCTTCCACTGACGTTCCATATGGACCCGGTAAGCGCGGTTACGCTGCTGATCGGTGAATATGTCGGCGGCATCTCAGGCGGTCTGATAACGGCGATCTTGCTTCGGATGCCTGGCACTCCGGCTTCCATTGTCACGACGTTCGACGGCTACCCGATGGCCCAGGACAACCGTGCGGAGCGGGCACTTGCACTGGGCATTTTGGCTTCCGTCGTCGGCGGGATCATCTCCTGGGTGTTCCTGGCCGGCATGTCACCTTCACTGGCGCGCTTTGCCCTGCAATTTGGCCCTTGGGAATATTTCACACTGGTGTTGATGGCGCTGGTCATGCTCGCAGCTCTTGCACACAGTTCAATGGTCAAGGGATTGCTTGCTGCGGCACTTGGCATGGCCTTCGCCCTGCCAGGCATCGATAGCTCGGTTGGACAGGCCCGGCTCACTTTCGGATCAGATGCATTGCTTTCTGGCTTCGGCCTGCTTCCAGTCCTGATCGGGGCATTTGCCATCAGCCAGATTCTGCGCGATTCCTGTTCTGTCGACAGCGGGACTGCGACAGCACTGCCAAAGTCACGATTGCCCGTCGCATGGTCGGATGCTCGCCAGCACGGTGCGAATATGGTGCGGTCATCCGTGATTGGTACTTGGATCGGGCTACTGCCCGGTATCGGGGCTAATATCGCAGCACTGGTCGCCTATTCCACGGCCAAACAACTCTCCAAAGAGCCGGACAGCTTTGGCAAAGGCCATGAGCCGGGCGTTGTTGCGGGCGAGAGCGCCAATAACGCTTCGATCGGCGGCGCGCTCATACCACTCATTACGATGGGCATTCCCGGCAGCGTAACCGAGGCCATACTCATAGGCGCGCTCACGATCCATAATCTGCAGCCTGGTCCGCTTCTGTTCCAAAACGCACCCGAAATTGCCTACGGCATCATTGCCGCGTACCTGGTCGCCAATATCATCATGCTGGTGCTTATGTGGAGCGCCGTGAAATATATCGCACGCCTGGCGCAAATCCCCCGCGCAGGCCTCCTCGGTTGCATACTCATTTTCTGTGTTGTCGGCTCCTATGCAGTAAACAACAGCTTCATCGATGTATGGGTGATGATCGGCTTTGGCGTGATTGGCCTCGGGCTTGAGGCAGCACGGGTTCCCCTCGGCCCATTCGTGATCGGCTTCGTTCTGAGCCCGATCGCCGAAGAGCAACTTCGCGCCTCCCTCATGATGTCCGACGGCGATGTAACGGAGATCCTGACGCGCCCCTATGCGCTGCTGTTCCTTGCCTTGGCTGCGCTTACCCTGATGTGGCCTGTCATCCTTGAACGCATCCGATCAGGCCGCACCCGACTGGAGAGTGATCATGCTTGAACTGCCCGGCGGTGGCCGCCGCTATCTCGAAATCGCGCAGAACATTGCCGAAAGCATTAGTGCAGGAACCTATAAGACAGGCGACCGTCTGCCGCCCGAACGCGAATTGGCTGCCACCCTAGGCGTTAGTCGCACGACGGTGCGCGAAGCCTTGTTGGCGCTGGAAATCATGCGTTTTGTGGAAATTCGCATCGGTTCAGGCGTGTTCGTGCTTCCGGAAAACCTTCGTGAGAAGTCGCGTGGCGACCTGCTCCCGGTCGAAGAGGTAGGCCCATGGGAAGTGCTTGAGGCGCGTCGGATGGTTGAGGGTGAATCCGCTTTCCGTGCTGCCCAACGCGCCACCGAGAAGCAGATAGCTGCCATGGAGGACTGCCTTCGGCGGATGGAGGCGCGCATCGATGACATCCCGCGTTTCGATCAGGCCGATGCAGAGTTTCATATGCTGATCGCAGCCGCGGCGGGCAACAGTGTCGTGGAAAACTATGTCGCGCATCTTTGGCAGCTACGCGGCAGCTCGCTTTGGAACCGCTGGTATGACGCTACCCGCCATCCCGCCAATCGCCGACAATCCGTTGAAGATCACAAAGCGATCTTCAAGGCGATCAAACGCGGTCTACCGGAAGTCGCAAAGACAGCCATGTGTGCGCATATCGACGTGCTTGCCGAGCGCTTTTTCGATCTCAGTCTTTGAGTCCTTATTTCGAACTGGAGAATAACAAAATGTCCGCCAAGCCCGACATCGTGATGATTGTCACAGATCAGCAGCGCTACGACACGATCAGAAGCCTGGGTGCTAGCCACATGGATACGCCCAATCTCGATCGCTTGGCAGAACGCGGGGTTACCTTTTCCAATTGCCACGTCACTGCGCCCAGTTGCGTGCCGTGCAGGGCAAGTCTCTTCACCGGCTATTATCCGCATACCAATGGTGTGCTCGCCAATGGCCAGGAATGGAGCAAGACCTGGGTTTCGAAACTTCGTGATGCGGGCTATCACACGGTCAATATCGGCAAGATGCACACCATTCCCTATGATGCGCCGGCGGGGTTTGATGAGCGCTATGTGGTGGAAAACAAGGACCGCTACTACGAAGGGCGCTGGTTCTTCGATGAATGGGACAAGGCGCTGGCTGCGCAAGGGCTCAAGAAGCAACAGCGCGAGGAATATCGCAAACGCGATGACTACCGCACCAGTCTCGGTGCCTTCACATGGGATCTTCCGGCCCATCTGCAATCGGATAACTTTGTGGGCGGCATGACCAGATGGTGGTTGGAGACGAAACCGCTCGACAAGCCGCTGTTTCTCGTTGTTGGTTTCCCCGGGCCGCATCCGCCCTATGATCCCACGCCCGACTATGCGGAAAAATACATGAAGCGTGACGTGCCGCTTCCGGAGGTAAGCGATGCGGAGCTTGAGCAGCTACCGCCGCCATTCGTGGAAAAGCGCCATCACGATGTCGAAGTCGATCATGACTCGGTCGCCTGGGATTTGCAGCCGACACGCGATCAGCTGCACCGCATGCGCGCCTATTACTACGCCAATGTAGAAATGATTGATCGGGAAGTCGGCGAGATTCTTAACGCATTGGAGGCGGCGGGTCGTCTGGGTAACGCGATCATCATCTTTACTTCCGACCACGGGGATTGCCTTGGCGATCATGGTCTGAGCCAGAAATGGGCACCCTATGAGGAGGTGACACGCGTGCCGCTCATCATCAGTGCCCCGCAGCGCTTCGAGGGTGGGCGCGATGTGGATGAGCTTGTGCAGCTGTTTGACCTCGGGCCTACCATCCTGGAATGGGCAGGCATCGAGCCAGACGAGTCTTTTGAGGCTGAATCGCTTAATCCGGCTCTTGAAGGCAAGCCGTTTGAGGGGCGTACCCATGTCTATTGCGAGCAGGGCAAGGATGTGAATCTCACAGGCGCCGAGTATCTGACAATGGTCCGCTCCAGGTCACACAAACTTGTGCATTTTGCAGGCAAGGAGTTCGGTCAGCTTTTCGACCTCGATGCTGATCCGAAGGAGAAAAGGAACCTCTGGGACGATCCGGCATATGCGGCGGTCAAGCAGGAGCTGAAAGAGCAGATGCTCGAATGGTATGTCCAGAGCACGCTGCGTACCAAGAATGTTCGCAAGCGGACTGTGGTACCCCTGGCAGAGCCAGCATGATCAAGAACGGCTAGTGAGAGATCTAGTCCATGATCCAACATTTCCGGAAGACGCTCGCTAATCTATGGAAGCGCCTCTGCCAACGGCAGGGCCGCTACCACCCGGAGCGATACTATATGCGTGGCGCAGGTCCAGCTTGCCGCAGGATGCGCGCTGGCGCGGCAGATGACGACGTTGGAACGCAGCGCTCTACTTGAGGATCGAGAACTTCTTTAGCCGGTTGATCTCGCCTTCAAGTCGGCGCATGCGCTTCACCCGGAGTGCTAGCCCGCATCGCGCCGTGCAGTACCGTGAGGTTCCTATGGGTCGCATGGAAAAAACATTCGAACGCAGTTTTTGAGCACAAGTTGTCACCAATTGGTGATTGAGCCGTCACGACGACGCAGTGTCGGGGGGTGCCAGAACTGGAAGTTGCGCGACGCTGCTTCTTCTTCGTTGACCTCGATCCCAAGCCCAGGAGCCGCGTCTACGTCGTAGACAACGCCGTTGAGCTGCGGCTGGCGCAGGAACAGCTTGTCGTCTGGGTCCGTTCCGTAGGGCCCATCCTTTGCGGTCTGAACTTCCAGCCAGGAGAAGTTGGGCACCGCAGCTGCGAAGTGAATGCTGGCAGCGGTACAGATGGGGCCGAGCGGGTTGTGCGGCATCATGTCGATATAGTGGGCCTCACAATGCCCCGCGACCTTCATCGCTTCCGTCAGCCCGCCGACATTGCAGATATCGATGCGCGCGAACTGTGTAATGTCGCGCTCGATATAGGGGAGGAACTGCCATTTGCTGGTAAACTCCTCACCAATCGCGAAGGGCATATCGGTCAGGCGGCGCAGTGCTTCATAGGCTTCCGGTGTTTCGTCGCGGATCGGTTCTTCAAGAAAATCGAGCGTACCGCTTGGCATCTTCTGGCAGAAGGAAGCCGCTTCCGCCACGCTGAGGCGGTGGTGCCAGTCGATCCCCAGGACGATGTCATCGCCAAGAGCCTCCCGTACCTCACGACAAAGCCGTGCGGTCGGCGCGATATGCTCGCGGGGTTCGAAGACGGTCTGGCTGGAATAGTCGGGGAAGAGGCGGATACAGTTCCAGCCGGCGGCCTTTAAAGCCTCTGCGCGCTCGGCTGCGTCATGAAAACCCGCCGAACCGGTGCTGGCAAAGGTTGGCACCCGCTCGCGATGGCGACCGCCCAGCAGCGAATGAACCGGAACGCCAAGCGCCTTGCCCTTAATGTCGTGCAGTGCAAGGTCCAGCGCAGAAAGGGCTGCCTGCAACACACGACCGCCCTCGAAATACTGGCTGCGATAGATGTGCTGCCAAATCGCGGAGATTTGCATGGCATCCTGCCCGCGGATCGTGTGCTCGAAATGCTCTAAAGCACCCGCCACAGCCTTCTCACGGCCAGAAAGACCGCTTTCGCCCCAGCCATGAAGGCCGGTCTCACACTCAACCTTGACGATGAGCTGGTTGCGACCGCCGCTCCAAACGATGAAGGGGCGGATCGACTTGATCGGGTGAATGTCCCCTACGGTGACACCTGCTTCCAGCAAATTCTGCTTGTTCATGAAATTTCTCAACGAATGCGTTCTTCGGTTTTCTGGTCGAAGGCGTAGAGCCTTTTTGGATCGAGCACGATCTTCACCCGATCACCGCTTTTCAGTCGCTCGGCTCCGCGCATTTCCGCAACGATCTGCGTACCGTCGGCACCACGGATATAGGCGTAGGAAACACCGCCAAGGGCCTCGACCATGTCGATAGGGTAGCCATCCTGCTCCGGCTTCAACTGGAGATGCTCCGGCCTGAAACCGAGAGTAACAGCGCGCCCTGTCAGCGCAGCGCTCACGGGCAGTGCCACCTCCTGGCCAAGCGCGGGCAGGCGAACACGCGCACCGCCAATGCCATCCGCCTTCATGAAATTCATGGCCGGACTGCCGATGAATCCGGCTACAAAGCGATTTGCCGGGTCTTGGTAAAGCTCCATTGGCCCGCCGACCTGCTCGACACGGCCGGAACGCAGCACGACGATCTTGTCGGCAAGCGTCATGGCTTCCACCTGATCATGGGTGACATAGATCATGGTCGCGCCGATATCGCGGTGCAGGCGTGCAAGCTCGATGCGCATTTCCACGCGCAGCTCTGCGTCCAGATTGGAAAGCGGCTCATCGAAAAGAAATACATCCGGCCCGCGTACGATGGCCCGGCCGATAGCCACGCGCTGACGCTGGCCGCCAGACAGCGCTTTCGGTTTGCGGTCCATGAAAGCATCAAGCTTGAGGACGCGGGCAGCCTCGTCAACCTTGCGCTTCACCTCATCTTTGGGCGCACCGCCCATCTTCAGGCCGAAGCCCATATTGTCGCGCACGGTCATATGCGGGTAGAGCGCGTAGGACTGGAAAACCATGGCTACGCCACGCTTGGCGGGGTCGACATGGGTGACGTCGCGCGGGCCAATACTGATGCGTCCGGAGCTGGTCTCCTCAAGCCCCGCGATCATGCGCAGAAGCGTGGACTTGCCGCAGCCCGACGGCCCTACAAAGACGCAGAATTCTCCGCTTTCAACCTGCAGATCAACGCCGTGGATGACCTCAAGCCCGCTGAAATTCTTGCGTACGTCCTGAAGCTTTACGTCAGCCATGCTGCCACCTGATATTCGCAGTTCGTGTTCATGTTTCAGATGTCTCCCAGCCGCGATGACATGCCCTGGTCGGCAATGAGATCGGCACCGGTAAAGGCGCTCGCGGCATCGCTGAGCAGGAATGCCGCGGCTTGACCTATCTCATCCACGGTGTTGACCCGTTGATTGGCGTGCCACGCCCTGAACCGGGCTGCCAGGGCGGGGTCACGTGCCGCATCGGCAACCGCCTCCGTCATGGTCAGGCCAGGGCATAGCGCATTCACGCGGATACCTTGTCTGCCATAGCTCCAGGCCATGGCGCGGCTCATCGCGACGATGGCCCCCTTTGTGCCGGCATAGGCCTCATATCCCGTGCCCGAAGCGCGGGCGTGGTTGGAGGCAATATTCACCACCGAGCCGCCGCCATTGCCGCTCATCAGCGGGGCGAGCGCCTGAACACTCAGGAGAACGGAGCGCTGGTTCACACGCCACAGCAGTTCCATTTCCTCCAGGGACATCTCTTCCAACGGTTTTTCGATGGTGATGCCGGCATTGTTCACGAGGCCGTGGATGGGTCCACGGTTCTCCCAAAGCCTTTGCAGAAGCGAGGGGAATGCCTCGGCATCCCCGACATCGCCATGAACCCCCCTCGCACCTTCAGCCTCGATGCGGACGAGGCGATTTTCATCTCGCTCGATGCCAATGACATTCGCACCTGCCATGATGCACTGGCGTACAATGCCAAGCCCGATGCCAGCGCCTGCGCCGGTTACAACCACCGTCTTGTCTTTCAGAAGTACATTCATTTGACGGCTCCGGCTGTCACTCCGGCCACGATGCGGCGCTGGAAAATGATGAAGAGGACGAGAAGCGGCAGCGATCCAAGAACCGCGGCCGGGAAGAGCATCTCCGGCTTCACGTTCAGATTGCCCACAAAGCGGTAGACGCTGATCATGACGGTGAATTTTTCCGGATCGGTCAGAAGCAGAAGCGGATAGGTGAAGTCGTTCCACACCATCAGCATGACAAAGAGCGAGAGCGTCGCGGTGGCCGGTCCGAGCAGCGGGCGGATGACGTGCCAGAACACCGCCCAGTCTCCGCAATTGTCGAGCCGTGCCGCCTCTTCAAGCTCCTTGGGGATCGCGCTGATGAAGCTCGTGTAGAAAAACACGGCCAGCGGCAGGTTGAGCGCGGAAAAGGCGATGATGATGCCGACATAAGTGTCAAGCAGACCCAGATTGCGGAAGATCACATAGATCGGCGTGATGGTTACGAAATTGGGTGTCGCAAGGCCAAGTGCTGCGAGCAGGATGATGATGCGGGTGAACGTGTTCGTGCGGCGCGCCAGCGGATAGGCTGCCATTGAGCCGACAAGGGAAACAATCACTGTGACCGACAGGGTGATACCGAGTGAGTTCAACACGCTTTGCAGATAGTTCATCTGCGAAAGCGCATTGGCGTAGTTGCCGAGATACAATGTTTCCGGCAGCGCAAGCGGTGCCTGGGTAATCTCCTCGCTGGTGCGGAATGACATGGCGACCATGTAGACAACCGGCGCCAGCATGGCGAAGGTCGCAGCGACTACGACGCCTTGAGCGAGGAAGCGCAGGGCCTTGCGCGGCATCTGTGTCATTGATTGTCCTCCCTGCCACGCAACCAAGTATTCTGAAGGACCGCCACTGCGATGACGATGATCAGCATGATGATCGACAGGGCGCTGGCAAAGCCGAACTTGTAGTTGCCGAAAAGCTGGTTGATGATTTCAAGGCTGAGCGTCTGCGTAGCCCGGTCGGGTCCGCCGCGGGTCATGATGAAAGGCAGCTCGAAGGTCTTCAGCGTGCCGATCGTGGACAGGATTATGTTGACGGTGAAGCTGGGGGCGAGCAGAGGGAGTTCCAGATGGCGAAAACGCTGCCAGGAGCTTGCGCCATCCAGCCGGCCCGCCTCCTCGATGTCGCGCGGAATGTTCGCGTAGCCCACCAGGAAGATTGCCGTCGTATAGCCGGCGAACATCCAGACATGGGCCACCGCCAGCGCATAAAGAGCGGTGGAGGGGTCTCCGATCCAGCCACGCTGCCACTCTTCCAACCCGATCATGCCAAGCAGCGCATTGAGCCCACCCGAATAAGGCGAATAGATAAACTGCCAGACATAGCCGACGATGACGCAGGACATCATCGCGGGCGTGAAGAGCACTGCGCGACACAGATTTCTAACCGCAGGCATGCGGTGCAGGAGGGTTGCGAAGACAAGGCCGATCATGGTCTGGGCGATCACCACGACCAGCGTGAACTTGATCGTGATCCAGACGCTGTAGAGATAGCGTGTGCGTGAGAAGAAGCGGTCGTAGTTCTTCCAGCCCACCCATTCGGCCAGGCCCACGCCGGAGAAATCGGTGAAGCTCAGGCGCGCGGAAAGCAGGATCGGATAGACGAAGAAGCAGCCGATCACGAATATCGCCGGCAGGGTGAACAGATAGATGCGCTTCGAGCTGCCCATAGTACTCTCGCTGGATTGTTCGCGCCGGCCCGCGCGGAGGGTAGGCAGGCCGGCGCCAGGGTCTAGTCTCGGGAGCGACTAGAGGCTGTCTTCCACCGTCTCGTCCCAGCGCGACAGAACGTCATCGCTGTCCTGCTCGATGTTGAGCAGGAAGGAGGTCAGGCTGTCCCACAGCTCCATCTCGAGTGGCTTGGGCCAAGCCAATGTGGCGAAGGGGAACATGATGACATTCTCGGGACGCGCCGCATCATAAGGTGCTGCCCGTTCCGGCGTGCCGGCCGTACCGCCTGCAAACGGGCTATAGGCAGCTTCGGCGGTCAGCATCACTTTGAGGTTTTCGTCCCTGGTGAAGAAGTCGACAAATTTCTGTGCCGCTTCCTTTTGCTCGCTGTTGGCGCTGATCGACCAGCCGATGCCGAACAGATCAAGTGCCACACCGCCCTCGTCTTGGGAGGGTATTGGAGCGAAGACGAAGTCCAGACCCTCGACCTTGGCAAAATCTGCTATGTTCCACGCACCTTGCGGCATCATCGCGAAATTGCCGGCCTTGAACTCGGTCAGAGCCGTCGACCACGGATCAAGACCGGCCTGAGCCTTCGGGTCGAAGCACTTGGCTTCCACAAGTTCGCGAACAGTGTCGAGCGTTGAGCCGAAGGCCTCATTGCCTTCAAAAGTGACATCGCCAGAGCCAAACGCGGCCGCCGCAGCGTCAGCCCGCTGCAGGCCGTTAGCCACCACGAAAAGTGGCGCAGAGAAGCCACCGGTGAAGACCATCGGCTTGATGCCTTCAGCATCAAGCGCGGTACAAGCGGCTTTCAGCTCCTCGATTGTGGTCGGAGCCTTGTCGATACCAACCTTTTTCAAGAGGCCCATATTGACGAAATTGCCCATGCCAATGATCTCGAGCGGCATGATATTGACCGCGTCGCCGGTGGTGATGGCCTTCTGCACGATCGGATCAACGCGACCATACCATTTGGCGTCCGTTCCATAGTCGTGAAGAAGCCCTGCGCGACCCCAGACGGCCACGAGCGGCATGTCCGTCATCATCACGTCTGGCGCGTTGTTGCCCTGCAAACGCGGAGGAAGGACGACATCGGTATCGAGACGGCTGATATAGGAGAGTTCGACATCGATAGCGGGATTTTCGGCCTCGAATTTCTCGATCAGTTCCGGAAGTCCCGCGGGTTCGGTCTCATTTCCCTTCCAGGCGGTCACGTCCAGAACCACCGGCTCCGCCATTGCTACCACGGGCAGGGTAAGGGCCAATGCGGTTGCACCCAAAATCGTCTTGCGCATGCTCATCCACTCCTCCATCGATCAGCATCTTATATAGAACTGAGCAAAGAAAATATATTATATCATCATTTGTCAAACGATAATTGACTGCTTAATATATGTTTTGTGGGTGTGGTGTGCGGCAAATGCCGCCGATTTTGCTTCGGGTGGTGATGGTGGAAGGCAAACAGATAGACGAAAAATCCTGCTATTCCCGCATTTTGGCCGATATTGGCCGAGGCGTGTTCCCGAGTGGCACTCGGCTGAAGGTGCAGGATCTGGCAAATCGCTACGGCACCTCAATAATTCCGGTGCGGGAGGCGCTGCGCATGCTGCAGGGCGAGGGAATTGTCACCATAACGCCGAACAAGGGTGCTGCCGTTGCCGAGCTGAATTCCAGCGTGCTGCTGGAAATCTTCGAGCTTTTGCAGTTGATGGAGCCGTATTTCGTCGAGACATTCGCCAAGACCTGCACCGCCAAGGACATAGCCGAATTGGAGGCTCTCCAGGAGGAGCTTGAACGCCTTCCCGTTGAAGACAAGGGACCGTTCGGCGAATGCGACAAGCGTTTTCACGAATATATTGCGCGCAAGCATTACAACAGGCGGGCCTTTGCCATCTGGGAGCTTCAGCGGCGCATCCTGAATGCGCTTGCGCTGAATGTGCCCATCTCGCAATCACGCCACAGGGTCATCATCGCTGAGCATCGAGAACTGATCGCCGCCTTCCGCGATAACGACACGCAACGCGCCGTCGCCACGATCAAGAAACATGTGAGCGGGGCGGGCGAACAGCTTTACGCGCAGCTAAAGGTGCTGGAAGGCGGCTACTAGTTCCGGTTTGCTGAGGGATACCGTTACCGCGCGGCCTCTCGCTCGCCGGCCTCGGAGACGTCTCCCGTCGCCTTCTCTTCAATGGGGAAGATGACGTCGTAGAGCCAATTTAAGACGAAGGTGTAGACGAGATAGAAAAGCGCGAAGGCTATGTTCATCACCAGCGCTTCCCACAGCCCAACCCCAGCTTCCACGCAATAAGGGGCAGCAATAACAAGAGAAACCCTGACTCGAAATCACCGCATGTGCAACGCGGATGAGTACGGTTTTACGCACCGACCCGCGCAGCCAGAATCAGGTGATCGAAGCCGAGATTGTAGAGGTAGTTCCAAATCGTCGTGATGGTGGCGCCGACAATGGTTATGACACCAATGTCGCCCATCGGCTTTTCAAAAAGCCCAGGCGGCAAGCGGCTTTGTGATGGAAAGGCCGATGACCTCGAAACTTATTGCGTGGCGAATACGGTCTGCCGGACGGCGCATGATGATCTCCTGCTGCTGATCCGGGCCGTCCCGACTACTGGTCCCTTTTAGTGTAGCGTCTGGATATGCCGCTGCGAAGGCTGCCGGACCATTTAACGTACCGCCTGCAATTCACCCGCCGGCGCTGCCGCCAGTCCATGCTCTTCAAGTATGAATGAGGCACAGCGGTCACCGAGCATCATGGCTGGCGCGTTGGTGTTTCCTGCATTGATGTTTGGAACGGTCGACATGTCGCAGACGCGCAAGGAGCGAATGCCGCGCACGCGCATGCGCGCATCAAGAACCGCGTCTTCGTCGCCTTCCGCACCCATCCGGGCGGTGCCTGCCGGGTGGTAGTTCGTCTTTACGAAGGCCTTGCAATGCTCGCGCAGCGCTTCATCGGAAAGGTCGGTCGAGGCGGGCAGGGCAAATTTCTGGATCTTGTTTCCAAGCGGGCTCCTCTGCATGGCTTCAATGAAGAAGCGCACGCCATCGATCATCTCCCGCATGTCAGCCTCCTCCTTCAGGAGATTGGGAGAGACAGAGGGCATGTCGAGCGGATTGGAGGATGCAAGCCGCACCTCGCCGCGCGACCGCGGCTTTACCACCACCGTGGTCACGGTGAGCCCGTGGCCGTCTTCCACCAGATCGCGCCTGTCGCGGTCGACATAGACGATTGGCACGCAGAACGCCTGAACTGTCGGGACGCCTTCGGGATCGGCAGGATTGACGAATGCGCCAGCCTCCACGCCTGCCGAAGTGACCGGCCCCGAACCGAACAGCTTGAACTGGAGCCCGTTGCGGATCATCCGCCAGCCTTCGCCCTGGCGGTAGTAGCCGTAAGCGCCTTTCAGCCTTGCGGTGACCGGCACTTCCGGATGATCGATGAGATTCTGCCCGACACCGCGCAGTGGACTGCGAACGGTGATGCCGTGCGCCTTCAGATGGTCCTCTGGGCCAATTCCTGAAAGCATGAGCAGCTTTGGGGTGACAAGCGCGCCGGAGGCCAGGATCACCTCACTGCCGCAACGCACTTCCTGACGCATCCCTTTCGCATCGCGATAGGCTATACCGGCTGCGCGGTCGCCATCGAACAGCACCTCAAGCGCTTCGCAGCCAAGCCGGACCTCGAGATTAGGATTGTTGCGTTCCGGCTCGATGAAGGCATAGGCCGCCGAGGAGCGCCGGCCATTGCGGTTCATGAACTGGTAGAAGCCGACGCCGCGCTGGGCGGGGCCGTTGAAATCCGGATTGAAGGGTTCACCCGCATTCTGGACCGCCTGCACGAACCAGCGCGAGGTCTGATCGATATGGCCGGGATCGGACACCAACAGGGGGCCGTCGGTGCCGTGAAGTTCATTCGCCAGCCGGTTGTTGGCTTCCATGCCCCTGAAGTGCGGCAGAACATCCTTCCAGCCCCAGCCGGGATTGTCATTGCTGCTGCCCAGAAGCTGCTGCCACTCGTCATAGTCGGACGGGCGGCCGCGCATATAGACCTGCGCATTGACGGAGGAACCGCCGCCCAGCACATGACCTTGCGCGATCTCATGCGAGCGTCCGCCAAGATGCTCCTGCGGCACCGTCTTGTGGTAGCGCATGAACTTGCAGCCATTGATCATCTTGAAAATGCCCGGCGGCATGTCGAGAAGCGGATGGCGATGGGAGGGCCCAGCCTCCAGAAGAAGGGTGCGCGCACCGCTTCGCGCCAGCCGCGCAGCCGCCACGCAACCGGAGGCACCGCCTCCGACAACTATGAAATCGTAGCTCATCCGTTGCCGCCGCCTATTCCTCAAGCTCGAAGGTGACGCGGACATATTCCCATGCCGCCTTGAGATGGGTTTCGAGAGCCTCCTCTGCGGCATCTGCATCCCGTTCAACAATGGCGTCGAAGATGGCCTTGTGGCTCATGAAGTTCACGCGGTTGCGCTCGGGCGAGCGCGGCATGCGCTCCCAATGTGGCGCGAGCCAGGAGGTGTAGGCTTCATGGACTGCCGGGAATATCGGATTGCGCGGCACGCGGTAGAGCACGCCGTGAAAGGCAGTGTCGGTGCGATAGAATTCCTCGGAGTCGGAGATGCTGTTCTGGTTCGCCGCGAGCGCTTCGCGCAGGTCGTCGATGTCCTTACGCGTGGCGGCACGGGCCGCATCACGCACCAGCGCGCGCTCCACGAAAACGCGGCTTTCGTAGAGCGTCTTCACGCCACGCGTCTCTGCAAGCAGAAGCTTCACGATGCTGCCCACTGACGACAGCGCGGTATCAAAGCCGGGCTTGCGCACAACGGGGCGAAAGCGGGGCTTTGCGTCGATCAACCCGCGACTGGAAAGCGTGGTGATCGCCTCGCGTACGACGGTGCGGGAGGTCTTGAAGCGCTCCATCAATTCGCGTTCCGCCGGCAGGGGCGTGCCGTTTTCCAGCACACCGGAGAGGATGTCATCCTCGATCTGCGACACCACCCAGTCTGCCGCTCTGCCGCCCGAAGCAGGGCGCGCCGCCTCAATTTGATCCATCAGACACAGCCTTTTGGTCGAACCATCTGTCATATTATTCGATGTTTTGACGGGCGAAATCAACCGGTTTCTTGCCCCAAATACATGAATAAACGACAGATCCCGCAACTTTTAGCGATTTTCGCTTGACTCTGTAAAATCATCAAATCTATTTTGCGCTCAAGTTTGGTACGACAAAAGGAGCGGGCTTTGCGGTTTGATCTGGACAGTGGCAGTGTGATCCGTGGCGCCATGTTCATCGGCGGTCAGTGGACCTCCGGTTCCGCACAGGCTGTGATTACGGTCGAGAACCCCGCGACCGAGGAGGTGATTGCCACCATTCCCGAGGGCGGCGCAGAGGACGCACATGCCGCACTTGCTGCGGCAAAACGGGCGCAGCCGTCCTGGGCGGCATTGCCTGCGATCAAGCGCGGCGAGGCGGTACTGGCACTTGCAGACAAGGTCGAGGAGCACGCCGAGGCGCTTGCACGTATCCTAACGCTGGAGCAGGGCAAGCCGATCAGCCAGGCGCGCGGCGAAGTCGGCGCGGTTCTGATGTTCCTGCGCCACCATGCAGGTGCTGCGCGCCGCATCGAAGGCGACATCATTTCGTCGGACAATGTGGATGAGGAAATCCATATCCGCCGCCATCCCTACGGCGTGGTGGTTGGCCTGACGGCATGGAACTATCCCGCAGCCCTTGCCGCACGAAAGCTGGCGCCTGCCTTGGTGGCAGGCAACACATTCGTTCTGCTCTCCCACGAGATCACGCCAGTTTCCGGCCTTTTCCTTGCCCATCTGGCAAAAGAGGCGGGGCTGCCTGACGGGGTCTTCAATGTAGTCACCGGGCGCGGTCCGGTGGTCGGACAGGCGCTGGTGGAAAGCCGCGATACCGGCCTCGTGACCATGACCGGCAGCACGCGCGCCGGCAAGCAGATCTATGCAGCCGCTGCCGACACGTTGAAGGTGCTCCGCCTGGAACTTGGCGGCAAAGCCCCCTTCATCGTCATGGTTGATGCCGATATAGACCGCGCGGTCGATGCGGCAGTCACCGCGCGCTACACGAATTGCGGCCAGATCTGCACCTGCAACGAACGCATGTATCTGCATCGCGCCATTGCGGACGAGTTTCTGGAGAAATTCGTCGCCCGGTCCCGCGCGATCTCCATCGGCAATCCGATGGACGATCCGGATATGGGGCCGAAGGTCAGCGGTGTTGAAGTTGCCAAGATCGAGGAAATGGTCACCCGTGCACGTCGCGCGGGCGCTGAGCTTCTTCTGGAAGGCGGGCCGCTGCGCGAGGGCAATTTTGCCAAGGGACACTGGTATTCGCCAACGGTTCTGGAGGTAACGGAAAACACGTCTCCGCTAATCCAAGAAGAGGTGTTCGGTCCGGTCGCACCTGCATTGCGCGTCGACAGCTTCGAGGAAGCGGCACGACTTGCCAATGACACGGTTTATGGCCTGTCGGCTTACGTCTTCACCCGCGACCATCGCCGCCTGATGAAGAGCCCCTACGCGCTCAAATTCGGCGAGCTCTATCTCAACCGTTCAAATGGCGAGCAGGTTCAGGCCTTCCATTCCGGCTGGGGCCAGTCGGGTCTGGGCGGTGAGGACGGGAAATACGGTTTCGACGGCTATTTGCGCAAGCAGACAACCTATCTGAACTGGGGCTGATCCCGGTTCTCAATTGCGGCGGAGGAGCCGCATCTTGTGGAGGAGGAAATGACGATGAACCGACGGATTCTCATGTGCTCGGCAGCCATTGCCGGGATATTCCTGGGCCTTGGCGCTGCAAGTGCGGAGCCACCGCCGCTTGAACAGAAAGAGCGCTACAAGGTCGGCTTTGCGCAGATGGAGAGCAACAATCCCTGGCGCATTGCCGAAACCAAGTCGTTCCACGACACGGCCGAATCCTGCAACTGGGACCTCGTCGCCACGGATGCTGCCGGCTCTGCCGCCAAGCAGGTCGCTGACGTGGATTCCATGATCGCACAGGGCATCGACGTTCTCTTCCTGCCGCCGCGCGAGGAAAAGCCGCTCATTCCGGCAGTGATGAAGGCCAAGGCCGCCGGGATCCCCACCTTTCTCGTGGACCGCTCGGTCGATCCGGCCGTTGCCAAACCGGGCGATCATTTTGTTGCCTTCCTTGGCTCCGACTTCATCGACCAGGGCAAACGCGTGGCCGAATGGGTGATCGAGAACTTCGACGGCGACAAGGGCGTCATCGTTGAACTCGAAGGCACCACGGGTTCTTCTCCTGCAAATGATCGCAAGAAGGGCTTCGACGACCGCATCCTGCAGGATGAGCGCTTTGAAATCGTTGCATCGCAATCCGGTGACTTTGCGCGAGATCAGGGCCGACAGGTCATGGAAACGCTGCTTCAGGCCCATCCGGACGTGAACATTGTCTATGCCCACAATGACGAGATGGCCATCGGCGCAATTCAGGCGCTGGAGCTTGCTGGCCGCAAGCCGGGCGAAGATGTTCTGGTTGTTTCCATCGACGGCACGCGGGATGCCCTTCAGGCCATCATCGACGGCAAGATGGGCGTAACGGTCGAAAGTTCGCCCTTCTTCGGCCCGCTCGCCTGCGAAGTCATGAAGCGCTACGCCGCGGGTGAAGAGATCGAGCATTGGGTGCAGGTGGAAGACCGCATCTTCACCAAGGACAACGCCGTCGATCACATCGACGAAGCGTACTGATCCTCCGCTGGCCCGGGACAGTCCCTCCCGGCTTCCCGGGCCTTTTTTACTTCCAGTCGGGGAAAAGCGATGACACCGCTCGTCAGCATGCGCGGCATTTCGAAATCCTTCGCCGGTGTCGCGGCGCTCCAAGGTGCAGGGCTTGAGATCGAGCCGGGCGAGGTTCACGCGATCATCGGCCAGAATGGTGCCGGCAAGTCGACACTGGTGAAGATCCTGACCGGGGTCTATCGGCGCGATGCCGGGACAGTGATGTTTGATGGCAAGGACCTTACGGCCGGAAGTCCACGCGAGGCGCAGGACGCGGGGATCGCCACCATCTATCAGGAGCTCAATCTCGTCCCGCTGCGCTCCGTCACCGAAAATGTGGTGATGGGCTATGAGCCACGCCGCTTTGGCGGGCTGATCAACTGGCCGAAGGCCCATGCACGCACACGTGAAATCCTTCAGCGCTTCGGTGTCGATATCGACGTCCGGCAGCCGCTTGGCTCCTATTCTACCGCGATCCAGCAGCTGGTGGCCATCGCCCGTGCGGTGTCGCTTGATGCGCGCCTTGTCATCATGGACGAGCCGACATCATCGCTCGATGACCGCGAAGTTGCGACCCTTTTCGAGGTGGTGCGCGCATTGAAGCGTGAGGGCGTTGGCGTTCTCTACATTTCCCACTTTCTCGACGAGCTCTTTGCCATCTGTGACCGCGCCACCGTCATGCGTGACGGGCAGACGGTGGCAGTTCGAAATATCGCCGACAGCACCAAGCTCGGCCTGATCGCAGACATGCTCGGCCGCAATGCAGAAGAAATTGCATCAGCAGGCATGACCGGCCTTGGTGGCGAAAGCCGCGCGCCGGGCGAAGCGCTTCTTGTTGCCAATTCGATTGGCTCTGGCCGCGCGCTGCGGGACGTTTCGCTGGAAATCAGGCGGGGCGAGATCGTGGGGCTTGGCGGGCTTCTGGGCTCTGGGCGAACCGAAACCGCGCGCGCGATTTTCGGCCTCGACAAGCTCGACAAGGGCGAGATCCGGTTCGCCAGGTCCGCCAAGGCTCCCGCATCGGCGGCAGATGCGATCAAGGGCGGGATCGGCTTTCTCACCGAAGACCGCAAGGCTGAAGGGATCGTGCCCGACATGTCCGTGCGCGAAAACCTCACGCTGGCCTTGCTGCCCCGGCTTCGCAAAGGCGGTGGCATTGATCGCAAGCGTGAGCGAGAGATCGTCGCCCGCTACGTCAAGGCGCTCGGCATCAAGACCGCCTCGATGGAGCAGCCAATCAAGGAACTGTCGGGCGGCAACCAGCAAAAGGTCCTGCTCGCCCGTTGGTTGGCCAACGAGCCGGAGCTTCTGATCCTGGACGAACCGACGCGCGGCGTGGATGTCGGGGCCAAGCTCGAGATCCAGACCATCATCCGCGATTACGTGGCCGAAGGCGGAGCCGTGCTGCTCATCAGTTCCGAATTCGAGGAGCTGGTCGAAGGTGCCGACCGCATCACCGTGCTTCAGGACGGACGTTCGGTGGCAGAGCTCACCAATCCCGGCATTACCGAAGACGCCCTTGTCGCCGCGATGGCGCATCACGAGGAAAGGGGGCCCGCATGAGCGCCACGGAAGCAAGCCCTGCCGAAAAGGGCGTGATGCAGATTGAGAGCTTCATTGGTTTCGCCAAACGCAATGGCGGACTGATCGCGCTTATCGCCATCATCCTGTTCAACATCGCCTTCACACCGAATTTCCTGCATCCGCAGACCTTTTTCGTGAATATCAGCCAGGTTGCTACGATCGCGGTCGTGGCGGTTGGGATGACGCTCGTCATCGCCACTGGCGGCATCGACCTTTCTGTCGGCGCGGTCATGGCACTGGCCGGTGCATTGGCGCCGCTGATCTTCACCTCATCCTTTGCGGAAGCCTATCCGATGCTCGGTCTGGCCGCCGCCTTCGTGGTGCCGGTGCTGGTGGCGCTGCTTTGCGGGCTATTCAACGGGTCACTCGTCAGCTTTCTGAATGTGCAGCCGATCATTGCAACGTTGATACTGTTCATCTCCGGTCGCGGCATCGCACAGGTTCTGACCAACGGAAACCTGCAGACCTTCTCGCACAAGGGTTTCAGCTATCTGGGCACGGGCAAGATCCTCGGTCTGCCCTTCCAGGGTTGGCTGGTGATTGCCATTGCCTGCCTGATCTGGTGGCTCGTCCATCGCTCGCTTTTCGGGCGCTACCTGCTTGCCATTGGCGGAAATGAGACGGCTGCGCGCCTTGCCGGTGCTCCGGTCCGGCGGGTGAAAATCGGCGCCTATGTGCTTTGCGCCGGGCTTGCAGGCATTGCCGGTCTCATCGTTGTGGCCATCAATTCCGCTTCCGATGCCGCGCGCATCGGCAATCTCATGGAGCTTGATGCCATTGCTGCCGCTGTTGTGGGTGGCGCGCTCTTGCAGGGCGGGCGGGCGCCGATTTTCGGCGCAATCCTCGGCGCGATCATCATCCAACTCGTCAAATACACGCTGCTTGCCAATGGCGTGGCCGACGAGGTGGCACTCGTCGCCAAGGCCGGCATCATCATTGCCGCCGTATATCTGCAGCAGGGACGGAAGGAATAGATCATGCTCGACCAATCCGCTTTCGACCTGCGCCGCTATCTCACCGGCAATGCCCAGACCACGGGCGTCTTTGTCGCGCTGATCGCGCTCATACTGTTCGGCCTGCTGCGCTACGAGAATTTCGGCAGCGCCTACAACATCGCGTCCTTCCTCAATTACAATGCGATGTTCATCCTCATTTCCATCGGCATGTGTTTCGTCATCATGACGGGCGGCATTGATCTGTCGGTGGGCTCGGTCGCGGCATTCACCTCGGTGGTGGCTGCCTATCTGTCGCCCTATGGCATTGAAGTCGCACTTCCCGGCGGCATTCTGGCCGGTGCCGCGATCGGCCTTTTGAACGGCTTCTTCGTGGTGGCCATGAGGATCCCGCCTTTCATTGCAACGCTTGCAACCATGCTGGGTGCCAAGGGCGGGGCGCTGATTATCTCCGGCGCACAAACGGTCTCCATCGACTGGACGTCCAACTTTACAAAGCTGGGTATGGAGAAGGCCTTTGGCATCTTCCCCTGGGCCATCGTGATCGTGGCATTGGTGGCCGTCATTTTGTGGGTGGTGCTCGAACACACTTCGCTTGGCCGCACGGTGCTTGCCATTGGCGGTTCGGAGGACGCATCGAAACTGATGGGGCTCAATGTCAACCGCGCCAAGTTCTTCGTCTATGTCCTGAGCGGCGGCTGTGCCGGCCTGGCCGGTGTGTTTCTTGCCTCCGGTTTCGGAGCGGGGCAGCCATTGGAAGGGATCGGCTGGGAGCTTTCGGCCATCGCATCGGTAGTGGTTGGCGGCACGCTTCTGACCGGCGGCCTTGGCTCCGTCCCGGCCACCATAGCCGGAGCGCTGCTGCTTGGCCTTGTCTTCAACATCCTCAATTTCGAGAACGGACGCGGCACGATCAGCCTCAGCGCCTACTGGCAGATGGTCATTCGCGGCGCCTTCCTCTTCATCGTCATTCTGCTGCAGTCACGCATGAGCGGTCCTGTGGCATCTCCCAAGGAAAACTGAAATGGCCAAGATCAAGTCGCTTGAAGCGCAGCGTTTCGCTGTGCCTCTGGCTGAAGTCCTGACCGATGCCAAACACGGCGATCATACGCATTTCGAGTTGATTACCGTGACGCTGCGGTTCTCGGATGGAAGCGAAGGCACGGGCTATACCTATACCGGTGGCAAGGGTGGCCATTCGATTTTGGCCATGATCGAGCATGACCTGAAACCGATGCTTATCGGGCGGGATGGCGCTGATATTGATGCGCTATATGACGAGATGCAGTGGCATATCCACTATGTCGGCCGCGGCGGTATCGCGTCCTTCGCCATTTCGGCAGTCGATATCGCGCTTTGGGACGCGCGGGGAAAGCGCGAAGGACTGCCTTTGTGGAAGATGGCCGGTGGCGCTTCCGACCGCTGCCGCGCCTATTGCGGCGGCATCGATCTCAATTTCCCGCTGCCCAAGCTTCTCGGCAGCATCCGCTCCTACCTCGCACGCGGTGCGAAAGCGGTGAAGATCAAGGTCGGTCAGCCGGATTTGGCCGATGATGTTGCGCGTGTGAAGGCCGTGCGCGAATTGATCGGACCCGATGTCAAATTCATGGTGGACGCCAATTACTCCATGAGCGTCGATGAGGCGATTGCCGCAGCCAAGGCCTTCAAGCCCTATGACATCACCTGGTTCGAAGAGCCGATCATCCCCGATGACTACAAGTCATATGCTCGAATTGCGAGGGAGACGGATGTGCCGCTCGCCATGGGCGAGAACCTGCACACGATCCACGAATTCGAATATGCCTTCGCCGATGCCGGACTGTCGTTCATCCAACCCGATTCCTCCAATTGCGGCGGTGTAACAGGGTTCATGCGCGTTGCGGAACTCTCGCGCAAACATGGGATTCCCGTTTGCAGCCACGGCATGCAGGAGCTGCATGTCAGCCTTGTCTCAGCCCAGTCGAATGCGGGCTATATCGAAATCCATTCCTTCCCCATCGATGAATACACAACGCGCCCGCTTGTTCTGGAGGACGGCCTCGCCGTGGCTTCGGACGCGCCCGGCACTGGCGTGACCTTCGATTGGGCGAAGCTGAATGCTGCACACCGCATGGCGGCGTGAGGGCAATCTTTTGTACTCAAGTCAACTTTCACCGGAGGAGAACATGAAGAAACTCGCAATCCTGGCTGCAACAGCGGCAGCCACTATTTTCGCACTCGGGGCGCAGGCCGCGGAAACGCTCAAATTTGCACATGTTTATGAAGTCGGCACCCCCTACCACGAAGCCGCACTGAAGGCTGCGGAGGAACTGGAGAAGCGAACAGAGGGCCGCTACACGATGGAGGTCTTTCCCGCCTCTTCCCTCGGCAAGGAAGATGCGCTCAATGAAGGTCTGTCTCTCGGAACAGTGGATGTGATCTACACCGGAGCGGGCTTTGCATCGGCGGTCTACGGCCCGCTTGCAATCTCCGACTTTCCTTTCACGCTGCGCGGCTATGCGCATTGGAAAGCTTATGGCCAGAGCGATCTCTTTAAGGAACTGTCCGAAGGTTACCAGAATGCCTCTGGCAATTCGATCGTGGCGCTGACCTATTACGGCGCGCGTCATGTTACCGCCAATAAGGCCATCAAGACACCGGATGACATGAAAGGCCTGAAGATCCGCGTTCCCAACGCGCCGGCCTATATGCTCTTCCCGCAGGCGACGGGCGCAAACCCCACGCCAATGGCATTCTCGGAAGTCTACCTGGCACTGCAACAGGGCGTGGTGGACGCGCAGGAAAACCCGCTGCCAACGATCAAGTTCAAAAAGTTCTACGAGGTGCAGTCCGATATAAGCCTCACCGGCCATGTGGTGAATTCACTGGTGACTGTCATTTCCGGTATGCGGATGGCGAGCCTTGCTGAAGAGGATCTCGCCACCCTGACCGAGGTGCTGCAGGAGTCTGCGGCTTGGGCATCGCAGGAAATTCTGTCCCAGGAGGAAAGCCTCGCGGATTGGTTCCGCAGTGAAGGACTGAATGTCCACGAGGTTGATCGCAAGCCATTCCAGGAAATGGTCGAGCCTTTCCTGGTCAGCGAAGACATGCCTTGGGAACCGTCCATTTATGAGCGCCTGCAGGCCATTCCGGACGCAGAGTGACCAGCGGCTCGGGTCGTTTCTGCGACCCGACGCCCTTCAATTGAGGCGGCACTTCATGACCCTCGATACCGAACATCTGAAGAATGATTTCGCGCAAGCGGAAATGTCCGACGATATCAGGGACATCCGCAAGGCGGATATCCCTGCGCTTTTGATCTTCTGGGCACTTTTCGCGATCGTTCTTGCCCAGTTCTTCACGCGCTATGTGTTGAACAATTCTCTTGGCTGGACAGAGGAGGCGGCGCGCTACTTCCTCGTGGTGCTATGCTTCGTCGGCGCGATCACGGGTCTTAGAAAAGGCAGCCACATCGCGTTGACTTTTCTTCATCAGCGCATGTCTCCACCGAAGGTGAAGGCAGCCCTGACCGTGGTTCACGCAGGCTCCTCGCTGTTCCTCGGCTATGCCGCCTGGTTTACCGTCGAGCTTGCCCAGCGCACGAGCCATCAGAAGATGATCTCGCTCAACATCTCCAAGGCCTATCTCTACGGCATCGTGGCGGCCTCGCTTTTCATAATGACCATCATCAGCCTCCACCAGCTCTGGCGCACGCTTTCCCGCAATGCGCAAGTGGTGGCAGACGAGGCGCGCAACACCGAAACCTTCGAGATCTGATCCGATGTCGCTCCTTGTAATGTTTGTTCTGCTTGCCCTGCTGCTCGTGCTGGGCATGCCGGTTGCGCTGTCTCTCGCGAGCGCGTCAGCCATCTATATTCTTCTGGAAGGACTGCCGAATGTCGTGGTGGTCCACAACATGATCAATGGCGTGGACAGCTTTCCGCTTCTCGCCATCCCGTTCTTCATATTGGCCGGGCACCTGATGAACACGGCTGGCATCACCGAACGCATCTTCACTTTCGCCCGCGCGCTGGTCGGTTGGGCCCCGGGTGGTCTGGGCCATGTTAACGTCGGTGCGTCAGTCATCTTCGCAGGCATGTCGGGTGCTGCTGTTGCCGATGCCGGTGGCCTTGGCACCATCGAGATCAAGGCGATGCGTGATGCCGGCTATGACACGGATTTCGCAGTTGGCGTGACCGCCGCAAGTTCGACCATCGGTCCAATCATCCCACCCTCGCTTCCGCTCGTCATCTATGGCGTCATGGCCTCCGCCTCCATCGGCGAACTCTTTGCCGCGGGCCTTGTGCCGGGCTTTATGATGGCGGTGGCGCTGATGATCATGGTGGCGTGGTATGCCTGGCGGCGCGACTATCCGCGCGACCTGGTCTTCCGCCCGGCGTTGGTGCTAGCATCTTTCTTGCAAGCCTTTCTGCCGCTGCTTACGCCCGTCATCATCGTGGGCGGCATTGTTTCCGGCCTGTTCACGCCTACCGAGGCCGCCGTTGCTGCAGCGGCATATGCGCTTTGCCTCGGCCTCTTCGTTTACCGCACGCTGACCTGGCGGCACATCCTGCGTGTGTCGATCGACACGATTGAAACATCCGCCGCGATCCTATTGATTGTCGCGGCAGCCACGATTTTCGCGTGGATACTGACCGCAAACCAGGTAGCGAATGGCCTGGGCGAGTTCCTGCTGTCCATCTCGCAGAACCCGCAGGTCATACTGATATTCATTACGCTGATCGTGCTTGCGCTTGGTCTCTTCATGGAAACCATCGCGGCAATCACGATCCTGGTGCCGGTGCTGCTGCCCATTGCACAGCAGGTAGGCATAGACCCGGTGCATCTGGGGATTGTAGTGGTCCTGAACCTGATGCTCGGGCTTTTGACACCCCCTGTCGGCATGGTCCTCTACGTGCTGGCGCAGGTTTCCGGCGTGAGCTTCGAGCGCTGCCTCAAGGCGACGGCACCCTTCCTGGTGCCGCTCATAGTCGTGCTACTGCTGGTGACATTCGTGCCTGCATTTTCGCTTTATCTGCCCACTCAGTTCTATCGGTGAGTTGTTGGATGCGGCTCATGTCTGTCTCGCCCTTAGACTCCCGTACCGTAGCGTACGGTTAGGGGCTTGGATGACCTAGATGAAGAGCTGCGGATGGGGTCCGTGTAGGCAAGGGTGTTTCTGAACCCGTCTGTCCTTTCGATATTCACCGCTGTGTGCTGTCGCTTCGCGGCGCGGCCCGAGCGGTTTCGGAGATGGGTGTTCTTGAAAGGGAGAGTCATGAATAGACTTGAAGGAAAGGTGGTACTTGCAACGGCAAGTGCCCAGGGTATCGGACGTGCCACGGCATTGCGCATGGCCGACGAGGGGGCAAAGGTGTTCGCCACGGATCTGAACGAGAAGGTGCTAGGGGAACTCTCCCATGCGAACATCACCTGTCGCAGGCTCGACGTGCGCGACAATGGCGCGATCAAGGCGCTCGTCGCGGAGATCGGTCACGTGGATGTGCTGTTCAACTGTGCAGGCTTCGTGCATGGCGGCACCATCCTAGATGCGACCGATGAAGACTGGAATTTCGCCTTCGATCTCAATGTCACATCCATGTTCCACACCATCCAGGCCGTGCTGCCGGGCATGCTGGAAAAGGGTGCAGGTTCGATCGTGAACATTTCTTCGGTCGCCGGTGCGATCACCGGACCGCAGAACCGCTTCATCTATTCGGCCACCAAAGCTGCCGTTGCGGGCCTTACAAAGTCTGTCGCCGCAGATTTCGTGGCCAAAGGCATTCGCTGCAACGCGATCTGCCCCGGCACGGTCGAAAGCCCCTCGCTGGATGATCGCATGCGGGCGGGCGGCGACTATGAGGCAGCGCGCAAGGCATTCCTCGCACGCCAGCCCATGGGCCGGCTTGGCAAGCCCGAAGAGATCGCGGCACTCGCCACCTATCTTGCCAGCGACGAGGCTGGCTTCACAACTGGGCAGTTGCACGCCATCGATGGCGGCTGGACCACCTGATTTTTCGCGTAGAAGGAGTTTGTTTCCATGAAATTCGTACGTTTCGGAGAGCGCGGCGCGGAGAAGCCGGGGGTTCTCGATGGCGAGGGAAAGATCCGCGATCTGTCCGGCGTTGTCGATGATATCGCAGGTGATGTCCTGACCCGTCTCGACAGCCTCGACATCAAGTTGGATGACCTGCCGGTGGTTGAGGGCAGTCCACGCCTCGGCGCCTGCGTCGGCCGCACGGGCAAGTTCATCTGCATCGGCCTGAACTATTCCGACCACGCCGCAGAGACCGGTGCGGAAGTGCCGCCGGAGCCGGTCATCTTCATGAAGGCCACCAGCGCCATTTGCGGGCCCAACGATCCGATCATCATTCCGCGCAACTCGAAAAAGACCGACTGGGAGGTCGAGCTTGGCGTGGTCATCGGCAAGCCTGCGAAATATGTTTCGGAGGCCGATGCGCTGGATCATGTTGCCGGCTACTGCGTCATCAATGATGTCTCGGAGCGCGAATTCCAGGCGGAACGTGCAGGTCAGTGGACCAAGGGCAAGTCCTGCGACANTCGGCCAGACCGGTCCTTGGCTCGTGACCCGTGACGAGGTTGCCGACCCGCAGAATCTCGGCATGTGGCTCGACGTCAATGGCAAGCGCATGCAGGACGGCTCCACCAACACCATGGTCTATGGTGTTGCCCATGTGGTGTCCTATCTCAGCCAGTTCTTCACGCTGCAGCCCGGCGACATCATCTCCACCGGCACGCCACCCGGCGTCGGCATGGGCATGAAGCCGCAGCAGTTCCTGAAGGCAGGTGATGTCGTGGAGCTGGGCATCGAGGGCCTCGGCTCCCAGCGCCAGGACGTGATTGCCGACAGCTGATTGAAAAAAGGGAACCGGAGCACACCATGAAGATCGAACTTGCCTATGGCCGTACGGGTCTTGAGCTTTCGGTTCCTGACACGGTCAGAGCCACTGTAGTCCGCAAGGACACTTTGCCCGTGCCGGCCGATCCGGCGCGGGTGATCGAAGATGCGCTGAAAGCGCCAGTCGCCGCACGACCTCTCGAGGAGGCCGCGAAAGCAGCGAAATCGGCCTGCATCCTCATCTGCGACATCACGCGGCCGGTGCCCAACCACCTTTTTCTGCGCCCGATCATCGAGCGCCTGACAAAATCCGGTGTGCCGCTGTCGGGTATCACCGTGCTCGTCGCGACCGGCCTCCACCGCCCCAATCTGGGCGAGGAGCTTGCCGAGCTTGTCGGCGATCCATGGGTCCTGGAGAATGTCGCTTGCGTCAACCACTATGCGCTGAATGACGAGGACCATGTGATGCTGGGCGAAACGCCCACCCGCAAGGTGCCCGTCGGCATCGATCGCCGCTTCGTGGAAGCGGATATCCGCATTGCCACCGGACTGGTCGAGCCGCATTTCATGGCCGGCTATTCGGGCGGGCGCAAGGTCATCGCGCCAGGTGTGGCCCATCACACCACCATCCGCACATTCCATTCTGCCCGGTTCATGGAAGACCCGCTGGCGACGAGCTGCAATCTGCAGGGCAATCCGCTGCACGAGGCCCAGCTTGAGATCGTGCGCATGCTGGGCGGCACGATCTACGGACTCAACACCGTCCTGGATGAAGAGCGCAACCTGATCTTCACCAGCTTTGGGGAGATTATCGAAAGCCACGCGGCAGCAGTGGAATTCGTGCGCGACTCCATCGAGGTCAATGTCGGGCGCAAATTCCCCGTGGTCGTGACGAGTGCAGCCGGCTATCCGCTGGACCGGACCTATTACCAGACCGTCAAGGGCATGGTGACGCCGATAGACATTCTCGGCGATGACGGCACGCTCATCATCGTTTCGGAATGCGGCGAGGGGATCGGCTCGGCAGAGTTTCGCGAAGCGCAGAAGCGGCTTGTCGAACTCGGCCCGGAAGCATTTCTGCAAACCCTCCTGAAGAAGGATTTCGCCGATATCGACGAATGGCAGACCGAAATGCAGCTGAAGCCCATGCGCGTCGGACGCATTGTTCTGGTCGCTCCGGCCTTGAGCGAGGAAGATCGCGCCGTCACAGGCGTGACCTGCCGCGACGACGTCGACGAGGCGCTGCGTGAGGTGCTTGCCGAGACGAGTGCGCGCGAGATCGCGGTCATACCGGAAGGCCCCTATGTTGTGCCCTTCCACAGGGCTGTCTGATGCCGCGTCACCTGCATCTTGATCCCGTCGGCGGCATTGCCGGTGACATGTTTGCGGCTTCTCTGCTGCATCTTGCGCCCGAGCTGCAGGACGAGGCAATCGCGCTCGCACAATCGCTCATGCCGGGTCATGCGGAGGTCGGGGTAGAGCAAGGACCGTTCGGCGGCTTTGCGGGCCTGCGTCTGAATGTCGAATGCGCGCATCAGCATCACCACCGGCATCTGAGTGACTTGCTCCGGATCATCGAAGCCTCGCCGCATATGCCGGACGAAGCCGCAGACATTTCACGCAGCATCTTTACCCATCTCGCTCAGGCCGAAGCCGCCGTGCACGGCACGACCGAAGAGAAGGTGCATTTTCACGAGGTGGGCGCGGTCGATTCCATCATCGACATAGCGCTTGCAGGGTTTCTTCTGAGCCGCCTGAATGTGGCCAGCGTGAGCCTCGCTCCACTTCCGCTTGGTGGCGGAACCGTTAAAACGGAACATGGCGTGATGCCTGTTCCCGCACCTGCCACGACGCATCTGCTTGGCGATCTTGCCATTGTCGATGACGGCATTGCGGGCGAGCGCGTCACACCGACAGGGGCGGCAATTCTTGCACATCTGCGGCCAAGGATGCTGGAAAAAGCGCCCAGCGGAAGACTTCATCGCAGCGGCCACGGTTTCGGTATGCGAGAACTGCCTGGCCGGCCCAACATGCTGCGCGTGCTCGAGATCGAAGTGGAGAACGATAATGCCACTTTCGACCGGCTGGCCGAACTCAGCTTCGAAATCGACGACCAGACTGGCGAGGATCTTGCTCATGCGCTTGACCTGATCCGCGCTCAGGAAGGGGTCCGCGATGCACTTCAATATGCCGTGTTGGGGAAGAAGGGCCGGATGGCCGCGTCGGTGCGCGTGCTATGTATGCCGGAAGCGGTGCATGTCGCAACGCAATTGATATTCGAGCAGACCTCCACACTGGGAATCCGTGAGGCGCTCGTCACGCGCCACCTGCTGGAGCGCACGGAAAGCGTCAGTGACCAGGTTCGGGTGAAGCAGGTAAAGCGGCCTTCTGCCGTGACGGCAAAGGCCGAGTTTGATGATCTGAAGCAGAAGGCGCAGACCCGTGCGGAGCGGGAAGAACTTCGCCGTAAGCTGGAGGGCGGAAATGGCTGATCCTGACAGGCTTGAAGCCTTGCTCGCTGCATTCGACAATCCCGCGATCGCCGTGAGTGGCGGTGTGGATTCCATGACCTTGGCTTCATTTGCGCATCGGCGCAGCATCGCCTGCACGGCCGTTCATGCCGTCTCGCCCGCCGTGCCTGAAGAGGCCACCCGCCGCGTGAGAGAGCACGCGGCCAGCGATGGATGGAACCTAAAGATCATCGATGCACGCGAATTTGCCGATCCCGACTATGTAGCCAATCCGGCCAATCGCTGCTTCTTCTGCAAGACCAATCTCTACGGCACCATGGCAGAAGCTGTGGGCGGAACGCTTCTTTCGGGCACCAATCTGGATGATCTCGATGATTGGCGGCCCGGGCTCGAGGCAGCGAACCAGCATGGCGTCCGCCATCCCTATGTGGAAGCCGACTTCACGAAGCAGGATGTGAGGGCTCTGGCCCTCGAAATGGGATTGCGGGAACTTTCCGAGCTGCCGGCTTCGCCCTGCCTTTCAAGCCGCGTCGAGACCGGCATTGCCATAGATCCTGCCATGCTCAGGCGTATTGATCTGGTCGAAAGCGAGCTGCGTCGCCGTCACGGCCTTCACACCCTGCGCTGCCGCAGGCGTGCAGGGGGATATGTGCTTGAGATCGACGCTGAGCGCCTTGATGGCCTTTCCGCCGCGCAACGACAGTCATTGGCCGCAGAAGCGAGTGCACTGGCCAACGAGAAAGTGCATCTTGCAGCCTACAGGCGCGGCAGCGCCTTCCTGCGAGGCACGAAGTGAGCATGAGCGAAGACGAGGTCAATTTCGACTGGAACCGGCGCAAGCGCATCGGCATCGGCGAGGCCGTGCTTGCCCAAGGCAAGTCGCGGGAGCAACTTTACGCCATTGTCGAGGCCGCTGTTCGACGCAATGCGTCAGTGCTCTTCACCAGGCTTGATGACCAGATGGCAGCCGGGCTTCCGGAGATCGATTACCACGCGCCCTCGCGCACCGGCGTGCTGGGGTCGTTCCCTGCCCATCGTATAAAAAGTTCAGTGGCCATCGTCACCGCGGGTACGTCCGATGCGCCTGCTGCCTGGGAAGCGCAGCGCACGCTGGCCTTCAACGGTCATGAGGCCACACTGATTTTCGATGTTGGCGTGGCGGGCCTGCACCGTTTGCTGGCACGACTTGAAGAGATCGAAAGGCATAATGTTGTCATAGCGGTTGCCGGCATGGATGCAGCGCTTGCAAGTGTGCTTGCGGGGCAGGTGTCCCGGCCGGTGATCGGTGTCCCGACCTCCACCGGCTATGGCGCGGCCCGTGAAGGCGATACCGCATTGTCATCAATGCTCGCGAGCTGTGCGGCGGGGTTAAGCGTGGTGAACATCGACAACGGCTTCGGTGCAGCCTGTGCCGCGCTGCGCATTCTCAACACATCGCGCGACAAATCAGGTAGCACGACCCGGACCCTTCCGCAGAGCCCTGGAACCTAACCAGCGGAAGCTCACTCACACAAAGCTGAAATGCACCGCGAACCGTTCTCCAACTAGAGTGTCGCCTGTCGCGAGGCCACGCCCAATTCATGAGTAGATGGGTAGCTGTGCCGAATGAGGCTGAAAATGAAGGCCCGATGGTGGGCGCTGTCCATGGATCAGTTCTTCTATCAGTTCCGCAAATTTGCCGATTACCTCTTTGGGTTGCTTTTGCGCTGCGCGAGAATGTACCACGCATGAGTTGCGCCATATTTCAATTCTCGGTGCAATCAGGCCCCCGCAACCAAATCATCCCAAAAGCGCTCAAACGAGCGCTTTTTTGATTCAAGCTCCTTCCTTACGCGCTCCATGAACCGCAGACGCTGAAAACCCTCGCCTGAAACAAGCCGGCTTCCCACTTCTTCTGGCCATGCTGCGTGCCAGCTGCACAAACGCCTGCTTCTCACCCGCACTCGTCACGCCAGAGCGGTGGAAACCCGCAACGCCGCGACCCCGTTCCTCCTGTAGGTCAGCGGCAATCTTTTCACCGTTCGAAACCGGAACGCGACCTTGCCGCCCGGACGTTGAGACTGCTCGATCTGCCACCTCGGACCTGGGGACGTGTTGACCTCAACGGCTTCGAGAACTAAGTAATTATACGCTGTATAATTAGAGGAAATGAGATGATCACCGGGCACGTATTCATTGCGACCAGTCTGGATGGTTTCATCGCCCGCAAGGATGGCGATATTGCCTGGTTGCTGGAGCGCGACGATCCGGCGGAGGATCACGGTTATGACGCCTTCATCGAGACGATCGACATCATCGTGATGGGGCGTGGCACCTTCGAGAAGATGCGCGATGTACGTCCGTGGTTCTATTCTCGCCCGGTAGTCGTTCTCTCCACTACATTTAACGGTCGGGAAATACCGGAAGATCTTGTTGGCAAGGTGCGCGTCTCGGACAAATCGCCTGAACGAGTGATGGAGATGCTCGAAGCGGAGGGATATCGGCGCGTCTATGTGGATGGCGGACAGGTCATCCAGTCATTCCTGCGCGCAGGGTTGATCGCCGAAATGGTCATCACGCAGGTTCCGGTGCTGCTTGGTGAGGGGCGTAGCCTGTTCGGCGCGACTTCCTCGGACATACCGCTCGTGCACAAGGACACCAGAAGCTTCGCCTCCGGTCTCGTCCAGTCGCGTTATGAGATTGCCACATGACCCGCCCGCGCGGGCGCCCGCACAGGAACAGGGCACCTGCCTCGCGCGAGCGGATCCTGGACGCTGCGCTCGAACTGTTGGATACCGGTGGCATCGAGGGCTTCACAATGCGCGCGCTCGCCGATCGCCTTCAGGTCAATCCGATGACCATCTATCATCACTTCGGTGACCGCGACGGCTTGGTCGACGCCTTGTCTGAACATGTCTACGCCGAAGTGTCCGCGCCAGCCTCCGGTGCCTTTCTCGAACGGATGCGCTCGCTGCTGCAAGCTTATCACGAACGGGTGCTGGCTCATCCAGGACTCACCTTGCTGATCTTCAGCCAGCCCGCAGTTTTCCCCCGGCAGGCGCAGCGGATAACCGACGAGATCAAACTGCTCCTGGCTGAAGCCGGGTTGCCGTCGGCAATGTCCAGGCTTTGGCTGAACATTCTCGTCGACTTTACCCACGGCGCTGCGATTGCATCAGCGATGGGAGACAGATCAAGCTCCGCCACCCGGGACGCGAAGGAAGACTATGACAAAACGCTTTCGGTACTGCTGAAAGGGCTCAACACCTGATCGTCGGGTGCTCGGGAGGAGGGGGATAGGAACAGACTGATTGCACCAGCGGCCGCCTGTAGGCTGCCGTTCGAGCCTAGCCCCTATCCCAACAATAGCCGGCTTTGCTTGCCAGCCCCTGCGGACCTGTTCGCGTATACGTTGCCTATTTGCTTTAGGCGGCCGTCATCAGGCGGGGCGACCGAGGTCCGTCCGGAGCCCCAGAGTTGCTTCGACAGCTATACTGTAGGAAACTCTTTGCCATGGCATTGCTCAAGCTCTTCGCACAGCTGAATTGCAGCGACATCAGGTCGAGTGCTGATTGGTATCAGAAGCTCTTCGGCCGGCGAAGCGACGTCGATCCCATGGACGGTCTCAAGGAATGGCATCACGGAGCGGATGCAGGTTTTCAACTCGTTTCCAACTCCGAGCACGCAGGTCATGGTTCGATGACGCTGATAGTAAGAGACCTTGCAGGCGAGCACGAGCGGCTGGTGAAAGCCGGCTTGTCGGTGGGTGAGATCGTCGAGGGTGATTTCGCCTCCTTTGCGCAGCTGGAGGATCCGGACGGCAATATGGTGGTGCTGGCAGAGCCAAAGGAGTTGCAGTGATATTCGGCTGCGAAGCTTTTCCTCGGCCAATCGAAAAGTGGATTTGTCAAAACCTCGCTTGAGTGAGTTGTTCCGGCTTCCACTCAGGCCCTGCTGCGCGCGGATGCATCATCCACGGTTCCCTCACCTGCAAGCGGGGTAACCCTGGGTTCTTGCTGCTAGGCAACGCTTGCACCGGACAGGTTTCTCCAAGGCCCCCCGCGGAACCGCAGTCAACGGCGGAAGTTGTTCTCTTCACCAGGGAGCAACATGTTGCGCACGTTCTTTTCAGGTCTTCTCGCCACGATCATCGTCGTCCTGACCGGCGCCAGCCTGATCTCGCTTGTCGACACCAATGTCTGGTGGGTTCGCATGGCGGACTTTCCCCGCCTGCACTACCTTGTCCTCCTGCTCGTATTGCTGATCGCCTTTGCAATGACCCTGCGGGGCAGGCGCAAGGTTCTGGCGGTCATCGCGCTTTTCGCTGCTGCTGGCATGAGCTATAATTTCTACAAGCTTTACCCCTATATACATGTTGCAGACCGAGAGGCAGAGACCTGCGCGCCGGATCAGCGATTCTCCATTCTCGTGGCGAATGTGAAGCTGGAGAATCGGAATGCCGACCGGTTGCTGACACTGGTGCGGGACGAGGAGCCCGACATATTTCTGGCGCTTGAAACCAACGAATGGTGGGATGAGCAACTCGCGCCGCTCGCTGAATCCTTTGGCAACACTGCCCAAAAGATAACCGGCAGCTATTTCGGAATGCATCTTTTCTCGAGATTTGCCCTCGAAAACACCCGCATCATCAATCCGGTTGCTCAGGATACACCCGCCATCGAAACCGAGCTGCTGCTGGAGTCGGGCGAGCGCATCCGCTTCCTGGGGCTTCATCCAAGGCCGCCCCATCCGAACCAGCGTTCGATCGGTCGCGACGCGCAACTGATGTGGGCAGCCCTCAAGGCACGTGAAGCGGATCTTCCGGTTGTCCTGGCTGGCGATCTGAACGCGGTGCCGTGGGAAAAGACGGTCGAACGCCTGCAGCGCGTCGGGCGCTTCATGGATCCCCGCCAGCGCTTTGGATATATGGCGACCTATGATGCGAACAGCTGGTGGATGCGCTGGCCTCTTGATCAGGTGCTTCATCAGGGCGCTCTTGCGACCCTGTCATACGAAGTGCTCCCAAGCTTCGGATCGGACCATTACCCCATCAAGATCACGCTTTGTGCCTCACCCTCCGACCAGGAACCGCCACCCATGGAGGAAGATGATCTCCAGCGCGCGCGCCGCGACATCGATCTCGCGCAGGAAGGCTGAGGGAGACCTGTCGGCGGCGGTTGCTGCCGGTGAATTGGCGCTGCGGGCAAATGCCGCTAGAATGCAGAAATCGTAAAAAAAGGGGGAGCGGCTCCATGGTTCGCAGCATCGTGATCGCGGGTCTCTTGGCCCTGACACTTTCGTCTGCAGCGGCAGATTGTCGGGAAGAGGTTCAGAAGCTTCTCGAAGCGGGTCCCGAATGGACCAATTACCGGATCCAGACCGAGACGGTGATGGGCGGCAATCCTGTACAGCATAGCCGTCAGGACTTTGCCGACTACTCCCATTTCTATCAGCACGTGAAGGAAACCGGCGTTCACTGGCTCGTTCTGGGAAATCAGGAATATATGTCGAAGGACGGTGTCGTCTTCACGCCTCACAAGGAAAGGCCGGAAGACTGGTACGAAAAGCAGCTGGCGCAGAACAGGATGCTGCGCGAGACAATCCGCGACACCGAATGCAGCACTGTCGAAATGGACGGAAAGCCCCATCGCCTGCTGCGTCATGTGCAGGAAACGACAGAACCCATGGAGACCGTATCCACCGTCCAGTCATGGGTTGACGAGGAGACCGGACGGCTCATGCGTCGTCACATGGCTGTCGAGGCTGGTGGACAGGAATTCGAGATCAACACCGTCTATGACTGGGACGTGGAAATCTCGCTGCCCGAACCTTGATCCCCGGCACCGTCTGAGGCGTTAACGCAAACCGCAAGAAGCGCAAGCCGCTGCAGGCTGGCCATGCTAGGTGCTTTCAACCTGACCGGGAGAGCGCCAGATGAAGACCGTCAAAAGAGTTCTTGCCGCCACATTGGCGGTGGTCCTGATACTGCAAGTCCCTGCATACGCGGCCAGCTTCAAGGCGCATCGCGGGCTCAATCTCGATCAATGGAACATCTGGCCTCAGGAATCCGACTGGGGCAGACGCAACGTTCTTCTGCCCTATCCGGAATGGCGACGCACGATGGATGCCGATGACATAGCGCTGCTGAGGGAGAGCGGCTTCGACTTCGTTCGCATGCCTGTCGATCCGTTGCCTTTCCTGTCCAGAAGGTCGCGTCATCTGCGTGAGAAGCTCCTCGCCTCCATCGCGGATGGTGTCGATTTTCTCACTGGAAACGGGATGAAGGTCATTGTCGACCTTCACCCGATACCGCGCGGCCAGGACAGGTTCGCCGGTGTGGAAGAGATTCTGGCGGATGAAAACCTCTTCGGCCAATATCTCGACCTGGTGGCAGACCTCGCGCAGACATTGGGCGGCAAGTCCCCCGAAACCGTGGCGTTCGAACTGATGAATGAGCCGGTCATGGGGTGTGAGGGAGAAGATGCCCGCCGCTGGAACACATTGCTCACGCGTCTGCATGAAACAGCGCGCAAGGCAGCACCCGAAACGACTCTCGTCCTGAACGGTGCCTGCTGGGGCAGTGCGGAGGGTCTCGCGGCCCTCGACCCGGATGCCTTTGACGATGAGAACCTGATCTGGGGCTTCCACTCCTACGCGCCCTACATTCTCACACATCAGGGTGCGCTTTGGGCGGGCGACTTCATCAAATATGTCACCGGCATTCCCTATCCGCCGCACGAGCATGAGGCACAATTTGCCGAAGCCGTGGAAGCGGCCAAGGCGCGAATAGCCGAAAACGCACCCGTCCTGCGCAAGAACGGCATGCTCGCATATCTCGACGAGCTTCTGGCAGAGATCGACACTCCGGAAAAGCTGACCGCCATGATCAACGCGCCATTCAAGATCGTTGACGCGTGGGCTGCCGAGCATGGAATTGCCTCCGACGAGATCATTCTCAGCGAGTTCGGCATGATCCGCCAGGAATACGGCAATCCCTATGTCATGGAGGCGCAATGGCGCGCTGACTTCACCCGTGACGTGACGAGACTGGCCGAGGAGCGCGGCTATGCGTGGGCGCTATGGGGCTACGGCGGTGCATTCGGGACGGTGGAAGCTTTCGGTGGCGAGAAGGCAGAGCCGAATATTCTCGATATGGTGAAAAGCCTTCCGCCTGTGCAGTGAATTCAGATGAGCTGGTGAAACACCGGCTCCCCGACTATCGCATCGCCGATTTCCAGGGTCACCAGCGTTACCGGCAGGCGGAACCGCCGAGGCCCGCAACTTCCCGGATTGAGATAGAGAACACCATCGCGCCACTCGCTCGCCGGTTTGTGGGAGTGGCCGGAAATGACGATATCGATCCCCTCGCGCGCCGGATCGCTTCTCAGAGCCTTCAGGTCATGAAGCATGAAGATATTGATCCCGGAGAGTTCAAGCTGCAGCTCTTCGGGGAATTTTTCCGCCCATTCGGACCTGTCGATATTTCCGCGGATGGCGCTTGTGGGCGCGATCTCCTGCAATGCGGGAATGATGTCTGCGCTTCCTATGTCGCCTGCATGCAGTATGTGCTGCACGCCTTCAAGTGCGGGCAGCACTTCCTCCCGCAGCAGACCATGTGTGTCTGACACCACACCGATTTTCATGAAAGCCTGACCCGTTTCTGTTGCGCTCCCGCCATAGCTGCGCGGCAATTGCGCAAATTCAACCCCTTGGCTTTGCAAGTTTACGCTGCGTCATTAATACTTCGCTTACCATGTTTCGGTGTGATGGCGCCGAAACCATTTTGATTCTGGGGGATCGGGGAAAACGATGAATCTGAGATCCGGCCTGTTGGCCACATTGCTTGTTGCCGCGGCTTTCTTGAGCGGCTGCGCGAACCTGCCAAAGCAAGTCTTTACCTCTGAATATGGCGCGGTCCGCGATGCCGGATACAGCCTGCCCCGCATCCCGATCGAGAAGGTGGCTTCCAAATATCACCGCCAGGTCGTCAATTACGACACCAGGGAGAAGCCGGGGACCATCATCGTCGACACCTCCGAGAAGTTCCTCTACTTCGTGATGCCCGACGGCAAAGCCATGCGCTATGGCATCGGCGTTGGACGCGCAGGGTTTGAATGGACGGGCACGGCCCGCATTGCCATGAAGCGCGAATGGCCAACCTGGACACCGCCTGCGGCCATGATCCGTCGTGAGCCCAAGCTGAAGAAGTGGGCAGGCGGTATGCCTCCCGGAACGAGCAATCCCCTTGGTGCACGTGCTCTCTACCTTTATCGCGGAGGCAGCGACACCGGATATCGCCTGCATGGTACGCCGGAATGGAACTCCATCGGCAAGGCCATGTCATCCGGCTGCATCCGACTGATGAACCAGGACATCATCGACCTCTACGAACGTGCGGAAGTCGGCGCGAAGGTCATTGTAAAAGGCTGAAACTGCAGCTTGCGCAACAGCGACAATAAAAAGCCGGCTCTCTGGAGAGCCGGCTTTTTCATTGGTCGTCAGATGATCTCTAGACCATCTGCTCCACTTCACGCACTTCCGGAACGAAGTGATGGAGCAGGTTCTGGATGCCGTGCTTGAGCGTTGCGGTGGAGGAGGGGCAGCCAGCGCAGGCACCCTTCATGTGAAGGAAGACGGTTCCCTTCTCATATCCACGGAAGGTGATGTCGCCACCATCCTGCGCGACGGCCGGGCGCACACGCGTCTCAAGCAATTCCTTGATCGTCGCGACAATCTCCTCGTCAGCCTCGTCATAGAATTCGCCATCGGCGGAAAGCTCCTGCTGCGACGGCCCGGAAGTCGCAGCCATCACCGGCTGACCGGACATGAAATGTTCCATGATATTGCCGAGGATCGCCGGCTTCAGATGCTGCCAGTCGGCGCCGTCCTTCGTCACGGTAATGAAGTCGTAGCCGAAAAAGACGCCGGTGACCCCGGGAACGTCGAATAGGCGTGCGGCCAGCGGAGAAGCCTCGCTTGCAGCCTGCGCGTCACGAAAATCCGCAGTGCCTTCTTCCATGACAACGCGGCCTGGAAGGAACTTCAGCGTTGCAGGATTTGGCGTGGCTTCGGTCTGGATGAACATCAAGGTTCTCCGATCATTGTTTGGAATAATTCTAAAATATGCGCAGATGGCTTCGCGATCAAGCCGCATTCCGCGCCAATATGGGTACGGCCATGGCGCTATGCCAGGCTTCGGATTTCCTCATCGGTCAAGCTGTGCGGCACGACCGTGACGGGAACGGGGAACGCGGCTCCCTTGCCTGCGATGGATGAAACGAGAGGACCGGGCCCTTCCTTCGCATTACCGGCCGCCAGAACCAGGATGGCGATGTCCTGGTCCTCCTCGATCAGCTTGTGTATCTCTTCTGCAGGCGTTCCTTCACGGACCACCAGTTCCGGTTCGATACCCACCGTTTCACGGATCTTCGTTGCCTGCACATCAAGTGTTGCATTGGCTGTGGCCAAGGCCTCTTCGCGCATGATCTGCTCCACGCCCAGCCAGTGCTGGAAATCGCCGGGCTCGATGACGAACAGCAGGACCAGCGCTCCGCCCGTAGAGTGAACGCGGTGCGCCGCATAGGCCGCGGCGCGCTCGCATTCAGGCGTATCATCAATGATTGCAAGGAATTTACGTCGATGACCGGCTTCCCGGCTCAGGCGTTTGGAGACCATTCAGATGCCCTGTTCAAGCGGCGCAAAGCATTTCAGGCAGTGCGGCCAGATAGGCGCAATCTGCCATCCGAGACAGTGCACGGCAAGACGCCTGTCCCGAAGCGCATGTCCAACCGCCGTTTACTTCGTGTTGAAGCCGATGATTTCGCGGACCATTTTCATGGTTCCCTCCGCGATCGCACCTGCACGCTCGCCACCGTCTCGCAGCACGGCGTCAACATGCTCGCGATCCTCGCAGATACGGTTCATCTCGGAAGTGATGGGGGAAAGCTTCGCAACGGCCAACTCGGCAAGAGCTGGTTTGAAGGCGGAAAACTGCTGACCACCAAACTCGGAGATAACTTCCTCACGGCTCTTCTCCGCAAGTGCCGCGTAGATGCCGACAAGGTTCTCCGCTTCCGGGCGGCCGGCGAGCCCCTCGACCTCGCTCGGCAGGGCTTCCGGATCGGTTTTCGCTTTCTTGATCTTCTTGGCGATTGCATCCGCATCATCTTTCAGATTGATGCGGGAAAGGTCGGAAGGATCGGATTTCGACATCTTCTTGGTGCCGTCGCGCAGGCTCATGACACGCGGCGCCGCACCGCCGATCAGCGGTTCGGTCACGGGGAAGAAACCGTTGACGCGCTCTTCACCCACTTCCATTTCCACACCGTAGCCAAGATCGGCAATCCGGGCGGAGAAGTCGTTGTTGAACTTCTGCGCAATATCGCGCGCAAGCTCCAGATGCTGCTTCTGGTCTTCACCCACCGGAACGTGGGTTGCGCGATAGACCAGAATGTCGGCGGCCATCAGGCTGGGATAAGCGAGCAGGCCGAGCGAGGCATTTTCGCGGTCCTTGCCGGCCTTGTCCTTGAACTGCGTCATGCGGTTCATCCAGCCGATGCGCGCCACGCAGTTGAAGTACCATGCAAGCTCGGTGTGCTGCGGCACGCGGGCCTGGTTGAAGATGATGCTCTTCTTCGGGTCGAGCCCCGCGGCAAGATAGGCTGCCGCAATCTGGCGCGTCTGTTCGGCGAGATCGTCATGGACGAGCTGTGCGGTGATCGAATGCTGGTCCACCACGCAATAGATGCATTCATAGCTGTCCTGCAGCCCGATGAAACGCTGCAGGGCGCCGAGATAGTTGCCCAGATGCAGATTGCCCGTCGGCTGCATGCCGGAGAATACGAGCTCTTTGAAACCGCTCATGAAAAGCCTCTGAATGCTGATCTTTGTGCCATATGGCAGTCGTGTTGGCTTATGGACGAGGTGGTGATGACGATCAAGCCCCGGCCCTTCTGCGGCGCATAAGACCTGCCAGTTGCTTGCGATCCATCGCGCCGGTCGCGATCACCAGTCCGAAATAGACGACCGCAGCGACCGCGATGACGGCGCAAACGGCAAGGATGCGAAGCACAAGTGCGCCTTCCATTATGACCGGCTCCAGAAGAGCCTGCAGGCCCCAGGTCGCCAGTCCCATTGCGACGCTGGCCAGGAGGATCATGACGATCCGGCGCAGCGTTGCCGGAGACGGCCGGAAATAGTCGCGCCGCCACAATGTGGAGCCGAGCAGGAGGACATTGAGCCATGCGGAAATCGATGTTGCCAGTGCAATGGCAACGTGACCCAGAACAGGGAAGAAGGCGATGCTGATGCCGATATTTGCAACCACCGTCACCAGCGAGAACCACATCGGTGTCTTCATGTCCTCGCGGGCGAAGAAGCCCGGCTGAAAGACCTTGATCAGCACATAGGCCGGCAACCCGCTGGCAAAGGCTGCAAGCGTTATGGCCGTCATTTGCGTGTCTTCGGCCGTGAACGCTCCCCGCTCGAACAGAAGCGAGACGATCGCCGCCGGCATCACCATAAGCCCGACGGCAGCAGGCACGGTCAGCCCCAGTGCAAACTCCATCGAGCGGTTCTGCAGGTGCTGCGCATCGGCCATGTCTCCCGCCTTCAGCGCTCGCGAAAGCTCGGGCAGAAGCACGACGCCCACTGCAATGCCGATGACGCCTAGCGGAAGCTGGTTGATGCGGTCTGCAAAGTTCAGGAAGGAAATCGCCTTGTCCTGCTGGGAAGCGATGATCTGACCCACCAGCAGGTTGATCTGCAAGATGCCGCCTGTCAAAAGGGCCGGTCCCATCAGGATGACGAGGCGTTTGACTGCTGGCGTCAGGCGCGGGCGGCGCAGCCGCATTCCGAAACCGTGCCTGCGCACGGCCACGGCAAGTATGGCGAGCTGCGCGAAGCCGGAGATGAACACGCCCCAGGCGAGCCAGAGCCCGGTGACATTGGGATCGAACTCGCCGAAAATCGCGATGGCGAGCACCGCGATAAGAATGTCGTTCAGCAAGACGGGCACGAGCGCGGCAAGGAAGAATTTGCGCATCGAGTTCAGGATGCCCGACAGCATTGCCACCAGCGACATGCAGAAGAGATAGGGAAACATGATCCGCGTCATGACGACGGTCAGGTCAAACTTCTCCGGGGTGTCGCTGAAGCCGGGCGCTACGATTGTCGAGACCAGAAAGGGCATGAAGAGCATCGCAAGGCCGGTCAGTGCCAGCAGGAGCGGCACGAGAACTGCAAGAACATCCTCGGCAAATTTCTGCGCAGCCTTCAGCCCGCCTCCTTCGATCTCTTTGGAGAACAGGGGAATGAAGGCCGTATTGAACGCGCCTTCTGCCAGGAGCCTGCGGAAGAGGTTGGGAAATCGAAACGCGGCATAGAACGCATCGGTCACCGGCCCCGCGCCAAGTGCTGCCGCGATCAGTGCTTCGCGCACGAAACCGAGAACGCGACTGGCCATGGTGGCGCTGCCGACACTGGCAAATTTCTTGATGAGGCTCATCTGGTGGGTTTTCCGTGGAGGGGATTATCGAGCTGTAATCGTGGCTGAAATGGATGAACGGCTGCTTCTGCGCTGGAAGCCGTTGGTAAGCGTGTCGACCAGCGTGGTACGTATGGCGTCGAGCCGATCCGGATTGACGACCTTCTGGCCCGTCAGGTCCGTGACATAGAACGTGTCGATCACCTTCTCGCCGAAGGTCGTGATGTGGGCTGAAGCAATGTCGAGCGAGAGCGACGAGATGGCCCCGGTTACTTCGGAAAGCAGGCCCGGTCTGTCCAGGCACTCCACCTCGATGACAGAGAACCGGTTCGACAGCGTGTTCTTCACTTCGGCCCGCGGCTCGATGCGGAAGGCTTTTGCAGCACGCTTCGTCTTGCCGCGTTTCTCGATCACTTCCGGCAGATAGGTCCTGCCGGCCAGAACATCTTCGATGAGCTGGCCAACGCGCTGCGCCCGCCGCCGCTCGTCATCGTCATATTCGAATTCGCGATTGATCAGGATCGTGTCGAGTGCACGCCCGTCGGTGGTCGTGAAGATCTGTGCGTCCACGATATTGGCCTGCGCAGCCGAGCAGGCACCCGTGATCACCGAGAGAAGGTGAGGGTGGTCGGGTGCCAGCACGGTAATCTCCGTCACCGCCTCGAATGTGTGCGGCTTGACCATGGTCGCCAGCGGCTTGCCCTCTTCATCCACCTTGCGGATGAAATCGGCATGCCGCACCCGGTTCTCCAGATCCACCGCCAGCAGATAATGCTGGTAATGCAGCTTCACATAGTCCTGCGCCTGTCTTTCCTGCCACCCGGCTTCGGAAAGCGCCTGCACCAGCTCCTCACGCGCCTGGTCTGCACGGGTGGCACGGGAAGCTTCAGAGAAACCGCCGGTCAGGAGCAGTTCGGTCTCATAATAGAGCGTGCGCAGGAGCTGACCCTTCCAGCCATTCCACACGCCCGGCCCCACACCACGAATATCGCACACAGTCAGCACCAGAAGCAGCTTCAGCCTGTCTACCGACTGCACGATATCGGCGAAGTCCTGAATGGTCTTCCGGTCATTGAGATCGCGCGTCTGCGCAATCATCGACATGGTCAGATGCTCCTGCACCAGCCAGGTGACAAGCTCTGTCTCCGTCTTGTCGAGGCCCATATGCGGGCAAAGACGCTTTGCGATCCGCGCACCTGCAACCGAGTGGTCCTCAGGTCGCCCCTTGGCGATATCGTGCAGCAGGAGCGCCGTGTACAGAACCCGCCGCCATTGCTTGAGGCCTGGAAAGATCTCGCTGGCGAGCGGATGGTTCTTCTGTCCGTCCCCGTGATCGATCTCGGCGAGTACACCGATGCAGCGCAACAGATGTTCGTCCACCGTATAATGGTGGTACATGTTGAACTGCATCATCGCGACGATCTTGTTGAACTCGGGAATGAGCTTGCCCAGCACACCCGCCTCGTTCATCCGGCGCAGATTGAGTTCCGGATCGCGCGTCGAGGTGAGGATGTCCATGAACAGCGCATTGGCTTCCTCGTCACGCCGCAAATTGCGGTCGATCAGCTTCAACGAACGCGTCAGAAGTTTCAGCGCCTCCGGGTGATATTCAAGCCCGTGTCGGTCGGCGAACCAGAACAGCCGCACCAGATTGACCGGGTCCTGCTCGAACACCCCTTCATGCGCGACATTGATGCGGTGATTGTCGATGATGAAGTCGCTGGTCCCCGGCAGCTTGCGCTTGCGCCGCGTGAAGGTGGGGAAGATGCGGTTGAAGCCCGGCACATGCTTGGCCTGCTCTTCTTCCAGTGCGGCACAGAAGATGCGCGTCAGGTCACCCACGGCCTTAGCGTTCAGGAAGTAGTGCTTCATGAAGCGCTCGACGGCAGAAAGGCCGGGATGGCTGGTATATCCAAGCCGTTCGGCGATATCGCGCTGCACGTCGAAAATCAGCCGTTCCTCGGCCTTGCCGGTCAGGAAGTGCAGGTGGCAGCGCACTGCCCAGAAGAAGTCTTCCGCCTTGCGGAACTGCAGATATTCCCGCCGCGTGAAAACCCCCTTGTTGACCAGTTCCTCGGCCTCGCGCACGCGGTAATAATATTTGCCGATCCAGAACAGCGTGTGCAGGTCGCGCAGCCCGCCTTTGCCGTCCTTGATGTTCGGCTCCACCAGATAGCGGCTTTCGCCGGCCTTCTGGTGGCGCGTGTCGCGCTCGACAAGCTTGCCTTGGATGAATTCGGCACCCGTATCCTTCACCACCTCTTCGTCGAAGCGGGTGAGAAGCTGGTCGTTAAGCCCCGCATCCCCGCAGATGAAGCGCGATTCCAGAACCGCCGTGCGGATGGTGATGTCGGTGCGTGACAGGCGGATGCATTCATCCACATTGCGGGTTGCATGCCCGACCTTCAGGCCCATGTCCCAGAACATGTAGAGCATGTATTCGGCGACCTGCTCCCCCCAGGGCGTCTGCTTGTAGGGCAGCAGGAAAAGCAGATCGACATCCGAGCCCGGCGCCAGCGTGCCACGGCCATAGCCCCCAACAGCAATGACCGACATCCATTCTGCAGTGGAGCGGTTTTCGGCCGGATAGACATGTCTTGCCGCAAAGTCGTAAAGCGCGCAGACGATCTGATCCATCAGATGCGAAAGGCGCGTGGCGCAAGCCGTGCCGCCTCCATCTTCGGCAAGCATGACTTCCGCGCGCTCACGCCCGGTGGCCAGTGTTTCCTTCAAAAGCTTGAGGACGTTCGCTCGCGTTTCGAGGCTCTCGGCTCCTCCCCTTGCCAGTTCCTCAAGGCCATCGCGCAATTTCGCGCTGTCGATGATCTGGTCGAGCTTGAGCGGTATCCGGGCCATTCGCGCCTCTGCGGTTCAGGTGCGTTGGCACCAATCAGCGGCGTCTATAGCGCGTTTTGACGTGCGCGTGAAATGGCTCGTTTCAAGCTTTCGTCTCGGCCTCGGCCTTCAGCCGGTAAAGCGCGTCCAATGCTTCGCGCGGCGTCATCTCGTCGGGATTGATCCCCGACAGCGCCTCTGCCAGCTTGTCGGAGGTTGTCTGCTTCACCGGTGTCGCTCGCGCCTGCACATTGAATAGTGGCAGATCATCGACAAGCCGTGCTGCCTTGCCGGTGGTCTCGCCCTGCTCGAGCTCGCCCAGAACCTCGCGCGCACGCTCGACCACGGCAGCAGGCAGGCCTGCAAGCCGTGCCACCTGCACACCATAGGACCGGTCGGCGGCACCGCGCGCCACCTCGTGCAGGAAAATGACGTCGCCTTCGAATTCCTTCACCCGCATGGTGACATTGGTCAGGCGCGCAAGCTTTTCCGACAGTGCCGTCATTTCGTGGAAATGGGTTGCGAAAAGCGCCCGGCACCGGTTCTTCTCGTGCAGATATTCAACCGCCGCCCATGCGATGGACAAGCCGTCAAAGGTAGAGGTGCCGCGCCCGATCTCGTCGAGGATGACGAGCGAGCGCTCGCTTGCCTGATTGAGGATCGCGGCCGTTTCCACCATCTCGACCATGAAGGTGGAGCGGCCGCGCGCCAGATCGTCCGAAGCGCCAACGCGGCTGAAAAGCCGGTCCACGACCCCAAGCCGCGCCTCACGTGCGGGCACGAAAGATCCCATCTGAGCCATGACGGCGATCAGCGCGTTCTGGCGCAGGAAGGTCGATTTGCCGCCCATATTCGGGCCGGTCAGAAGCCAGATCGCGCCATTCTTCTCGCCATTGAAGGGCGACAGGTCGCAGTCATTGGCCACGAAGGGGTCGGCAACCTGTTTGCGCAGCGCCTGCTCCACCACCGGATGGCGGCCGCCCTCGATGCAGAAGTCGAGACTGTCATCCACGATGGGGCGGCAATAGTTCTCCGCCTCCGCAAGCGTGGCAAGTCCGGCATAGACATCGAGCTCGGCAAGCGCTTGTGCGCCGGAACGCAGGGCATCGCTCTTGCCCACGACTTCCGCGACAAGCTGGTCGAACACGCCTTGCTCAATGGCATTTGCGCGATCCGCCGCATTGGCAATCCGCGTCTCAAGCTCCGCCAGCTCGGTCGTCGTGAAGCGCATGGCATTGGCCATGGTCTGGCGATGGATGAACCGCGCCTTCGCTTCCGGCGTCTCGGTCAGCGCTCCCGCATTCTGCGCCGTCACTTCGATATAGTAGCCCAGCACATTGTTGTGCCGGATCTTCAGCGAGCGGATACAGGTCTCTGCTGCAAGGTCGCGCTCCATGCCCGCGATCACACGCCGCGATTCGTCGCGCAGCGCGCGCATCTCGTCGAGCTCGTCGTGATAGCCCGCACGCACAAACCCACCATCACGCTTGAGAAGCGGCAGCTCGTCGGCAAGCGCGCGCTCCAGATGACCCGCCAGATTGGCCGGCAATTGCCCGAGCGCGGAAAATGCGCGCGAGAGCTCTGCAGGCAATTCCCGGCTTTTGGCCAGCCGCGCGATTTCGAACGCTGCCGAGAGACCGGCGGCCAATGCGCCGAGGTCACGCGGACCACCGCGGTTCAAGGCTAGGCGCGACAGTGCCCGCGCAATATCGGGCACACCCTTCAGATTGTCCCGCAATGCTCCGCGAAGCCCGCTTTCGCGCAAGAGGAAAGCGACCGCATCATGGCGCGCGGAGATTTCCTTCGGATCGGTCAGCGGCGACATCAACCGCTCCGCCAGAAGGCGCCCGCCCGCACCCGTCACCGTGCGATCCATGGCTTTCAGAAGGCTGCCGTCGCGATTGCCCGAAAGCGTGCGCGCAAGCTCCAGATTGGCCCGTGTTGCCGGGTCGATGAAGAGGCTTTTGCCCTCCTCATCGCGTTCGGGCGCACCCAGCGGGGGTCGTTCGGAAACCTGCGTCTTCTCGACATAGGCCACCGCGCCGGAAATGGCGGAAAGCTCGGCGCGCGAAAACTGGCCAAAACCATCGAGCGTTGCCACGCCGTAAAAGCGCGAGAGGCGGCTTTCGGCGCTGGAGGAATCGAAAAAGGTCGCAGGCTGCGGATTGACCACGCGGCCAAGCACGTCGAACACGGGGCGCAGTTTCTCGTCGTGAAACACGGGCTCGGCGACCACAAGCTCGCGGGGATCGACACGCAGAATGTCGGCCAGTGCCCGTTCCGCATTGGTGGAGGTCACGCGGAAGACGCCCGTGGAAATGTCGATCCAGGCCAGCGCCAGCGCGTCTTCGTCGCCTTTCACGCGGCCCAGCGCCATCAAATAATTGGCCTGCGCGGGATCGAGCAGCTTTTCCTCGGTGATGGTGCCGGGCGTGACCAGCCGGATCACGTCGCGCTTCACCACTGCCTTGGAGCCGCGCTTCTTCGCTTCCGCCGGGTCCTCCATCTGCTCGCAGACCGCCACCCGGTGCCCAAGGCCGATCAGGCGCTGGAGATAATCGTCAGCCGCGTGAACCGGCACGCCGCACATGGGGATGTCGTCACCATTGTGCTTGCCGCGCTTGGTCAGCGTGATGCCAAGCGCGCGACTGGCGATCTCGGCATCCTCGAAGAACAGCTCATAGAAATCGCCCATGCGATAAAACAGCAGCGAATCGGCATTCGCTGCCTTGATCTCGATGAACTGCTGCATCATCGGCGTCGCGCCGGCAGTCGAAGTGTTTGTCACGGGCTTCGCGTCTGCCTTGCGGATTGGCGTCTCGTCGTTCAACTCGCGCCCCTCGGCATTTAAAGTTCTTGCGTCTTTCTTGAGCATTTACGGCCCCGGAGTGTAGCCTTATTCACAAGGCTTCGGCAAAACTCCACAGAAAGCCGATATCTACCCCGGGGAGAGAACATCTATCATGGCGAAAAACAACAAGTCGGAAGAACAGGGCCCGTCCGTCAGCCCGCAGGAGGCGCTGGATTTCCACGCCATGGGCCGGCCCGGCAAGCTGGAGATCACGCCGACCAAGCCCATGGCTACCCAGCGCGATCTTTCGCTGGCTTACTCGCCGGGTGTGGCCGTGCCGGTAAAGGCCATCGCCGAAGACCCCGCTCGCGCCTTTGACTATACGACACGCGGCAACACGGTCGCTGTCATTTCCAATGGCACGGCCATTCTCGGCCTCGGCAATCTCGGCGCGCTGGCCTCCAAGCCGGTGATGGAAGGTAAGGCGGTGCTCTTCAAGCGCTTTGCCGATGTTGATTCCATCGACCTCGAGGTCGACACGGAAGACGCAGACGAATTCATCAATTGCGTGCGCCTGCTTGGACCCTCCTTCGGCGGCATCAATCTGGAAGACATCAAGGCTCCCGAATGCTTCATCATCGAGCAGCGCCTGCGCGAATTGATGGACATTCCCGTCTTCCATGACGACCAGCACGGCACCGCAATCATTGCCGTTGCAGGCCTCATCAACGCGCTGCATCTGACCGGCCGCGACATGAAGTCCACGCGCCTTGTCTGCAACGGTGCGGGAGCAGCCGGTATCGCCTGTATCGAACTTGCCAAGTCGCTTGGCTTCACGCCCGAAAACGTCATCCTCTGCGATACCAAGGGCGTCGTTCACAAGGGCCGCGAAGAGGGCATGAACCAGTGGAAGTCGGCCCATGCGGTGGAGACCGACAAGCGCACGCTTGCCGAGGCGGTGGAGGGCGCCGACGTCTTTTTCGGACTGTCCGCCAAGGGTGCTCTGACCCCCAAGATGGTCCAGTCCATGGCCAAGAACCCGATCATCTTCGCCATGGCCAATCCCGATCCGGAAATCACGCCGGAAGAGGTTTCGGAAATCCGCACCGATGCCATCATGGCGACGGGCCGCTCGGACTATCCCAACCAGGTCAACAATGTGCTGGGCTTTCCCTATATCTTCCGCGGCGCGCTGGATGTACGGGCAACCACCATCAATGACGAGATGAAGGTCGCCGCTGCTCAGGCGCTGGCCGAACTTGCGCGCCAGGATGTGCCGGATGATGTTGCCGCAGCCTATCGCGGCAATCGCCCGAAATATGGTCCCGACTACATCATCCCCGTGCCATTCGATCCGCGCTTGATCTCCGCCATCCCCGTGGCCGTGGCCAAGGCGGCGATGAATTCCGGCGTTGCACGTCGCCCGATCATCGACCTGGAGAAATACGCGCACGAGCTTTCTGCGAGGCGGGATCCGATCGTCTCCACCTTGCAGCGTATCTATGACCGTGTGCGCCGCCAGCCCAAGCGCATCGTCTTCGCCGAGGGCGAGGAGGAACAGGTCATGCGCGCCGCCGTCGCCTATGTGAACCAGCGCCTTGGCACGGCCATCCTGCTTGGACGCGAGGAGCGCATTCGCGAAATGGCGCATAATGCCGGCGTCGACCTGTCGAAGCCCGGCATCGAGATCATCAATGCGCGGCTGTCGCGCCGCAACGCCATCTATGCGGACTATCTCTATGAGCGCCTGCAGCGAAAGGGCTATCTCTTCCGCGACTGCCAGCGCCTCATCAACAATGACCGAAACCACTTCGCGGCAACCATGGTGGCGCTGGGCGACGCGGATGGCATGGTAACCGGCGTGACCCGCAACTACTCCACGGTGCTCGCAGATGTGCGCCGCTGCATCGATGCGCGCCCCGGCCACCCCGTCATCGGCGTTTCGCTGGCGCTTTGCCGTGGCCGCACGGTGCTGGTCGCCGACACGGCGGTTCACGACATGCCGAACGCCGAGGAGCTTGCCGACATCGCCGAGGAGGCAGCAGGTCAGGCGCGCCGCATGGGCTACGAGCCGCGCGTCGCGATGCTTGCCTATTCCACCTTCGGCCATCCGCCCGGCGAGCGTTCCGAGCGTGTGCAGGAAGCGGTGAAGATCCTCGACAAGCGTCGCGTGGATTTCGAATATGATGGCGAGATGGCCGCAGATGTCGCGCTCAATGCAAGCCTCATGCGCGAATATCCCTTCTGCCGCCTGTCAGGCCCGGCCAATGTGTTGGTCATGCCCGCCTTCCACTCCGCATCCATCTCCACCAAGATGTTGCAGGAGCTCGGCGGATCCACAGTCATCGGCCCGCTCTTGGTCGGCCTCAACAAGCCGGTTCAGATCGTGTCGCTGAACGCGAAGGATTCCGACATCGTCAACATGGCCGCCATCGCAGCCTACAGCGCGGGTCAGTGATGTAGGAAACAGGAAGCCTTCGCCGCCTCAGGCGGCGAAGCGCTCGGCCTCTGCGCCGAAATGGGCGAGATAGCGCTGCGAGATCGCTTCCACCGGAAGCACCACCAGAACATCGGTGGTGCCGAAATGACGGTCGATCACGCAGCCTTCGCCGAACCTTGCGCCAAGGCGCAGATAGCCCTTGATGAGCGGCGGCATGGCCGCAAGGGCGGCTTTCATGTTGATCGCTTCGGCGGGCATCAGGTCCATCGAGGAAAAGCGGTCGTCGCGTGCCCTAACGGCCCACGCACCCTCGGATCGCGCAAAATGGTGCAGGAATGACAGCGCTTCCGCATGGGCGGCTGGCACCGTGCCGGGGAACGAGGCGCATCCCGTCATCACGTCGATGTCGCGCTTGCGGCAATAGGCCCAGATGCCCTGCCACAAAAGCTCGATTGTTCGCTTGGAGCGATAAGCCGGCAAAACGCAGGAGCGCCCCAGTTCGAGGAAGCGGCGTCCCTGATGGCGAGACACCAGACCGCCAAGCTCGAATTCGTCTTCCGAATAGAAACCGCCGGCAGCACCGGCGACATCCTGCGGCAGCATGCGATAGGTGCCGACAATCTGCTGGCAGGTCGTGCCGGGCAGTGTCGTATCGATCACCAAAAGATGGTCGCACACGGCGTCGAAGCGGTCGGAGTCGCGCTCTTCCATCGCGGACGGGTCTGCATGAGAAGCTCCCATTTCGCGGAAGAAAACGTCATAGCGCAGCTTTTGGGCGGCGCGCAGTTCTTCATCACCGGCAGCCAGGCGCACCAGGAGAGGGCCGATCTGGCCCAGGATATCAACGCTGCTCTTTTCCGCCAGGGCGGCCGCCAGTTGAGCTTCAGGCTTCACTGCGTTTCTCAGGATCAGGCCTTGCATCTCTTGATTCTCCGCCGCATCTCGATGAGGCGGAAATAATATCAGGCTGCGACAGTAGCATGACAAGAGGCTGGCCGGCTCATGATCATTTGAGGGCGGCCTATGCAGCCATATGCGTTTCCAGCGTAAGCAGCAGCTTGTCGGGATCAAGCGGCTTGGTCACGAAGCCGCTCGCGCCATGAGCCAGTACGCCTTGCCGTGTCTTTTCCTGACCATCGGCGGAAAGCACGAGGATCGGGATCGGTGCCATGCCTGCCTCTTCCTCGAAACGGCGCACGCCGGCTATCGCATCAAGCCCGTCCAGAACCGGCATGTGCAGATCCATCAAGACGATGTCATAGGGGCGCGACTGTTTCGTCAGAACATCCAGTGCCGCACGTCCGTTGGTGACAACCTCCACCCGATGCCCGGCGCGTGTGAGGGCGGAGCGCGCCAACAGCGCGTTGATCTCGTTGTCCTCGGCCACCAGGACATGCAGGCCCGTATGCGCGCCGCGTGCGGCCTTTCGCCCGGCCTTGGGTGAGGGCACTTCGCTTGGACGGTTCGGGATCTCGCTCAAAAGCATGCGCAGCATGGTGCGCGTGCGGGCGGGGCGGGCAAGGAAGGCGCCATAGCCATTGGCACGGAAACTTGCCAGCCGGCCGCGTTCGGAAGGCGCAATCAGGGTGATGTTGCGTTTCGCTTTCCAGCCGTTCTCGCGAAGCTTGCGCAGGCACGACCCGTCCTCTTTCTCCAGCGAGGCATCGACGATAAGCGCGTCGAGGTCCTCACCTTGCGCTGACTTGGAAGCAGCGGTGGGGTCAATGATGGTGGAGCGCCCTCCATGGGCACGCACGCTGCGCGAAAGTGCTTCCGCTTCCATCTCGTGGCTGGCGAGGATTCCCACATGGTAGCCGGCTAGTGAGCGTGCTGTATTCTTGGCTTCCTCGTCTGCTTCGCCATCCAGAGGCAGTGTTACGGTGAAGGTGGCACCTTCGCCCGGTGCGCTTTCGGCGATGATGCGCCCCTTCATGGCCTCCACGAGTCGGCGCGTGATCGCTAGCCCCAGACCTGCACCGCCATGCCTGCGCGTGGAGCCGCTCTCGGCCTGTTCGAAGTCCTTGAAGATGCGTTCGAGCGCATTTTGCTCGATGCCAGGTCCGGTATCTTCCACACGGAAGGAAAGAGCGGGCTTGCCATCCTTCTGCGACGGGATGACCGTGAGCAGGACACCGCCCGTTTCGGTGAATTTGATGGCATTGCCAAGCAGGTTCAGAAGCACCTGGCGCAACCGGCCGGGATCAGCATTCACATATTCCGGCACCAATGGCGATATATGGCAGCCAAGGCCGATACTCTTGGCAAATGCCCGCGTGGCCATCAGTTCGACTATGCTTTCGACCATCTCGCGCACATCCATCTTCTGTGCCTCGAGCTCAAGCTTGCCAGCCTCTATCTTGGAATAGTCGAGCAGGTCTTCGATCAGCGCCAGAAGGGCACCGGAGGAGGTGGAGATGGCACCCACATAGGTGCGTTGCTCATGTGTCAGCGTGGTATCGGCCAGAAGCGTTGCCATGCCCATGATGCCGTTCATGGGGGTGCGGATTTCATGGCTTACCGTCGCCAGGAACCGGGACTTCGCGTGGCTTGCCTGTTCGGCCCGCTCGCGCGCATTGACCAGCGCCGTTTCCGCCAGTTTGCGCGCGGTGATGTCACGGGCAATGGCCCAGTGGGATGCTTCGCCGCTCTCCGTGTCCCGCATGGAAAGCTCCGTCCAGGCAAACCAGCGCAAGCCTCGCCCGGTGCGCACTGCGACATCGGTCGAACTGATGCTCTCGCCATCGGCGAAGGCAGCTTCGGGCACGATCGGTATCTCGATGCCCAGATGGCTCAGCGTCTTGCCATAGGCCTGGTCGACTTCCATGCCCAGCAGTTCGCCAAGCACCTTGTTGGCATACAGAATCCGCCCGTCACGGTCGCGATGGACGACGAGATCGCCCAACCCTTCAAGCAGGCCGTAGAACCGCTGTTCGCTTTCACGCATTTCCCACATGCGGTCGGCCAGCTCTTCCATCTGCAGGGCATTCTGATGCATTGCGCGCTGTTCTTCTGCAACCACGCCTTCGCCGCGGCTCTTGCTGAACGAAAAGGCGATGGCCATGAAGGTGACGAGCAGAAGGCCGACATAGATGGCAGGCGAGGTGCCTGTCAGATATGCCAGCCCGGCGAGCGCGAGATTGCTGAATGCGATGAATACAAGCGCTTTGGATGCAAATGATGAATGGCGCTGGTCGCTATAGATGAGCGGTTTGGCCAGCGGCGTTCCCGCCGCTTTGCTGGCCTGTGCCCAGGCTCTTTCCAGTCGCTGTATTACGCCCGCCCTTGTCATGGCAGGCAAGATATCCCTCAGCGATTAGGGAAGATTTTGGATCGGCATTCGCATTTGATCGAGCCGGTTAGGCTTCACTTAACCTGTTTCGACGACCAGCCTTCCGCGCACATTCCCCGCCACGATCTGCGGTGCGGATTCGATGGCCATGCCGAGCGGTATCGTGGTCGAAACCGAAGCCAGTTTGCTCCGGTCGGTCAGGTTCTCGAGCCGCCGCCATGCCTCCAGCCGCAGCGAAACCGGGGCCATGACGGAATCGACCCCGAGAAGCGAGACCCCACGCAGGATGAAGGGGGCGACATTGGCCGGTAGCCCCATGCTTTCAGCCAGTCCGCAGGCCGCGACGGCTCCGCCATAGCGTGTGGCCGACAGCATGTTGGCAAGCGTACGCCCCCCTGCCACGTCGATGCCACCTGCCCAGCGCTCCTTGGCCAGGGGCTTGCCGTCGCCTGAAAGTTCTTCCCGGTGGATGATGTCGCTCGCGCCAAGCTCACGCAGATAGTCATGCGTTTCCAAACGTCCGGTCGAGGCTGTGACTTCGTATCCAAGCTCTGCCAGAAGTCCCACGGCGACAGAGCCCACACCACCCGCAGCACCCGATATCACCACGGGTCCGCGGTCCGGCGAGATGCCATGCCGCTCAAGCGCCATTACGCACAGCATCGCCGTATAGCCCGCGGTGCCAAGTGCCATGGCCTGTGCTTCGGTGAAACCGTCGGGAAGCGGCACCAGCCAGTCGCCGTTCACGCGCGCGCGTTCTGCAAGTCCGCCGTAATGGGTTTCACCGACACCAAAACCGTTGAGGATCACCCGGTCGCCCTCACGCCAGGCAGGATGAGCAGAGCGCATTACTGTGCCGGCAAGATCGATGCCGGGGATCATGGGAAACCGGCGCACGACCGGTGCCTTGCCGCTTATGGCGAGGCCGTCCTTGTAGTTGAGGCTGGAGGCGGCAACGGCGATCGTGACATCGCCATCCATCAGATCGGCCTCGGTCATTTCACGCAAATGCACCTGCTGCGCGCCATTGTCGTCTTTGGTGATCAGAACGGCCTTGAAGCTGGTGCTCATGCGTATTCCTCTGCGCGTCACTCTGCCGGTTCATGTCCTCCACGAAGCCAGCCGACGATTTCATCCAGTATCACCAGACCGGCCCCCACCGTGATGAAGGCATCAGCCAGATTGAATACCGCGAACGACCAAGATGGCGTGTGAAAATAGATATAGTCCACCACATAACCAAGCGTAGTGCGATCGACGAGGTTGCCCAGCGCACCGCCGACGATAAGTGCGAAACCGAACTGCGACATCCGCTGATGCGGTTGCGTCTTGAGGGCGAGATAGAGGATGAAGCCCAGCACGATCAGCGTCAGCACGCTCAGCCATGTGCCACCCACGCCTGACAGCATGGAGAAGGCGACGCCGGTATTCTGCGAATGGTAGAGCGAGAGATAGGGCACCAGATCAACACGCTCATGCAGCGGAAGATTTGTCTGCACGAGCTGTTTGACCCACTGGTCAATCAGGAGCGCGATCAGGGCAAGCAGGCTCGCAAAGGCGATCTGGCGGCGGGTCATTTCGTCTCCTGGCTCTCCATCGGCAACGCATTGCGCCGAATTTCGTATAGCATCACTCCCGTCGCCACGGCGAGATTGAGCGAATCCGCACGTCCTGCCTGTGGAATGCGCACAAGCCTATCGCAGCGCTCCGCCAGACTGTCCGGCAGTCCTTTCTGCTCGTTGCCCATCAGGAGAAGCATCGGCTTGTCGGCGTAATCCACGCTGCGATAGTCGACCGATCCCTTCAGGTGCGTGCCGGCCATCATGCCGTCATAGGCGCTTTCCCGCCATTTCAGGAAGCGCTCCTCATCGGTCCGGATCAGCGGCACGCTGAACAGTGAACCCATCGTCGCCCGAACGGTCTCCAGCGAAAACGGATCCGTGCAATCGCCCACAAGAATCACACCCTTCGCACCGACCGCATCCACGGTGCGGATGATCGTGCCCAGATTGCCGGGGTCGCGCACACGATCGAGCGCCACCCAGACGTCACCCTTTGCCGACGAAACATCTTCGAGCCGATGATAGCGCTGTTCGAAAACGCCGACGACCATCTGCGGATTGTCTCTGCGTGTGATCGACGAAAGCACCTTTTCGCTGACCTCAAGCACCAGACCGCCCGAGGCCACGGTGCGTGCCGCCGCCTTCTCCACCGCTGCATTGCCGCGACCGGCCTTCGCATAGACAAGGGTCCGGATGGTCCAGCCATTGTCCATCGCATCAAGAACAAGCTTCAGCCCCTCGGCCATGAAGCTGCGCTCGCGGTCGCGGAATTTCTTCAGCGCCAGCGCCTTGATGTCCTTGATGATCGGATTGGACAGGCTGGTGATCTCCTTCACCTGTCCGGGTGCGCGTGTTTCGCGGGAAGAACTCATTTCGCAACCCATCGTGAGAAAAGCGAGGTTGAAAGCGCGCGGTCCCCGGCTTTCTCACGTATGACCAGCTCCCCGGATTCCACGCGCCCGCCCATGCCGGCGAAGGTATCGCGCATCACCGCATGCATCGCAAAGAACGAGGCACGGATGGAATAGGCCGTCAGCACCATGGCCAACGCGTTCGGGGAAAGGATGCTGCGGCAGGTTTCCACCAGCTTCGGCAGATGGTCGAACAACTGCCAGACCTCGCCTTTGGGACCGCGGCCATAGGCGGGCGGATCAAGCAGGATGATGTCATAGCTGTTGCCGCGCCGGGCCTCGCGTTCGGCGAATTTCATCGCGTCCTCGCAGATCCAGCGGATCGGGCGGTCGGAAAGCCCCGCCATTTCCTGGTTCTCACGCGCCCAGCCAATTGCTTTTTTTGAGGCGTCCACATGCGTCACCTGCGCGCCGGCGCGTGCGGCAACAAGCGAGGCAAGGCCGGTATAACCGAAAAGGTTCAACACCTTTACCGGGCGCCGCGCATCCTCGACCAGCTTGGCCATATGGCTCCAATGGGTTGCCTGTTCGGGAAATACGCCGACATGGCGGAACGAGGTGAACCGGCCGAGATAATCGATACCGTCGTGGCGCATGGGCCAGGTCTCGCCAAGTGGCGTACGGGGAAAGCGCCAGCGCCCCATGCCCTCCTCATCGGTGTCGCCGGTGAAGACCGCATCAACCTTTTCCCATACCGTTTCAGGCAGGGCAGGGCGCCAGAGCGCCTGGTTCTCCGGCCGCACGATACGATAGGGGCCGTATTGCTCAAGCTTCTGGCCATCGCCCGAATCCAGGAGCGCGTAATTTTCATTCGGCAGAACCTCGAGGATCAGCGGCAGCTTCTCGTCGGGAAGCGGGCCCTCGCGCCGGGCCACGCGCTCGACTTCCTGGCGCGCGGGTTCAACGGCCTGCGTATTGCGCAGACCACGGTCATGCTGCTGTTGCGGGCGCACGGCCCTGGAGCCGTCACGTTTGCGCTTCGCGCTGTGCTTTTTGGGACTGGGCTTCAAGCTCTGCTCCGGTACGGTCCGGTCGATTGTCATGACCCATCTGCCACAGCGAAGGCCACGCACGCAACAAGGTCGCGCAGGTCATTCCAGGAGTCGGAGAAGTGCGGGCGCGTTCTGGGCCGGCGGCAATCAGGCTGCGCGGTGTACCAGAGCGCCCTTGCTCTCGCTGTTTTGCGCGGCAGGCGGTGTCTGCTTCTTCAGCTTCTCCACCTCTGCATTGCGCTGGCGCGCGATGCGCCGATAGCGCCCCTGTCGGAACCAGGTTGCCATGGAGCCGATGAACATGCCGACGATCAGCGCCAGGAACAGCAATGCAAAGAGCGGCAGGCTGATGGTCAGCGCCGGATTGCCGGGGTTGAACGGATCGAAGGTAAAGGCGGTCGGCGCGCGATTTGCCACGGCAAGCGCGATGAGGATGATCGCAAGCGGTACGAGCACCACCACTGTCAGGATACGTTTTGCCATGGCCTCTTTCTTGGTCCTTTGAACTTCTGCCGCGGCTTATTCGCTGCCGCCGTTCAGCCGCTCGCGCAGTTCCTTGCCGGTCTTGAAGAAGGGAACCCACTTCTCTTCGACATAAACGGATTCGCCGGTACGCGGGTTGCGTCCGGTGCGTGCCGGACGGTTCTTTACCGAGAAGGCGCCGAAGCCGCGAAGCTCCACGCGATTGCCTTCGGCCAGCGCCTCTCCGATCTCGTCGAAAATGGCGTTCACGATGTTCTCGACATCGCGCAGAAACAGATGCGGATTCCGGTTTGCGATGGTCTGTACCAGCTCGGACTTGATCATGTTCTCAATTTTCCGCCGCTTGTGTGCCCACTATCTGAATGGTTTTACTATATTTTTTAGTCCAGTCCACGGGAGGCGTCAGGTTGCCAGACCGACACGAGACCGTCAAGAAAGATGCGCTCCGCGCCCAATGCCCGGATAAGTTGCTCTTCGGTTGAAAGCCCCAGAACCCGCGCCAGCCAACGCGATGCGATTTCGGGCATGAAGAGCGAGACATCGTCGCTGCGCGGCTTCCATTCGACCACTTGCAGATTTTCGTCGAGCCCCTTCTCGACCAGCCACTGCTTGGCTTCACGCTCGCCGCCAAGCGCATCCACCAGCTTGGCTTGCGCCGCCTGGCGGCCGGTGAAGACAGACCCGTCGGCCAGCGTCAGCACTTCCTCGCGTGACAGCGGACGGCGTTCCGTCACCAGATCGACAAACCAGTCATAGCTGTCCATGATCATGGCGCGCATCATGGCGCGCTCTTCTTCTGTCGTCTCGTTGAAGGGGGAGGGCTCGGCCTTGAGAGGGCTTGATTTCACCTCTTCGACGCCGATCCCGAGTTTTTCCATGAGGCCGGTCAGATTGGGCAACTGCACAAGCACGCCGATGGAGCCCACGATCGAGGATTGCCGCGCAACGATATGATCGGCAGCGCTCGCAATCATGTAGCCCGCTGAAGCGGCAAGGGTGCCCACCTGCGCCACGACCGGCTTTTCCTGCGCAATCAGACGGATCTCTTCATAGATGGCCTCGCCGCCGGCGGTGGTGCCACCGGGGGAATCGACCGTGACGATGACGCCACGCACAGCCTTTGAACGACGAATGTCCTCTAGCCGGTCAAGCAGCTTCTCGTCTTCGGTGATGGTGCCTTCGATGCGGATCTGCGCGATATGCGGTGTGGCAGCCACGCGGTCGCCGAGCATCCAGCGCACCAGAACGAACAGACTTATGATCAATATGAGGATCGTTGCCACGCGCCAAAAGGTCAGCTTGCGGCGAATGCGTCTGCGGTCGATCAGCTCGTCTGCGCTCAAGGATGCCATGCCAGGTGCCTCTCTTGTGCCGGTGGCGGGTCTGCGAAGAGGCGTCTTTTAAACGAGTTGAATGCGCGGGGCTACTGCCAAAACCGGCAGTGGCAGCCCCACGCCTTGCTCTCAATCCCAGAATGGCCATATTGAACTGTCAATTCCCGATGTTCGGCGGGCATTTGCAACCCGCAGCCAATCGGCGTCCGCATCGCATTTTCAGCGGAAACGCCTGGAGATCAGACCTTATGACTGCTGGCCACGCCAGAACGGAACATATGCGCAGCGATGCGATCCGCCGCGCCGAACGCGGCGAGCGTGATTTCGCGCGCGCGCAGGCGCATTCCAGGCGCGTGCGTGCGATGAAATGGTTCTTGCCTGCTGTCGCAAGCGGCTGCATCCTGCTCTTCGTCGGCTACAGCATGCTCTCTTCCGTTACGGGTGGCGACATCGATCTTGGCTCGGCCACCATCAAGGATGGCAAGCTGGTCATGGCCAACCCGACGCTTGAAGGTTTCACCCGCAACAATCTGCCCTATACGATGACGGCAGCACGTGCGCGTCAGGAGATCGGCAGTGAGACAGCTGCAATAGATTTGGAAGAGATTACCGCCACCGTCCCCTTCGACGATGGGGATCAGGCCGTCATCACCGCAAGCGAAGGCCGCTTCGACCGCAGCGGCAATGCCTTGACCCTCAACCAGACGATCGAGCTGGAAACCACCAACGGCATCTCGGCTCGGCTGGAATCGGCCGATGTCGATGTCGCGAAGGGTTCGCTTAAGAGCGACAAGCCGGTGGAAATCAACATGGACGGCCTCTCCATCCGCGCAGACCGCTTCAGCGCCGACGATGGCGGAAAAGTTCTGGTCTTTGAGGACCGGGTTCGCGTAATAGTGGACCCGCAAAAGGTTAGGCGAGGGGGAGAGTGAAGTCCGTGGCAACCGCAACAGCACGCATCGCAATGGCTGCTCTTCTGGCCCTGTCCGCCGCGGCTACGACCGCTTTCGCGCAGACAGAGCGCATGACGGGCCTGAAACTGTCCGGCGATCAGCCGATCCAGATCGAGAGCGACCGCTTCGAGGTGGATGAGAACCAGAGCCTGGCCACCTTCACCGGCAATGTGTCGGTCGTGCAGGGCGAAACGGTCATGAAGGCCGGCCGCATGAAGGTGTTCTACAAATCCGATGGCGGTTCCGCCACGACCGGCAGCGCGGACATCGATCGCCTCGAAGTCGAGGACGGCATCTATGTGAAGTCCGAGACGCAGGTCGCCACCGGCGACCGCGGCACGTTTGATATGGATTCCGAAGTGCTGGTTCTGTCCGGCAACGAGGTCGTTCTTTCGGAAGGTGACAATGTCATCACCGGCTGCAAGCTCACCGTGCAGATGAGCAACGGCCAGGCGCGTCTCGACAGCTGCGGCGGTTCGGGTGCCGGCGGTCGCGTGAAGATGCTTCTGACGCCTGAATCCCGTAATCGTTAGGGTTCTCCCGCCTCATGCTCAAACGCCTCCTGCCGCAGAATGAAGCGCCGCCGCCACCCTCCGAGGAGCAGCTGCGCAAATACAAGGGCACGCTCATCGCGCGCGGCCTGACCAAGTCCTACAAGAGCCGCCAGGTGGTTTCCGGCGTATCGCTGGGTGTGCGCGCGGGCGAGGCTGTGGGTCTTCTCGGCCCCAATGGCGCAGGCAAGACCACCTGTTTCTACATGGTCACCGGCCTTGTCCCCGTCGATCAGGGCACCATCCAGATCGACGGCTACGACGTCACCTCAATGCCCATGTATCGCCGCGCCCGCCTTGGCATTGGCTATCTCCCGCAGGAAGCTTCGATTTTCCGCGGCCTGACCGTCGAACAGAACATCCGCGCCATTCTCGAAGTGGTCGAGAAGAGCCGCAAGGAGCGTGAAAAGACGCTGGACGCGCTTCTGGAAGAGTTCTCCATCAGCCATCTGCGCAAGTCGCCTTCCGTCGCGCTTTCCGGTGGCGAGCGCCGCCGCCTCGAGATCGCCCGCGCGCTCGCATCTAAGCCCAATTTCATGCTGCTTGACGAGCCTTTCGCCGGTATTGACCCGATCGCGGTGACGGATATCCAGCAGCTCGTGCGCCATCTGACGGCACGCGGCATCGGTGTTCTCATCACTGACCATAATGTGCGCGAGACGCTGGGCCTCATCGACCGCGCCTATATCATCCATGCCGGTCAGGTGCTCACCCACGGTCAGCCGGAGGACATCGTGGCGAATGCGGATGTCCGCCGCCTTTATCTCGGCGAAGGCTTCACGATCTAGCGCTGTCAGGAGCATAGGACGAAGCTTTGGCGCACGCTTTCATCTTCGGCCAAAGCCTGCCATTTTCGCATCCATGCCAATTATAAGCCCCCATGCATCAAACCCGCTGGCCGATGGCCGCCAGTCGGAGCGCGCGCTCATCATCCGTCGCGGCGTGCAGCGTCTGTTCGCCCAGCTTGGCACGGTTTCCATTCCCGAAGTGACACTTGCCACCGGTCGGCGCGCGGATCTGGTCGGTCTCACCCGCAAGGGCGAGATATGGATCATCGAGATAAAGTCATCGATCGAGGATTTTCAGGTGGACCGCAAATGGCCAGACTACCGACTGCACTGCGATCGGCTCTTCTTCGCCTCGCACCCTGACGTACCGCAGGAGATATTCCCCGAGGAATGCGGCTTCATCCTTTCGGACGGCTATGGCGCGGAAATCCTGCGCGATGCGCCGGAACACAAGCTGCCGGCCGCAACCCGCAAGGCGCTCATGCTGCGGCTTGCGCGTACCGGCGCATCCCGGATCACGGCGGCGGAAATGGCTGGCGTGACCATTCCCGCCCTTGAAGGTGAAGCGGAGGGTTGACGCGACTTTAGCGCGGTGCGCGCTTGGCCAAAATGCGCTGCAGCGTGCGCCGATGCATGTTGAGCCGGCGTGCGGTCTCGGAAACATTACGGTCGCACATCTCGTAGACCCGCTGGATATGTTCCCAGCGTACCCGGTCGGCCGACATCGGATTCTCCGGCAGTTCGGCCTTTTCGTCAGGCTTTCGCGTCAGTACGTTGAAAATGTCATCGGCATCGGCAGGCTTGGAGAGGTAGTCGATGGCGCCAAGCTTCACGGCCGTCACGGCGGTGGCGATATTGCCGTAGCCCGTGAGGATGATGGAACGTGCATCTTCGCGCTTCTCGCGTAACGCGGAAACAACATCCAGACCATTGCCGTCACCAAGGCGCATATCCACCACGGCAAAGGCGGGTGGAGCGCTATTCACCTTGGCGATGGCCTCTGCAACCGAATCGGCGGTATCGACCTGGAAGCCGCGACCCTCCATGGCGCGCGCCACGCGGGTCAGAAACGGCTTGTCGTCATCGACGATCAAAAGCGTGTGATCTTCGCCCGGAATGGCGTTCTCGTTTTCCACTTCACTCATGTTTCGCTCGCTTTCCCGTCCATCTGTGTGGGATGCGGATTGCTCTCCGCACCGGACGACCATGGAAGCCCCCCGTGGCTCATGAAGAACGCTTCACGCGACCAGCTTATATCGACCGTAGCACCTTTGCCTTCTTCGGTGGAATTCGCGAAGATGATCGTTGCACCCGACCGCTCAAGAAGCGTCTTGGCTATAAATAGGCCCAGACCCAGCCCTCCGCCATGCCCACTGGCGCGTTTGGTGACATAAGGATCGCCGATCCGCTCCAGGATTTCCGGCGGAAAGCCCTTCCCGTCATCGGTGATTCTCAACCCAACCTGTCGCTCGTTCCACCACCAGCGCAGCGTCACCGCCTCCTGGGCGAAATCGACGGCATTCTCCACCAGATTGCCCAGCCCGTAGTGGACGCCCGGATTGCGACGCACGACCGGTTCGCGCCCCTCGCACTCACCCTGCTCCAATTCGATCCTGATGCCAAAATCACGATGCGGCTCAACCGTCTCTTCGATCAGCGCGGTGAAGGTCATGCGCACCAGATGGTCACCGCTTTCGGTGGAAAGACTGGTTAGCTGTTTCAGGATTTCGCGGCAGCGTTCGGACTGCGAGCGCAGGAGCGCGATATCGTCCTTCAAGTCCGGATTGTCGCCCAACGCCTTTTCCATCTCGCGCGAGACCAGGGCGATGGTGGCAAGCGGCGTTCCAAGCTCATGGGCCGCAGCGGCAGCAAGTCCGTCCAGCGCGGAGATATGCTGCTCGCGCTGCAGAACCAGTTCGGTTGCCGTCAGCGCATTGGCGAGGAGCCGCGCCTCTTCCGCTACCCGGTAGGCATATACGCCGGAAAAGGCGATGGAAGAGACCACCGCCACCCAGACACCGGCAATATAGATGAAGGGCATGCGAAGTTCCGTGCCGGGAAACCACGGCAGCGGCAGGTGAAAGAAGGCCAGAGCCGTCGCGATACCCACCACCAGCATGCCGAGAAGCTCCGTCCAGGAGCGTGGCAATGTTGTTGCCGAGATGACCACCGGCACTGCAAGGAGCACGGAGAAGGGGTTCGTCAGTCCGCCCGTGAGAAACAGTAGTCCGCCAAGCTGCAGCACGTCGAAGATCAGGATCCATGCCGCATCACGCGGCAGAAGCCTGTGCGTCGCCGGATAGGTGTAGCCGAGATAGGTGTTCAGGAAGGCCGCAGCCCCGATCAGGATGAAGCAGGGCAGGACCGGAACGGGAAACTCGAAATAGAAGGCGACCACCAGTGTCGCCATGCTCTGCCCGACAACCGCAAGCCACCGCAAACGGATAAGCGTATTCAGCCGCAGGGACTGTATATGGCGCGTATTGTGCAGTTCGGCGTCGTAAATCATGGACTGCGTTTATGCGCTGACACGCGCGCAAGACCAAGCCTTATTTCGCACGTGGCTTGGCGCGTCTTGTTGCCGCAGCGCTTGCCGGGTCCTCCGGCCAGACATGCTTTGGATAGCGTCCGCGCATGTCGGAACGCACATCTGCCCAGGAGCCGGCCCAGAAGCCTGGCAGGTCACGCGTCTTCTGGATGGGACGGTGCGCAGGCGACAGGAGCTCCAGCGTCAGCGGCGTTCCCTCGCCGATGGTCGGGTGTTCGCAAAGGCCGAATAGTTCCTGCACGCGAATGGCAAGCACCGCATCCTCCGCCTCGTAGCGAATGGGCACGCGGCTGCCCGTCGGCGCGGTGAAATGGGTGGGCGCAAGCGCATCCAGACGCCGCTGGCGGTCGAAGGGCACGAGGCTGCGCAGACCGTCCTCGATCTGGCGTGACGATATCTTCGCAAGCTCCGCGTCACCCTTCAGGAATGGTCCCAGCCAATCTTCCAGCATCGCGAGAAGCGTCTCGTCATCCATGGCAGGCCATGGCTCGCCTTCCGCATGATGGAGAAATGCTAGGCGCGCACGCAATGCGGCAGTCTCCTTCGTCCAGGGTAGGAGATCCAGCCCATGCGCCCTTATGGCCTCCAGCAGGCCCGCATCCGCCTCTGCCCCGCCAGGTGGCGGCAGGTTCTGGGTCGCGAATACAACGGAGCCGAGCCGCCTGCTTTCCGTCTGCCGCAGTGCCTTGCGCTCCCTGTCGAAACTCACCGTGCGCCGGGTCTCGATCCGATCACCAAGTGCTGTCTCGAACTCCTGTTCATCCACGCGCGCAGCCGCCGCGATCCGGGCATTCTGTGCCCGTCCCTGAAGATCGGCGACCACCAGATAGGCCTCGCGGGACAGCGCTTCGCTCGCTTCCATCTGCCCGCCGCGGCCATTGGCAAGCACATAGCGTCCTGCCTCGCCGCGCGCCTTGGCCACGCGATCCGGCCATGCATGCAGAAGCAGCGCGCCAGCGCTGGATGTGCCATTCCCCATGCTGCCGCCTGCCTGCCGTGCGAGCCCTTCAGCCAATTGGCGCGCAGCCTTCGCACGCGGTGAGCGGTCGCGCCTGAAACCGGCAAGCCGCTGGTCGAGGTCGACGCTTGGTCCACCCAGACCTCGCTCCGAAAGAAGCACCGCAAGCTCGGCGGCAGCAAGCGCTTCACCATTTTCGGCTGCTTTCGCAACCATATGCGCCAGTCGCACCGGCAGAGCGAGCTTGCGCATGGCAGCACCCTGGGGGCTCAAGCGCCTATCGGGTTCAAGCGCGTCCAGGGCTTCAAGCAGGCTGCGCGCCTCGGCAAGTGCCGGCTCCGGCGGCGGGTCGAGAAAGGCAAGCTTGCGCGGATCACTCACGCCGAAAGCGGCGCAATCGAGCAAGAGCCCGGAAAGATCGGCTTCCAGTATTTCCGGCGGCGTGAAGGCGGGAAGGGCGGTGGTCTGCTTCTGCCGCCAAAGACGCAGCGCGATACCCGGTGCCGTTCGTCCCGCACGCCCCGCCCGCTGGTCGGCGGAAGCACGCGATACCCGCACCGTCTCCAGCCGCGTGAGCCCGGTTGCCGGTTCGAATTTCGGCAGCCGCGAAAGGCCGGAATCGATCACCACCCGCACGCCATCAATGGTGACGGAGGTTTCCGCAATCGCGGTGGCGAGCACCACCTTCCGCCGTCCTTCCGGTGCGGGCTTGATGGCCGCATCCTGCGCGCGTCCTTCAAGTCCGCCATGAAGCGGCACAAGATCGACATTCGCGCCCACCCGCCCCTCAAGCCGCTCCATGGTACGCGCAATTTCGCGCTGACCGGGTAGAAAGGCGAGTATGCTTCCCTCTTCGTCCGCCAGCATGCCGCGAATGGCCTGAGCCATTGCATCTTCGATATCCGTACCTGCCGCCCGTTCGCGATAGCGGATATCGACCGGGAAGCTGCGCCCTTCGCTTTCGAGTATCTCCGCGCCGTCGAGCAGGCTTGCCACCCGCGCGCCATCCAGCGTGGCCGACATAACCGCCAGCCGCAGATCCGGCCGCAATGCCTCCTGCGCATCGACCGCAAGCGCCAGCGCAAAATCGCCATCAAGCGACCGCTCGTGAAACTCGTCAAAGATGACGCCCGAAATGCCCTCAAGCGCCGGATCGTCGATGATCATGCGCGCCAGCACGCCTTCGGTGACGACAAGCACGCGTGTGTCTTTTGATACCTTGCGCTCCATGCGCATCGCATAGCCGATGGTCTTCCCCGGCTCCTCGCCCAGAAGAGCAGCCATGCGTCGTGCCGCTGCGCGTGCCGCAATCCGGCGCGGTTCAAGCAGCAGAATGCGCCCACCCTGCGCCCATTCATCCTGCATCAGGTGAAGAGGGACGAGTGTCGTCTTGCCTGCCCCCGGTGGCGCGACAAGGACCGCGCGGTTGCCGCTGGCAAGCGCGCTGCGCAGGCGCGGCAATATTTCGGAGACGGGAAGTTCGGGAAGGTGAGGCGTCATGGTTCAAGCGTGATCGTCGTGCCGCCGGCTGCTTGCGCATCAGCCGGATCGTGCGTGACCAGCAGAACAGGCAACCGGCTTTCCCGCGCCTTGGCGAAAACTAGTTCGCGCATCTGCCCCCGAAGCGCCTGATCGAGCTTGGAAAAGGGCTCATCCAGAAGCAGCATGCGCGGCCGTGAAAGCAGCACCCGCGCCAGCGCAACGCGCGCCTTCTGGCCACCCGACAACGTTTCGGTATCGCGGGCGCCCAATCCTTCAAGCTCCACCCCGCGCAGCGCTTCATCCACCAGCGCCATGCGCGCCATATGCCCTCGAATGTCGGCAGGAAGTGCAAACATCAGATTGCCCGCGACACTCATATGCGGAAAGAGCAGCGGGTCCTGGAACAAAAGCCCGGCATGGCGTGTCTCAGGCGCAGCATCTGTGATGTCGTCCCCATCCACGATCACACGGCCTTCCGCGTCGAAAACCGGATCGAGAAAGCCGCCGATAAACCCAAGCAGCGTGGACTTGCCTGCGCCCGATGGGCCCATCACGGTCAGCACTTCGCCCGGCGCCACATGCTGCGTCAGCGCCACGAGAACGCGATCGCCGTGGCGGATCACCACATCCTGCAGAAGAAGTCCGGCCCTGTCCGTCACGATATCCGTCACACCTGCATCCCGCGAAAGCGCCGGAATATCAGCGCCGGCACGAGCGTGGCAATGGCAAAGCCCGCAACCGGCAACAGCATCTGGAAAAAGGCATAGACGCCGATGATGCGCCGATTGCCTCCTGAGGCAAGCGCCACAGCCTCGCTCGTAATGGTGGTCAGGCGCCCTGCGCCAATCAGAACTGTCGGCAGATAGAGGCCCACCGACACAGAAAACCCGATTGCGAAAAGCACCAGAAGCGGGCGCAGCATCATGGGCAGGCGTATTCTGAAAAGCGTTGTCATCGGCGACTTGCCAAGCCCCGCCGCCACCTGCTCGTAACGCCGGTCGAAACTGCGCCACGGGTCCTTCAGGCACAGATAGGCATAGGGCATGACGAAGACGAGATGGGCAAAAAGCAGTGCCGGCAGCGTGGCAAGCCAACCGCTTGCAACGAGCAGGAACTGCAGTCCGAATATGAAAGTCACCTGAGGCACGATCAGCGGCAGATAGATCAGCGCTTCCGCCCCCCGTCCCGCGCGCTTGCCGGTGCGGTCTTCATGAACGAGGCACAGGACTGTCAGAAGCGCAGCAATCAGCGCGCTCACAACACCCACGAGAAGTGTCGTGCCAAGTGGTTCCACCACCCGAGGCAGCGCCTTCATCCAGTTTCTGAGCGTGAAGCCGCTTGGCAGGAAATCGGGGAACTGCCATAGCCCGGCAAATGACCAGAAGGCCAGCGCACCAAGTCCTGCGAATATCGCTCCAGCCGAGATGACCATCGCTGCCAGAGAGAACACCTGTAAAGGCCCATCGCGGCGCATACGCAGGCCGGCGCAGGCAGCCTTGTTGCGCAAGGCGGCAAGCAGGTGCTCCATTCCGATCCAGATGCAAAGTGCCAATCCCGTCACCAGGAGCTGCAGCAGCGCGCCCGCCGATGCAAGATGGCGCTGCGAGAGATCCGGATCGCCCATCCACGTCACCAGCCGCGCGGCAAGCGTGGGCGGCTGGGTCGGTCCCAGAATGAGTGCGACCTCCACATTGGACGAGGCAAAGGCGATGACTGCGAAGACCGGCAGCCGGATCTGGCGGTAAATTCCCGGCCATGCCCCATGGATGAAGCCCGCAATCCGCCCGTAGCCCAGCGCGCCTGTCAGTTGGCGAACCCTCTCGACAGGAGCCTGGGGCAGCGCGGCAAGGGTCATGAGAAGCAGGAAGGGAACTTCCTTGGCGACCAGCGCGCCGATCATGGAAAACGCCAGCCGGTCGTGAACGATAAGCAGGTCCGGTGGCCGCTGCCAGCCCGTAAGCTCCGGCGAGATGAGGCGCATGATCATGCCTGATGGCGCAATCAGGAAGGCAATGGCAAGCGCTGCGGCCGCATGGGGCAGCGACAGCAGCGGTCCCAGCAGATGCTGCATCCGCCGGAATGTCGCCGTTCCCGCAAATGCTGCCGTGAAAAGCATCACGATCAGGAGCGAAAGAACGGCACAGGCGAGGCCCGAACTGAGTGAAAGCGTGATCGAGCAGAAGAGCGCAGGCTGGGCGAAAAGCTCCCGAAAATAATGAAGGCTGAATCCGCCTCCGCCAAAGCCGGGAGCGATTCCGAATGCAGGCAGGACCGTGCCAGCCAGCCCGAATGCCACCGGTCCCGCCAGAAGCAGGACTGTCAGCGCCGGCCCGAGGATGGTCGGGCGAACCATGCTGTTTGCGTTGCGCAATGTGTCGTCAGTTGCCAACCGTGTAGCGCCGTTTCCAGGCTTCCTCCACGCGCTCCATCCAGCTTGGATGCGGCTCTTCCAGAACCGGTCCAAGCTCTTCCGGCGCAAGCGTGGCGATACCAAGATCCAGCGCGGCGAAATCCGCCTGAAGCGTTTCAGGCAACTTGTCCATGCCGAGAACGGTCGGGTCGCCCCAGACCTCTGGGTCCTGCTTGCGCAACTGCGCCTCCGGCGACATGAGGAAATTCGCCGTTACCAGCGCACCTGCCTTGGCCGAGGCATTGTAGGGAATGGCCACGAAATGCGTGTTGCCGAGCGTGCCTTCCTCGAAGGTGAATGAACGCACCGTGTCCGGCAACTCGAAATTGGCAATGGCGTTGGAGGCTTCGGACGGGTTGAAGGCGAAGATGATTTCAAGTTCGCCATCGGCCAGAAGCTGCTTCATGGCCGGATAGTTCTGCGGAAAGGCGCGTCCCTCGCGCCATGCCACCTTGTGCAGCCGGTCGAGATAGTCGAACAGCGGCGCGCTCGCGGTGTCGAAATCAGCCTCATCGGCCGGCTGTTGCAGCACGGTCGGATCGCCAACCGTTTCGATCAGCACTTGCTTGAGGAAGGAACTGCCAATGAAATCCGGCGGTGACGGATAGGAGAAACGTCCCGGATTGGCTTCTGCCCAATCGAGCAGTTCGTCCGCACTGGAGGGCAGGCTGACTTCCTCCAGGCGGGCCGAGTCGTAAAAGAAGACGAGCTTTGCCATGCCCCAGGGGGCGGCCTGTCCTTCCACGGGAATGGTGAAATCGGTCAGCACCGTCGGCTTGTTTGCGATATCGACGAATAACCAATTGGGCAGCTTTTCCGCCCATCCCTTCTCCAGAAGCAGGCCGCGCTCCTTCATGGAGGCGAAATTCTCGCCATTGATCCAGATGAGATCGACCGAACCGCCCTGATCGCGACCCGCGGCACGTTCTGCAACAACCTTGGCCACGGCGTTGGCCGTGTCATCGAGCTTCACATGCGCAAGCTCGATTTCGCAGCAGTCGCGCAGTTCCTCACCCACCCATTCCAGATAGGCATTGATGTTTTCCGCGCCGCCCCATGCATTGAAATAGACCGTCTGCCCGCGCGCCTCTTCAACCACGCTCTCCCAGTTGGCGATATCGGGACTGTCGGCATGGGCGAGGCTGCCGACAAATGACAGCGACAGGGCGATGGTCAGCTTCTTGAGCACGAAAACCTCCGGAATGTTTCGCGGCTGATTGAGCACGAGGGCGAGCGTCATGGCAACGCGCAACCTGCTCGCGAAGCACTCAATTCGCCGTGAGAGGAAGGTCAGATCTCGCGCCCGTCCACCTGCAGTTCGACCCGGTCGGCGGCAAATCGTGTCAGCGAATATTGCACGGGCGTGCCCTCGCCATCCACATTCACCGCCTGCGTGATCAGAATGATGGCACCGGGCGAAAGCTTCAGATGTTCAAGATCGGCACTCTCGGTATGCTGAGCGGTGATGGCGGTCTCACGCCGGGTGTAGTCCTCCAGCCCCAGCCGCCTGAACGATGCGGTAATGCTTCCGGTCTCCTCGAAATGCCTTTCCAGCCCCTCGAAACGCGCGGCATCAAAATGGCTGATGGCCCGTGAAATTGGCCAGCCATCGGCAAAGGACAGTGTCTCCAGCCGCAGGATCTGTGCGCCAGCTTTCAGGCCAAGCTGTTCTGCCACGCTCTCCGCCGCCGGTAAGTAATCATGCGCTAACAATATGCCCCGCGCCTTGCGCGCCTGCCCGGAGAGGCCTTCGGAAAATCGCGTGCGACGGCGGATGGGATAGGCGAGTTTCGGCCGACTTTGCACGAAGGTCCCGCGACCCTGTTCAGCGCGCAGGATGCCCTCGTCGATCAGCGAGCGGATGGCGGCCCGCACTGTATGTCGGTTGACGCCGAACCGGACCGCAAGCTCCATTTCCGGCGGCAGCCTGCCTTCGTGATTGGCCAGTCCCTCACGAAGCTCATGGCGAATGCGATCCGCAATCTGCCGCCAGAGCGCGACCCCGCTGCGCCTCTCCATCACGCCTGCATTGCTCACTTCATTTTTCTCCGGTCTGTCACACACCCGTCACGGATCGAGACTAGGAGAAGAACTTAAGACATCTAGTTGTATAGAGCAATATACAAATATGAGGTGATGAAGATGACGGCAGCACTTTCACGGCAGGAGGCGATGGGTATCCTCGCTCGCGCTCCGGGCAAGCGCCTCGGCGAATTGTTCAGTCAACATGAACTGCCCTCCGAAGCGCAGGATCTGCGCGGGCCGGAAACCGGCCTCGTCGCATTGCGCGGGCGCATCGGCGGCGGGGGTTCGCCTTTCAATTTCGGAGACGCGACCGTCACGCGCGCCAGCGTGAAGCTGCCGACCGGTGAGATCGGCCACGCCTATGCGCTGGGCCGCGATCAGGAAAAGGTGCGCCTTTCGGCACTTCTCGATGCCCTTCGCCAGCGTTCCGAACATGCAAGTCGCATCGACACGCAAATCCTGTTTCCGCTGCGCCACGAGCAGGAGGCAGAGGACAGACTCCAGCGCGAGGAAACGGCTGCGACAAGGGTGGACTTCTTCACCATGACGAGAGGGGAAGACTGATGCGCATGGAAGAAATGGCAATCGAAGGCGGCTTTCATGACGCCGTGATGCAGGCGCAAACAAATTTTCGCGGCCTCATGGATGCGATGGCGCGCCCGGGCTCCATCTTCCGCGACATTGCTCTGCCGCGCCCGCCCGCCCCGCTTTCGCCCGAAGCAGGCGCGGTTGCTCTCACGCTATGCGACGCGGATACGCCGATATGGCTTGATGCGGGACTTGCTGCGGAAAAGGCCGTGACCACCTGGCTCGGCTTCCACACCGGCGCACCCGTCGCCGCCCAGCCAAGTGCAGCCCATTTCGTCCTTGTCAGCCAGCCATCGGAACTGATCGCGCTGGAGAATTTCGCTCAAGGCTCCCAATCCTATCCGGATCGCTCCGCCACGATCATCCTGCAGGTCGACAATCTCAGCCACGGCGAGGCGCTTCGCCTTTCCGGTCCCGGCATCCGCGAGCAGGCGGAGCTCTCGCCCACACCCATGCCGCGCCATTTCCTGCAGCAATGGGCGCAGAACATTGGGCGCTATCCCCGCGGAGTGGATCTTGTTCTCGTCTCCCGTGCCGGCATCGCCTGCCTGCCGCGCACAACCCGCATCACCATGAAGGAGGGCTGAGCCATGTATGTTGCCGTCAAGGGCGGTGAGGCCGCCATCGACAACGCGCATCGCCTGCTTGCAGACCGAAGACGCGGCGACCGTGCGGTTCCCGCACTCACGCTGGAGCAGATCGCGGGCCAGCTCTCACTTGCTGTCGATCGCGTCATGGCCGAAGGCTCGCTCTACGATACGGGTCTTGCAGCGCTTGCCGTGCGGCAGGCGCGTGGCGACATGATCGAGGCAATCTTCCTTCTGCGCGCCTATCGCACCACTCTGCCGCGCTTTGGCTATTCTCGCCCCATCGACACCGCCGCCATGCAGGTGGAACGCCGCATCTCCGCAACCTACAAGGACCTGCCCGGCGGCCAGTTGCTGGGGCCGACCTTCGATTACACGCATCGTCTGCTTGACCCCGCACTTGCCGGCGAGGATGCGCCTGCCGAGCCGGAACGTCGCGAGGATGACGCTGCAGACATGCCTCGCGTCACCGACATTCTCGCAGGCGAAGGGCTTATTGAGAGCGACGACGCCCGTGGTGACAATCACGAGCCCGCCGACATTACCCGCACACCGCCCGAATATCCGATGGAGCGCGATGCTCGCCTTCAGGCGCTTTCGCGCGGTGATGAAGGCTTCCTGCTGGCGCTCGGCTATTCCACCCAACGTGGCTATGCGCGCAGCCATCCCTTTGCCGGCGAAATCCGCATCGGGGAGGTGGAGATCGAGCTTGATATGCCCGAGCTTGGCTTCCCCGTCCCGCTTGGCCGCATCCGCGTCACCGAGTGCCAGATGGTCAACCAGTTCAAGGGATCGATGAAGGTGCCGCCGCAATTCACCCGCGGCTATGGTCTGGTCTTCGGCCAGTCGGAGCGCAAGGCCATGGCCATGGCGCTTTGCGACCGCGCATTACGCGCCAGCGAGCTTGGCGAAGACATCACCGCGCCCGCACAGGACGAGGAATTCGTGGTTTCCCATTCCGACAATGTGCAGGCGACCGGCTTCGTCGAGCATCTGAAACTGCCCCACTATGTCGATTTCCAGGCCGAACTCGGCCTCGTACGCCAGATGCGCCGCGAATTCGAAGAGCGCCGCGAGGGCGAGGCTAGCCGGGAGGCAGCGGAATGACTTCAGTCGCCTCCGTCACAGGAGCCGCCATCGCCACCGCCGTAAAAGCCGCTGGCATTGTTGGCGCAGTCCTTCCGCACGGTTGGCTCGGCATGTGCTGCCCGCCAGATCACGATCGCTATGAAGACGAGCATGGCAGCAAGGCCGATGGTCTCGATGGTCTCGACTGTGGGCATGACAACCTCGCGAGGCAAATCTTCTGCGAGAACCAGAATGCACCTAAAACCTTAACGCGAGCTTGGGGTCTGCAATGAACCATATCGCCCGATACAACTTCGCCTATCTGGATGAGCAGACCAAGCGGATGATCCGCCGCGCGATCCTGAAGGCCATCGCCATTCCCGGCTATCAGGTACCGTTCGCCAGCCGCGAAATGCCCATGCCCTATGGATGGGGCACCGGCGGCGTTCAGGTCACTGCGGCCGTCATCGGTCCTGATGATGTGTTGAAGGTCATCGATCAGGGCGCGGACGACACCACCAACGCCGTTTCCATCCGCGCCTTTTTCCAGAAGGTCGCCAATGTCGCCGTTACCACCCATACACGCGACGCCAGTATCATCCAGACCCGTCACCGCATTCCGGAAGAACCGCTGCGTGAGGGTCAGGTACTGGTCTACCAGGTGCCGATCCCCGAGCCCTTGCGCTTTCTGGAGCCGCGCGAGACCGAGACGCGCAAGATGCATGCGCTGGAAGAATACGGCCTCATGCACGTGAAGCTCTACGAGGACATCGCCCAGCACGGCCACATCGCCACCACCTATGCCTATCCGGTCAAGGTGCATGGCCGCTACGTGATGGACCCGTCGCCCACGCCAAAATTCGACAACCCGAAAATGCACCGCAGCGAAGCGCTCCAGCTTTTCGGCGCAGGCCGCGAAAAACGCATCTACGCCATCCCGCCACACACGGATGTCGTCAGCCTCGACTTCGAGGATCACCCCTTCGAGATCCAGAAATTCGAGGACCCCTGCGCGCTCTGTGGCTCCACCGGTGTCTATCTTGACGAGGTAGTGCTCGATGACAGGGGCGGACGCATGTTCGTCTGCTCCGACACCGACCACTGCGAAGCGCATCGGGCAAGGGAGGGTGATTGATGTCAGAGCATAACAACCCCCCTCTGCCCTGCCGGGCGCGCTCCGCTTGCGCTCCACGCGTTCGGGCGCTGACAAAGCCAAATCATTGGCTTTGTCCTGGCCTGCGGCCAACCGCTACTCACCCCCCTCAAGGGGGGAGAATGGCTGGCGTCTATATATCGCCTGCACACCAAATGCTGGCACTGCCTTCTCAACGACCAATCTCCCCCCTTGAGGGGGAGATGTCCGGCAGGACAGAGGGGGGTGAGACAGACGCCTACCTTTCCGAACATATTCGAGGTGACCAGCAATGACCGACCAACCCCTGCTCACCGCCCGCTCGGTCTCCAAATTCTATGGAAACCGCATCGGCTGCAACGACGTCTCCTTTGACCTCTATCCCGGCGAAGTGCTGGCAATCGTCGGAGAATCCGGCTCCGGCAAGACCACCTTGCTCAACTGCCTCTCGACGCGCCTGCTGCCCACATCCGGCATCGTCTCCTACCGCATGCGCGACGACACGACCCGCGACCTTTACCGCATGAGCGAGGCGGAGCGGCGATTCCTCATGCGCACCGACTGGGGCTTCGTGCATCAGAACCCGGCCGACGGGCTGCGCATGACGGTGTCTGCCGGCGCCAATGTCGGCGAGCGGCTGATGGCGCTGGGCGACCGGAATTACGGCCAGATCCGCGAGACGGCAACCGACTGGCTCGGCCGCGTGGAGATCGCCGCAGACCGCGTGGACGACCAGCCGCGCGCCTTCTCCGGCGGCATGCGCCAGCGCCTGCAGATCGCGCGAAACCTTGTCACCGGGCCGCGTCTCGTTTTCATGGACGAGCCGACCGGCGGACTGGATGTCTCGGTGCAGGCGCGCCTGCTCGATCTCCTGCGCGGTCTTGTTCAGGATATGGGCCTGGCGGCAATCGTCGTCACCCACGACCTTGCCGTCGCACGCCTTCTCTCCCACCGCATGATGGTGATGAAGGACGGCCACGTCGTCGAAAGCGGCCTGACCGACCGCCTGCTGGACGACCCCCAGGCGCCCTATACCCAGCTTCTCGTTTCCTCGATCCTGCAGGTGTGACCCCATGACAACGCCACTCGTCGTCTCGGAACTGTCCAAGAGCTTCACCATGCATCTGCAGGGCGGCATACGCCTGTCCGTGGTCAAGAATGCATCCTTCGCGGTTCGCGCAGGCGAATGCGCCGTGCTCGGCGGTCCATCGGGCGCGGGCAAGAGTTCGATCCTCAAGATGGCCTATGGAAACTATGCCGCCGACAGTGGGCAGATCATCGTCCAGCACGGGCACGAACTGATCGACCTCGTCACCGCCGATCCGCGCACGATCATCGCCATCCGCAACAGCACAATTGGCTATGTCAGCCAGTTCCTGCGCGTGGTGCCGCGCGTCTCTGCGGTTGATATCGTGGCAGAACCGGCGATAGCGGAAGGCCTTGCCCCCGATGCCGCCCGCGAAAAGGCTTCTACCATGCTCGCCCGGCTCAATCTGCCGGAGCGCCTGTGGCAATTGCCGCCGGCCACATTCTCTGGCGGCGAGCAGCAACGCGTGAACATTGCCCGTGGCTTCATCACCTCCCACCCGATCCTGCTTCTGGATGAACCGACCGCCTCGCTCGACCGCGCCAATCGCGAGGTCGTGGTGGAGATGATCGGGGAAAAGAAGCAGGCAGGCACTGCACTGCTTGGCATCTTCCACGATCAGGAAGTGCGCGACATGGTCGCCGATGACATCATCGACGTGACCGGCTTCGCCCCCGCGAGGGCCGCATGACCAAGCTGTCGGAAACGCCGCTGGTGCATGAAACGGCTGATGTCACCGGCTCCACGTTTGGCCGCTTCACCGAAATCGGCGAGCGCTCCCGCGTCAATGACAGCAGTGTCGGCGACTATTCCTATATCGTGCAGGACTGTCTGGTCTGGTGCGCGCAGATCGGCAAGTTCTCCAATATCGCAGCCGCCTGCCGCATCAACGCCACCAACCACCCGACCTGGCGCGCGACCCTTCACCACTTCACCTACCGCGCCGGTGACTATTGGCAGGATGCGCAGAACGAGGAAGGCTTCTTCGAATGGCGGCGCGAAAACGCGGTGAGTATCGGCCATGACACCTGGCTCGGCCATGGCGCAACAGTCCTGCCCGGCGTGAAGATCGGCAACGGCGCCGTCATCGGCGCAGGCGCCGTGGTCAGCCGCGATGTCGAGCCATACACCATTGTCGGCGGCGTGCCGGCCCATCCGATCCGCCGCCGCTTCGATGAAAAAACCGCCGAACGTTTCGAGGAACTGGCCTGGTGGGACTGGTCGCATGACAAGCTGCGCGCCGCGCTCGACGACTTTCGCGCGCTGACGGCACAAGAGTTTCTGGACAAACATGAAGCCGTGTGATGAAAGCCTGAACTTGGAAGTCAGGTTTAACTTGACACTGACAGGCTTCAAGCGCTTTTATCCCGCCGTCTCACAAGGACGCGTTCGAAATGTCAGGGCCTTTAACCCTTCATGGATGAACGCCGTGCATGAATGCGCTATTTGATGAGCGTTTCAAGCTGGCTCTCCCATGCCCTGAAGGCCGTGACAAACCGATGCTTTAAAATGCTCCGGGATTGTTGGTCACATGCTCGTCTGCCAGTGCAATTTCATTACGCAGAAGGAAGTCGAGGCGCAGATTCGCGCCATGCTCGACGAGGATCCGTGGCAGCTTATCGTGCCCGCCAAGGTCTATCATGCCATGGCCAAGCGCGGACGCTGTTGCGGCTGCTTCCCGAATGTGGTCGAAACGATCATTCGGGTAACCGAAGACTATCACCGCGACGCCGCCATCGATGAGGCGGAGGTCGTGACCTATCTGGATCGTGTCCGCGCGCTGCGCGAAAAATTCGGGAGCAGATTCAATGAAAGGCGAGCCAAGCGTTATCGAGCGGCTTAACGAGGCCCTCTTCCTGGAACTGGGTGCGGTCAACCAGTATTGGCTGCATTACCGCCTTCTGGAAGATTGGGGCTATACGAGGCTCGCCAACAAGGAGCGCGAGGAATCCATCGAGGAGATGCATCACGCCGACAAGCTGGTCGAGCGCATCATCTTCCTTGAAGGTCACCCGAACCTCCAGTCCGTCGCGCCTCTGCGCATCGGGCAGAATGTGCGCGAGGTGCTTGAAGCCGATCTGGCCGGCGAGCACGAGGCGCGCGATTCATACAAGAAGTCCCGCGACATCTGCCACGACGCCGGCGATTACGTCACCATGAAGCTGTTCGAGGAACTGCTGGCCGACGAGGAAGGCCATATCGACTTCCTCGAAACCCAGCTCGAACTGCTCGAGAAGATCGGCGAGGAAAAATATGGCCAGCTGAATGCAGGTCCCGCCGACGAGAGCAAGGAATAGGAACCGGCCATTTCGGCGCTTCCATAGAGCCATCGCACCCCATGGTGCGGTGGCTTTTTCATGCGCATATGATAAAACTTAACCAAGTGGTTGACTATTGAGGTGCGACGGTGTTACTAAACCATATGGTTGAACATGACGCGCAATTGGACCTTATCTTTCACGCATTGGCGGATACGACGCGCCGCCACATGCTTGATTCACTGAAAAATGGCGAGCGCAGCATCAGTGCGCTGGCCGAGCCCTTCTCCATGTCACTGGCCGGTGCGTCCAAGCATCTGCGCGTGCTGGAGCAGGCCGGGCTTGTCCGCAGGCGAAAGGAGGGGCGGATAAATTATTGCCGCCTCGACGCGATGCGTCTTGCGGAAGCTCGATCATGGATCAGCCATTACGAACGCTTCTGGAACGCAAGGCTCGACGAATTGCAGGCGCTTCTTGAAGCCGAGGACAAGGTCGCCGCGAAAAAGCCGGCGAAACCAATGGAGAATGGTGATGAAAAGCATGATTGACAATGATGCCTTGGGAACCTTGATCGCGCCGGACACGCTGCGCATCGAGCGCATATTGCCCGGCCCGGCCGACAGGGTCTGGTCATATCTGGTCGAAGGCAAGAAGCGGCGCAAATGGCTAGCCGGCGGCGAGATGGATGACCGCGTTGGCGGCCAGGTCGAGCTGAAATTCCGGCATTCCGACTTCACCGCGGACACGCCGCCGGAGCGTTTTGCCGACATCAACAAGAACGGATTCACCTCGCAATGCCGCATTACCGAATATGATCCTCCGCGCCTGCTGGCATTCACATGGCCCGGCGATTCAGAGAGCGAGGTGCAATTCGAACTTTTCGAGGAAGGCTCGAAGGTCCGTCTCGTCCTCACCCACAAGCGCCTTGTGGATGCGGGGCAGATGCTCAACGTGGCCAGCGGCTGGCACGCTCATCTGGAAGTGTTGCGCAACGAGCTTGCCGGTGAAGGTGAGGACCGCTTCTGGACGCGGGTTGTCGAGTTGCAGGAAATCTACCGCGAACGTTTGGCCTGACGCGGAACTGGATGCGGGCTGGGTGTCAACTGGCGCTCAGCCTGCCTGCGTACCACGCGCGAGCTGATACATGATGACCGGTTTCTGCTTGTAGCTGGTGCGCGCGATCTCGCGAAAGCCGAAGTCCTGCGCGAGTGTGATGGAGCGCGTGTTTTCCGGATCGATGATGCAGGTTACCAGTGCTCCACGGTGTGTCTCGTCGCACCAGTCGAGCATCGCCCGCACCGCTTCGCGCGCATACCCCTTGCCCTGGGCATGACCGGCAAAGGTCCAGCCCGCTTCCATCGTCCCGCCAAGGCTAGGCGTGATATCGCGACGCATGTCGTGAAAGCCGACTTCGCCCAGAAGCTTGCCGGTCGCCTTGTCTTCCACCATCCAGTAGCCGAAGCCGAGCAGTTCCCAGCACCCGGCCTTGATCAGAAGCTTCTTCCAGCCATCCTCTTCCGAATGCGGCTGCGTGACATACTGGCTGGCGGTCGGATCGGTCCACAGCGCGTAAAGAGCAGCGAAGTCCTGCACCTCATGGCCGCGCAGGATCAGCCGCTCCGTCTCCAGCCGCGGCGCGGCACTCATGCCGTGAGCCTCTCTGCAACAAGTGCCGCGATCTTTTCGGCAACCTCTTCCTTGCTCATTTCAGGCCAGGCTTCCTCACCATCGCTGCCAACCACGATCACGCGGTTGCGCGTGCCGCCCATCACGCCGCTCTCGCCCACGCCACTGTCATGGGAGACATCATTGGCGATAATGAAGTCCGCACCCTTCTTGGAAAGCTTCTTGCGCGCATTCTCGACCACATTCTGTGTTTCGGCCGCGAAGCCGATCACGAGGTGAGGGCGCATTTTGTGATGGCCGATGCCGGCCAGAATGTCGGGATTTTCGACCAGTTCCAGATGCGGCACATCCGCACCTGCCTGCTTCTTGATCTTTTCGCCCGTCTCGGTGGCCGTGCGCCAATCGGCTACGGCTGCAACAAAGATACCCGCATCGGCGGGCAGCAACTCTTCCACCGCCGCCTTCATGTCCCGCGCGCTCTCGACGCGGGTGACGTTCGCGCCATCCGGGTCGGGAATATTCACCGGCCCCGACACAAGCTGCACATCCGCGCCCAGTTCCGCCAAGGCAGCTGCAATGGCATGGCCCTGCCGCCCTGATGAGCGATTGGCGATATAGCGCACGGGGTCGATCGGCTCATGGGTCGGGCCGGAAGTCACGATAATGCGCTTGCCGGAAAGCGGCTTCAGTCGGTCATCAAGAAGCGCCTCCGCAGCCGCGACGATTTCCAGCGGCTCGGCCATCCGTCCTTCGCCCGCTTCACCGCTTTCGGCCATCTCGCCGCGATTGGGGCCGACGAAATACACGCCGTCATCCTTCAAGACTGCCAGATTGCGCCGGGTGGCCGGATGCGCCCACATCTGCGGGTTCATGGCGGGCGCGAACAGAACCCTGGTTTTGGTTGCCAGGAGAACGGCGCCTGCAAGGTCGCTGGCATGGCCATGGGCGACCTTGGCCATCATGTCGGCCGTTGCCGGTGCGACCACGATCAGGTCGCTTTCACGCGCCAGCCGGATATGGCCGACATCATGCTCGTCCTCACGGTCGAAGAGATCCGTGAAAACCTTCTCGGCGGATAGTGCGCCCATCGAAAGCGGCGTGACGAATTCCTGTGCGGCTTTCGTCAGCACACAGCGCACATTCGCACCGCGCTCGCGCAGCCGGCGGATCAGATCAAGGCATTTATAGGCCGCGATACCGCCGCCGATGATCAGAAGAATGCGCTTCCCGTCCAACACCATGTCACGAAATCCGCTTCGCTTGAAAATCCGGGCAGTGTGCCAAAAGGGTATGAACGAAATCCTCAAGCCATGCAAAGCGCCAGATGCTTCACGACAGCTGTATGAGGATCCCGATCAGCGACAGCGCAATGATCCAAAGGGCGAAGCGGCCCGAGCGGTTCAGCTTGGCCTCGGCATTGCCGATGGCCAGCGCCGTCTCCTCGTCCAGCCGGATACCGTTGACAGCCATGCGATCGAGCTCGCGTGAAAGACGCTCCGTGCGGGCTGCGAATTCGGGTGCCTGGCGAGCCAGGGAGACAAGCGCGTTCAACCCGTCGCGCGCATCGGTAGCCACGCCCCGCGGGCCGAGATTGGAGCGTATCCAGTCGCCGACCACAGGCTCGGCCGCCTTCCACATGTTGAAATGCGGGTTCAGATTGCGCGACACACCCTCCACCACGACCATGGTCTTCTGCAGAAGCAAAAGTTCGGGCCGCGTCTGCATGTCGAAAAGCTCGGTCACTTCAAACAGAAGGGTAAGCAGCCGCGCCATGGAGATGGTCTCCGCCGGCTGTCCGTGAATGGGTTCGCCAATCGCCCTGAGCGCTTGCGCGAAGGCTGCCACATCGTGATGGCCGGGCACATAGCCCGCCTCGAAATGCACTTCCGCCACCCGGCGGAAATCGCGCGTGATGAAGCCGTAGAGAATTTCGGCCAGGAACCGGCGCTCGCGCTTGCCGATGCGCCCGACAATGCCGAAATCGACACCCACAATCGTACCATCCGCTTCCACGAACAGATTGCCGGGATGCATGTCGGCATGGAAGAAGCCGTCGCGCAGCGTGTGACGCAGGAAGGACTGGATCAGCACTTCCGCGAGCTTTTCCAGATCATGGCCAGCCGCTTTCAGGCCCTCCACATCCGACATCTTGATGCCGTCGATCCATTCCAGCGTGATGACATCGCGGCCCGTGCGCGCCCAATCCACCCAGGGCACACGAAAGCCGGGATCCTCCTTGGTGTTCTCGTGGATCTCTGAAATGGCCGCCGCCTCAAGTCGCAGATCCATCTCGATCCGCGTCGTCTGCGCCAGCGTGCGCGTCACCTCCACCGGCTTCAGTCGGCGGGAGGACGGCACGAGCCTTTCCTGCAGCTTGGCCGCAAGGAAATAGCTTTCCAGATCATTGTTGAAGCGCCGACGCACGCCCGGCCGGATAACCTTCACCGCTACCTTCTGGCGCTCGCCATTGCGGATCACTTCGGCAGGGTGGACCTGCGCGATGGATGCAGCCGCAACCGGGGGATCGAAGGTGAGATAGAGATCCTCGATACGCTGACCGAGCGATTCCTCGATCTCCTTGCGCGCAAGTGCATCGGGAAAAGTGTCCATCCGGTCCTGCAGACCGGCCAGGTCGATGGCCATGTCATGGCCGACCACATCCGGACGCGTGGCCAGAAACTGGCCGAGCTTCACATAGGATGGCCCCAGCCGGTCCACCGCCTTGGCCAGTCGCTCCGAGCGGTCGCGCTCGCCGGAACGCCTGCGGGAAAACACCCGCGCCGCCTTCCACATGAAAAGCGGCATGCCCTGAAACTGCTCTCCCGGCAGGGCAGCGATCACGCCTTCGCGAACAAGAATCCAGCCCGCACGGACCAGTCGGAAATATGCCCCAACAGTGCTCATTGATTTCCCGTCAGATCTTCCAGCCGGAATGCAGTGCTGCAATGCCGCCGGAATAGTCGCGCCATGTCACGCGGGAGAAGCCAGCGCGCGTGATCATGGCCGCGAAGTCCTTCTGGTTGGGGAATTTGCGGATCGATTCCACAAGATAGCGATAAGGCTCGTCATCGCCCGTCACCATCTTGCCGATGGGCGGGATCGCGCGGAATGACCACTCGTCATAGATGCGGTCGAGAAGCGGCATGTCCACTTCCGAAAATTCGAGGCAAAGAAAGCGCCCGCCGGGCTTCAGGACGCGATAGGCTTCCGACAGTGCCACATCGATGCGCGGGACATTGCGAATGCCAAAGGCGATCGTATAGGCGTCGAAGCTGTTGTCTTCGAAGGGAAGTTCCTCCGCGTTGGCTTCGACAAAGGTGAGGTTTTCGGCGATGCCGCGCTTCAGCGCACGTTCCTCGCCCACCTTCAGCATGGAGCCGTTGATGTCGAGAACCGTGACATCGGCATTGCGATTGGATGCCTCGACAATGCGGAAGGCAATGTCCCCCGTGCCGCCGGCAACATCCAGCGACCTGAAACCGTGCCGCTTGGGCGGGTTCAGCCAGGACACCATGCCGTCCTTCCACAGACGGTGCAGTCCGGCGGACATGAGGTCGTTCATCAGGTCATATCGGTCGGCAACCCGATGAAACACCTCATTGACCAGTGGCTGCTTCTCGCCCTGCCCAACCTGCTTGAAGCCGTAGGCCGTTTCCATGCCGCCATCAGCGGTGGTCCGTTGCTCTGACATCGCTCGCCTTCTTGAAAAATTCGGCGCGACCATATCGCAAGAGGATTGGTCGCGCCATGCCATTGGAGCGATGTAGGGCGAGACTGCTCAGCAGTCCATTGCTTTAGAAGATGCGGTCGAGATCGTCCTCGTGCACTTCGCCGCTGATCTCCATCTTTTCCCTGGCCTTGTCGTAGATGCAGATGAAGCCGATCTCGTCGCGCGAGTGCTTGGAGTCACCGCCGACAATGGCATAGCTGAAATTCTGCGAGCCACGCGTATCGACCCAGATGCGCGGATTGTGGATGGCATTGCGCACCGTGGAGGAGGAGAGGCACTGGTCCTTCAGCTTGGATGCCGTCTGATCCCAGGCATGAGCACCGGTGGCAAGAGTGCCGACACCGGCAAGCGTGAGGAGGATGATTGAAAACTTACGCATGAAAAAAAGACTCCGTTCAAAACGAGCGGAGTCTCTTTTACGAATGTGACGAGACCGGGCTCGAAACTTGCGGCCTTACGCCTCAGGCTGCTTCGTCTTGCGCAGATAAGGCAGGATGGTCTCGTAGGAACCGAAGCGCTTGGTCGCATCCTCGTTGGAGACAGCCGGCGTGATGATCACGTCCTCGCCCTGCTTCCAGTTGGCAGGCGTGGCCACCTGATGCTTGGCGGTCAGCTGCATGGAGTCGATGGCGCGCAGGATCTCGTCGAAGTTGCGCCCCGTCGTCATCGGATAGGTCAGCACAAGCTTGATCTTCTTGTCGGGCCCGATGACATAGACCGAGCGTACCGTCGCGTTGTCGGCAGGCGTGCGGCCTTCAGAGCTTTCGCCCGCATCGGCCGGCAACATGTCGTAGAGCTTCGCGACCTTGAGATCACTGTCGCCGATCAGCGGATAATCGACTGCATGGCCCGTGGCGGTGCGAATGTCGTCCTTCCAGCGCTTGTGGTCCTCCACCGGGTCGACCGAGATGCCGATGATCTTCACATTGCGCTTCTCGAATTCGCCCGCCAGGCCGGCCATCGTGCCAAGCTCGGTCGTGCAGACCGGCGTGAAATTTTTGGGGTGACTGAACAGCACCGCCCAGCCATCACCGATCCACTCATGAAAGTTGATCTTGCCTGCGGTCGTCTCTGCCGTGAAATCCGGCGCGGTATCGTTGATGCGAAGACCCATGGTTACTCTCCCTGAAGCAATGTGACCTCAACTTACAGGATCACCTGATTGCAGGTCAGGTCGGGAGCTTTGTGTTTCAAGGCATTCGCGGAAAATTTTTCTACGCAGCAGGCTTCAGGTGCGGCAGCCATAGGGGAGGAGAGGGACGCAAGCGCATCACGCGCTCACGCCCCGTCCAAGGTCAGATTTCGCTCAAGCGTGATATCTCCACCGCCTCGTTTGCAGGGCCGTGGGTGCTGGCATGATGAAACTCGAAACCGCTTTCATCCGCGGGGACGGTTTCCTTCTGCACCTCCTCAAGCGGAAATTCGATGTCACCACCGTCATCGTCCAGCTGGATGTCCAACGGCTCCTCGGCAAACAGGACCATATCGAGCCCCGCATCCACTGCACGTGTTGGCGGGCCGATCGGCGTCTTGTCGATTGTCAACTCGAATGCGTCCGAGGGTCCGGACGGTGGATTGTGTGCCGCGTCCTGCTGCGTCGCGGTTACCTGATAGGTAGCCTCCGGCAGCACGACATGCGTATGGTCATATTCCCATTCGCCATTTGCATCAGCAATTTCGGATCCGATTGCCGTTCCGTCCAGATAGATGGTCACCAATGCGAAGCGCTCGCCGGTGCCGTAGAAGAACAGCGTGTCGTCACTGGTGTAACCATCCTCCGCGCCAGTATCGTCGCGTATTCCAACTATGACAGGCGGGGCAGTTGGGACCGTCCCATTCTCGTTCGTGTCGATGATGATCGGCATGGAAACCGACGGCACGGATTCCGGGTTGTCGGCAAGGTCACGCTGCGTCGCGCTCACATCATAGTCCCCGTCAGCGAGCGGTTGCGTCGGCTCGGTTTCCCAGGTGCCTCCCTGAACCACTGCCGTCAACGTCGCGACCACGCTCCCGCCGGGCGTCGAGATGGTGACGGTTACCACCGCGCCATCCGGCTCGTCAGAGCGACCATGGACGGAGATCGTGTTGTCACTGGTGATGCCGTCATCCGGCTCCCGCCCGTCATCCGTGTTGATGCCGTCGACAATTGGTGGGTTGGTCGGTGTGTTTCCGCCATTATTGGTGTCCACAAGAAGGTCGAATGGTGCGGAGGGAGCCGAAGGATCATTGTTCGCAAGGTCACGCTGCGTTGCGGTCACCACATAGGCGCCATCCGCCAGCGCAACGCCTTCATGACTGTAATCCCAGCTGCCATCTGGCCTGGCCTTTACCGTGCCGATGGAAACGCCGTTGATAAACAGTTCGATCGTTGCGTTTGGCTCGCTCGTTCCGTGGAATATCAACCGGTTGTCATTCGTGACGCCATCGGGCTCGCCGCTGTCCTCCGTAATGCCGGTTATGACCGGCGGCGGCGTGGGCACGGTGCCGTTTTCATTCGTGTCGATGACCACTTCGAACACGTCCGAGTGGGCGGATTCCGCGTTGCCGGCCTGATCCTCCTGCGTGGCGGTTATTGCATAGGTTCCATCTGCCAGAGCCGTTTGTGTGTGATTGACATCCCACGCGCCATTCTCATCAGCGATGCCGGTACCCACGAAAGTGCCATCGATGTAGAGCTTCACGAGCGCAAAAGGCTCGCTCATCCCGTGGAAGACGAGCGTGTTGTCATTCGTGACACCATCCGGGTCTCCTGAATCCTCCGTGATCGCGGTTACCACCGGCGGCTGCGTCGGATCAGCCCCACCATTGTTGGTGTCGACGACAACGTCAAACGGGTCCGAGAGAGGGGAAAGGTCATTTCCCGCAAGGTCCTGCTGCTGCGCTTCGATGACATGCGGACCCTCGCCGAGCGAGACCTGCTCCTTGGGGAACACCCATGCTCCGTTCGCATCCGCGGCCACCGAGCCGACCTCCTGGCCATCGATGCGCACATAGATGATCGCATTGGGCCTTCCCACGCCATGAATATCCACCTCGCCATGCTTGGTAACGCCATCGCTGTCGGAGTGACCGCTATCGATGTCGATATGAGTGATAACCGGCGGAGGCACCGGGCCCGTTGCGCCGGAATCGATGTAGATGTCGAACGGCTCCGATTCGTCCGACACATCATTGCCGGCAGCATCCTGCTGCGTCGCGGTTACCACATGCGGTCCGTCGCGCAGAACCACCTCGGTGTGGTCATAGGTCCAGTTGCCATCGGCATCTGCGATATCCGAGCCGATCTGCCGACCGTTCAGATAGACGAATACCAGTGCGTTCGGTTCTGCAGTGCCATGGAAAAACAGCGTATTGTCATTCGTCACGCCGTCGTCCGGCACACCTGAATCATCCGTAATACCCGTCACCATCGGCGGCTGTGTCGGGCGCGTACCGCCTCCATTGGTATCAATGGTGATGGTGAAAGGATCGGAAGTTTCAGACTCGTCATTTCCGGCAAGATCGCGCTGCGAGGCAGTCAGGTCATAGGTGCCTTCCGGGATTGCGGTATTGGTGTAATCGAAATTCCATTCGCCTGCAGCGTCGACCTGCAGCGAACCGATCTCGACCCCGTCCATGAAGATCGTGACGATTGCGCCCGGCTCACCCGTGCCGTGGATGAACAGGCGATCATCCTTGGTAATGCCGTCATTCGGATCGTGCCCGTCATCCTCGGTGATGCCGGTGATGGCAGGGGCAGGTGTGGGAACCGTTCCCCCCATATTGGTGTCGATTATGACGTCGAACACCTCCGAGGGAGGCGAGATGTCGTTGCCGGCCGCATCGACCTGTCTCGCGGTGACGGCATATTCGCCGTCGGCCAGCGTCACGCTTGTATGGTCCAACGTCCAAAGACCGTCTTCCCCTGCTACGACAGAACCGATCTCGACGCCGTTGAGATAAACGAAAACCAGCGCGTTCGCCTCGCCGATGCCGTGAAACTCCAGCGTGTTGTCGTCGGTGATACCGTCACTGTCGCTCTCGCCGTTATCGTCGGTAATGCCGGTGACGATGGGCGCCGGGGTCTCCTCGCTGCCTCCATTGTTCGTGTCGATCACGACATCGAAGGGGTCGGACGGGGCGGAAACCGGATTGCCCGCGCGGTCTTCCTGCGTGGCAGTCATGACGTAGCGGCCATCGGGGAGCGGTTGGTCAGTGTGGTCGACCTGCCATGTGCCATCTTCGCCGACCAGTGCGGTGCCGATCACCTCACCATCGAGAAACAGCGTGACGGTGGCGTGCGGCTTTCCGGTGCCGCTGAAGAAGAGCGTGTTGTCATTGGTGACGCCGTCACTGGGGTCGTGCCCGTTATCCTCGGTGATATGGGTAATCACCGGTGGAGGCGACGGTAGCGGGTTCACCCCGCCATCATTCGTATCGATCTCAACGCGGAACGCGTCCGAAATTTCTGAAAGCTTCCCGTCGGCTGCCAGCTTCTGTGCGGCAGTCACCTGATAGATGCCGTCCGCCAGCGGAACTTCGGTATGGTTGAAGGTCCAGCTGCCATCCTGTTCGGCGACAGTCGACCCAATCTCCTCACCGTTGAGATAGACCACAACAATCGCTCCGGGCAGGCCGGTGCCGCTGAAGAGGAGCGTGTTGTCGTTGGTGATGCCATCGCTGGGATCACTTCCCAGATCTTCCGTGATCGCACTGACGACAGGCGCTTCCGGCGCCTCGTCAGGTGGCGGGGTCGTGCCTCCGCCGCCGCCGCCACCATCATCGTCGTCGGCAATCACAGCGGCCGCAGCAACTCCCGCACCCAACAGGCCCAGCAGGAGAAGCGGTGGCACCGCAAAGCCCTCATTGCTGCAGGCCGCCTGGCCGATCTCGGGTATCAACAGACCCTGATAGTCATAGTTGACGAAACTGATCGGCAGAAAGCAGGATTGATCTCCAGCAAGGAACTGAAGCTCGGGAATGTCGTCCTCATCCTCGAAGTAATCGATCAGAAGTATGCTTTCCGCGCCGTCTTGCATCTGCAGAAGCAGGTCGTCGCCGTTGCGGAAGAACTGGAAATGCGATTGCGGCTGAAGATGCAGCCGAACGGTGCGGACTTCCGAAACGTCGAACTGTGTATGTGGGCCGTTCAACGTAACCTGCACCGCCTCGACATGTCCGGGGCTTAAAACTTCAAGCTTGATGGGCATGGAATGCTCCTGAAATATCTGCAGCGCTTGAAAAAAGCTCGCGCTGTTGAATTGTACGCTGCCTGCCCCCCGCGCTCTCGAAATGGGAGCGCCTTCGTCATTGGGCCGGATGAGCTTCTTGAAAAACTGAAGCCCGGTAATCTCTGTTTAACCACAATGCGCGTCGTGCTTGATGCGCCACATTGCCCCTGCGTCACATCGTGCACGCGAGCGGCAGCGCTCCTGCCAGGAAAAGCAAGCAGGAGAGGTCAGGCTGCCACGGGAGAAAGAATATAGACAATTAGCCGGTAGGTGATTCCGGCTCGCCTCAGGCCGCTTCCAAAGCCTGATAGTCCTTTATCGCCTTGAAGGTGATCTGCTTCCACCGATCCGCCTCGTAATTGAGGCCGAATTCGTGGGGGGCCAGGAAGACCGGGTCTTCATCAAGATCACGCGCAATATCCGCGCGGTGGGAACTGATGAAGCGTTCCAACTCGCCCTTGTCTTCCGCCGAGATCCAGCGGCAGACCGAGAAACGGGCCATCTCGAAATCGACCGGCAGCGAGTATTCGTTCTGCAGGCGCTCTTTCAGGACATCGAGCTGCAGTGCACCAACGACGCCCACGATGGCAGGAGAGCCGTCCTCGGGCGTGAAGAGCTGCACGACACCTTCTTCGGCCATCTGCTGAAGCGCTTCCTTCAGCTTCTTGGCCTTCATGGCGTCGCCCAGGCGAACCCGGCGCAGGATTTCCGGCGCGAAGTTCGGTACGCCGCGGAAGAGCAGTTCCTCACCTTCCGTCAGCGTGTCGCCGATGCGCAGCGTGCCGTGATTGGGAATGCCCACCACGTCGCCCGCAAAGGCTTCGTCTGCCGTGATGCGGCTCTTGGCGAAGAAGAACTGCGGTGCGGAAAGGCTGATCGGCTTGCCCGTTCGCACCAGCTTGGCCTTCATGCCACGCTGCAACTTGCCCGAACACACGCGCACGAATGCGATACGGTCGCGGTGGTTGGGATCCATGTTTGCCTGGATCTTGAAGACGAATGAGGTCATCTTCTCTTCGTCAGCTGCCACAGTGCGGCGGTCGGCTTCCTGGTCGCGCGGCTGCGGTCCGACCGCGCCCAGCGCCTCGATCAGATCGCGCACACCGAAATTGCGAAGTGCGGAACCGAAATAGACCGGGGTGAGATGTCCCTCGCGGAAGGACTGCATGTCGAAGGGCCGGCAGGCCTCCTGCGCCAGCATCATCTCCTCGACAAATGCGTCACGCTCGAATTCCGGCAGCATCTCGGCGATCTGGCTCGCTTCCGGCCCGTTCACCTTCTCCGGCTCGACATCGGCGTCCGAGCGGCGGATGGTGGAGTTCGCAAGGTTGAACGTGCCCGAGAAGCTCTTGCCCCGACCGATCGGCCATGTAACCGGCGCTGTATCAAGCGCCAGCTTCTGCTCGATCTCGTCGAGGATCTCGAAGGGATCGCGGCTTTCGCGGTCCATCTTGTTGACGAAGGTGACGATCGGAATGTCACGCAACCGGCAGACCTCGAACAGCTTCAGCGTTCGCGGCTCGATGCCCTTGGCTGCGTCGATCACCATGACGGCAGAGTCCACAGCCGTCAGCGTGCGATAGGTGTCGTCGGCAAAGTCTTCGTGGCCCGGCGTGTCGAGCAGGTTGAAGACATGGTCGCCATATTCGAAGGTCATGACCGAGGTCACGACCGAGATGCCGCGCTCGCGCTCGATCTTCATCCAGTCCGAACGCGTCTGCACCCGGTCCTTCTTCGCCTTCACCTCACCGGCAAGCTGGATCGCGCCGCCGAAAAGCAGCAGCTTTTCCGTCAGCGTCGTCTTACCCGCATCCGGGTGGGAGATGATTGCGAATGTGCGGCGGCGCGCCACCGCGTCGGCGAGTTTCTCGGGCATGATGATCCGGTCGTGTGAAAGCGGGGCGCTTTTAACAAGGCTTGGCCTGCCTGTCGAACGCTTTCCTGAAGCGACGAGCGGTGCATAATCGCGGCTGGTTCTGCTCACCCATGTTGAAATGCGAAGCGAAAGCGGTCAGACGATAGGACAAACCCACTTCAGCCGAGACAGGTCAGCGTCCCATGTCACAAAACATCTCCACGCCCGTCATTGGCCCCACCATTGGTGTCATTCGCCTTCCCCACGCTGCCGATCTGCCGCTCCCTGCCTATGAAAGCACTGGTGCTGCAGGCATGGATCTGCGCGCTGCCGTTCCCGAAGACCGCCAGATCATCCTGCTGCCGGGCAAGCGCGTGCTCGTGCCCACGGGCCTCGTCCTGGAACTTCCGGAAGGCTTCGAAGGTCAGGTCCGCCCTCGTTCGGGCCTCGCGCTCAAGCATGGCATCACCTGCCTCAACGCACCTGGAACCATCGATGCCGATTATCGCGGAGAGGTTGGCGTTATCCTCGTCAATCACGGCGACGAGGACTTCGCCATCACGCGTGGTCTGCGCATTGCCCAGCTTGTGGTGGCGCCTGTGGTTCAAGTGCGTCTGGAAGAGCGCGAAAGCGGTGGTGAGACCACACGCGGGCAAGGCGGTTTCGGCTCCACCGGCATGGTGTGAGACGCCCCGGGCGCGCAAACAGGAAATCGTGATCGAACTGTCTGGCCTGCCATGCGTTGAGTGCGGTGAATCCACCCAAGCAAAGGAGCGACAGACATGCCTTCCATCAAACAGGCCCGCATCGCGATCCTCGCCACCAACGGTTTCGAGCAGTCGGAACTTGAAGTTCCGCGCGATCGCCTTCTCGAAGCCGGTGCCGAGATCCACATCGTCTCACCGGAGAGCGGCGAGATCACCGGCTGGGACAAGAAGGACTGGGGTTCTTCCGTTACCGTCGACAAGGCGCTCGATGCCGTGAACCCGAATGACTATGACGCGCTGGTTCTGCCCGGTGGCCAGATCAACCCGGATCTTCTGCGTGTGGAAGAGAAGGCCGTTGCCCTGGTCAAGGCCTTCGCCGACAGCGGCAAGCCGCTCGCCGCTATCTGCCATGCCCCGTGGCTTCTGGTCGAGGCAGGTGTCGCCAAGGGCCGTCGCATGACGTCCTACAATTCCATCGCCACAGACGTGAAGAATGCCGGCGCCGAGTGGGAAGATTCGGAAGTTGTCGAGGATGGCAACATCATCACCTCCCGCAATCCCGGCGATCTGGAAGCCTTTTCCAAGGCCATCATCAAGGCGGTCGAAAACAGCGGCAGCCAGTCTCAGGCAGCCGAGTAGGCATCGATCGACGGTAAAGCGGAAGGCGGCCACCCCGGTGGCCGCCTTTTTCGTTTTTGGTCCGCATCAAGGCCGGCATTCCAACTCCAAGAAATTGCTTGGCTTGTGAACGCGATGCGATACATTCGCGGTCCAACGCGCCTCCCTGCAGGCGCAGGCATCAAGCTTTTGGAGGAGAATGATGTTCAATCGCAAAATGAAACTTCTGGCCGCTGGCGCGCTGGCACTTGGTCTTGGCGCGGTTCCTGCAGGCGCACAGGAGTTCATCAACGTCCTGACGGGTGGCACTTCGGGTGTCTACTACCCGCTCGGCGCCCAGCTTTCGAAGATCTATGGCGAGAAGATCGACGGCGCACGCACGCAGGTGCAGTCCACCAAGGCTTCCGTCGAGAACCTCAACCTGCTGCAGCAGGGTCGTGGTGAACTCGGCTTCGCGCTGGGTGACTCCGTCAAATCCGCCTGGGAAGGTGACGAGGAAGCAGGGTTTGCAAAGAAGCTCGACAAGCTTCGCGCCATTGCCGCCATCTATCCGAACTATATTCAGATCGTCGCTTCGGAAGAATCCGGCATCAAGACCTTCGAGGACCTCAAGGGCAAGGGGCTTTCGGTCGGTGCGCCGAAGTCCGGTACCGAGCTCAATGCTCGCCGCATCTTCGAGACGATGGGCATGAGCTATGAAGATCTGTCCAAGACCGAATATCTGCCTTTCGGCGAGTCCGTTGAACTGATCAAGAACCGTCAGCTCGACGCCACGCTGCAGTCCGCGGGCCTTGGCGTTTCCTCCATCAAGGACCTCGCCATTTCGCTGCCGGTCAACCTCGTTTCCGTGCCGGCAAGTGTGGCAGAGACGCTGGGCGCACCATTCATTGCAGCAGAGATCCCGGCCAACACCTATGAAGGCCAGACCGAAGCCGTACCCACGCTCGCGATCACGAACATCCTCGTGACGCATTCGGACGTCTCTGAAGAAACCGCCTACCAGATGACCAAGCAGCTCTTCGAGAATCTCGACGACATGGTCGCCGCCCACGCAGCCGCTCAGGCGATCTCCGCCGAGAACGGTCCGAAGGGCCTGCCGATCCCGCTGCACCCCGGTGCAGAGCGCTACTACAAGGAAGCCGGCATCCTCTAAGGCTGTCTGGCCTCGCCAAAGACCAAAGGCCGCACCGGGTGCTTCCGGTGCGGCCTTCTTTTTGTCCATCATTCATATTGCCGTTGTGCGGGAATGGCGCTAGGGCCACAATCGATGTGAGCCCATAAGAAAAAGCATTGGGTGCGGGAGAGAGACATGACGATGACCACGGATCAGGTGCAGGAGCCGACCCCGTCGGCAGAGCTTCAAGACCCCCATCACGCCGACTTCCCCGGCTCGGCCGAAGGCAGACTTCTGATGTGGATCGCGGTGGTCTTCTCGCTTTTCCAGATCGCCACCGCAGCCCATATCATCAGTCTGCCAAGCCAGGTCGTGCGCGCATTCCATGTAGGCTTTCTCATGCTGCTTGTCTTCCCGCTCGTCGCGGCATCCCGCGGCAAGGGACCCGGCATCAAGGCCGTTGCATGGGGGCTGGCGCTGGCCGGTGTGGCCGTCGCTGTCTATCAGTTCATCGAATACAAGCCGTTGCTCCTGCGCGCCGGTGATCCGCTGACCCGCGACATTGTCTTCGGTGTGGTCGCACTCGCGACGATATTCATCGCCGCCTACGTCCTCATGGGGCCCGCGCTGCCGATCATCTCCGGCGTCTTCCTGGCCTACTGCCTGTTCGGCGAATATCTGCCAGCGCCGCTCAATCACCGCGGCTATGACTTCTCCCAGGTCATCGACCACATGGCCTATGGCACCGAAGGCATCTACGGCATCCCGATCTACGTGTCGGCGACCTATATCTTCCTCTTCATCCTGTTCGGCTCCTTCCTTGAGCGCGCAGGCATGATCAAGCTCTTCACCGATGTCTCGCTTGGCATGGTCGGCCATGCGCGCGGCGGTGCCGCCAAGGTGTCGGTCATTTCCTCGGGTCTCATGGGCACGATCTCCGGCTCCGGCGTCGCCAATGTTGTCACCACCGGCCAGTTCACCATCCCGCTCATGAAGCGCTTCGGCTATCGCCCCGCCTTCGCGGGTGGCGTGGAATCCACCTCCTCCATGGGCGGCCAGCTCATGCCACCGGTCATGGGTGCCGTCGCCTTCATCATGGCCGAGACGCTCGGCATCGAATATTACGAGGTCGTCAAGGCGGCCATCATCCCCGCCGTCCTCTATTTCGCTTCCGCATTCTGGATGGTGCATCTGGAAGCAGGCAAATATGGCCTGCACGGTCTGCCCAAGGCAGAGCTGCCCTCCGCGATGAAGGCCGTGAAAGAGCGCTGGTATCTGATCCTGCCGCTGGCTGTCCTGGTCTACCTGCTTTTCACAGGCTACACGCCGCTTTTTGCAGGCACGATCGGCCTCGCGCTGACGCTGCTTCTTGTGCTTGGCGGCTCGGTCGCGCTTGGTCTTCCCAACCAGGCGCTGCGGATCATTTTCTGGGTCGTGCTCGGCTTTGGTGCGGCCAGCTTCTTCAAATACGGCATTACAGCGCTGCTGATCGCCACCGTCATCCTGATCGCCGCAAACCTCTTTGTGAAAGGCGGCTGGAAAACGCTGGATCTCTGCCGCGCTTCGCTTGCCGAAGGTGCAAAGACGGCCCTTCCTGTCGGTGTGGCCTGCGCCATTGTCGGCATCATCATCGGCACCATGACGCTCACCGGTGCTGCAAACACCTTTGGCCAGTTCATCGTCTCCGTGGGCGAGTCGAGCCTCTTCCTGTCGCTGGTGCTCACCATGATCACCTGTATCGTGCTTGGCATGGGCATTCCGACGATCCCCAACTACATCATCACCTCGTCGATTGCCGGCCCCGCGCTTCTCGCACTTGGCGTGCCGCTGATCGTCAGCCACATGTTCGTCTTCTATTTCGGCATCCTGGCGGACCTCACCCCGCCCGTAGCACTTGCCTGCTTTGCAGCAGGGCCGATCGCGCGCGAAAGCGGCCTGAAGATTTCCATGGAAGCGATCAAGATCGCGGCTGCAGGCTTCGTCATTCCCTTCATGGCGGTCTATACGCCTGCCCTCATGCTGCAGGATGGCGGACCGCTGGCCGAAAGCTGGGGCTACTGGCCGGCCGTCGCCTACATCATCTTCAAGGCTGGTCTTGCCATCGCGCTCTGGGGGGCGGCGGTGATCGGTTATCTCAGCCGTCCGCTGGCCGTTTGGGAGCGGATGCTCGCCACCGCGGCAGCTTTCACGCTGATCGTGGCGCTGCCGATCACGGATGAAGTCGGCTTCGCACTCGCAGCCCTCTTCCTCGGCCAGCTCTTCCTGCGCAATCGCGCCGCCGCGCAGAAAGCGGATGTCGCTCAATGAGCCTGTGCATCGCCGCGGCCGGGAAGCTGATCATGCTCGCCGGCACGGCCTTCACGCTCTCCTGGACCCACTCGGTCGAAAAGATTGAGTGGCAGGAAGATTGGGTTATCGACGCGGGCGCGCTTCATCTCCGGCAAGCCCGCGTGAAGGGCTCCGGGGCAGGCATGGAGCCACCCGCAGATGCAAGGTTTGAAGAAGGTTGGTGGGTTTACGAGCCCGAACTGGCAGCACAGCCGCAAATGGTGCTGGCTGCATCGGGCGCCACGGGGCAGGGCTGGCAGATCTGCATGGAGACGGGCGCGTGTCGCGAGATCGGTCGTGCCGCTTCAAGCCCGCTCACGCTGCGCGCCTGCACAAGTGAAGAAAAATCGAACTGACTGCTCACGCGTGCGCGGAACGACCGCCGCTGCGACGACGCGCGCAAGCCGGACCCGGGCCGCGCATATAGTGCCGCTCGGGGTGATAGCGCTGCAACAGTGAAGCCTTCAGCGACTGCACGAAACGCGAAATGAACTTGACCAGTGCCATGGCCATGATGCCCTGCCTTACAAACAAAATCCTCCACGTGTCCATCCTAGCGCTGATCGATGAATATCAGGTGAATCGCACGTGGCTTTCGGCACTGCAGAAACACGTTCCAAGGGGCGGAAAAAGGGAGGGAATCAGGCTGAACGAGGGCAGCCAGTCCTTTGAGCCGCGACATGTTGTTGCGCCGCAACACCGCCTGCGTCTCGCCGAAAGGGCAATCGCGCGAAAATCTTCGCCTCGCCTCCATTCGTGATGGAACAGCTCAACGGCTCGCCTGTTAGTGGGGGAGCCGGCGCGATCTCCCCTGCATCGCGCGGCCTGCACGAAGAAGCAAGCACGAGAGGAATTTCACCATGGGTCTGTTTTCCAGTGACATCAAGACCATGGATGACCTGTTCATCCACACGCTTCGCGACATCTATTATGCCGAGAAGCAGATCTCCAAGTCGCTTCCGAAGATGATCGACAAGGCCACAAATCCGCAGCTCAAACAGGGCTTCGAAACCCACCTGTCGGAAACCGAGGGCCACATCGAGAATCTGGAAGAGGCTTTCCGCCTCCTGGACGTTGAGGCCAAGGGCGTCGACTGCCCTGCTATCGACGGCATCCTCAAGGAAGCAAATGAACTCATCGGCGAGACCGAGGACAAGCAGGTTCTCGACGCCGCACTCATCGCTGCCGCACAGGCTGTCGAGCACTACGAGATCACACGCTACGGCACGCTGATCACATGGGCAAAGGAACTCGGTCGCAATGACGTTGCCCAGGTCCTCGAGCGCACGCTCAAGGAAGAAAAGGCAACCGACGAGAAGCTGACCAATCTCGCAGAAACCCGGGTCAATCTGGCAGCTGCTGAATAAGGCAGCCCCCATTACCAGTCAAAAGGCCGCCCCGCCGGGCGGCCTTTTTTTGTCATTCACGCATTGCCGATAATCATCCCGGTGGCGAACACCAATGCGCCGCCCAGCACCACCTGGAAAGTCGCGCGACCCCAAGGCGTTTCCATGTAGCGGTTCTGGATCCATGCGATCACCCAAAGCTCCACGAAAACCACCGCAATCGCGATTGCAGTCGCCGTCCAGAAATGCGGGATCAGATAGGGCAGGGCGTGGCCAAGCCCGCCCACGGTGGTCATGATGCCGGTGGCAAGCCCCCGCTTTACCGGCGAACCACGCCCCGAGATCACACCGTCATCGGAAGCAACTTCGGTAAAGCCCATCGAAATGCCGGCACCGAGCGAAGCCGCAAGGCCGACCAGAAAGGTCTGCCAGGTGTCGCCGGTGGCAAAGGCCGCTGCGAAAATGGGAGCAAGCGTGGAAACCGAACCGTCCATCAGCCCGGCCAGCCCCGGCTGAACATAGGTCAGCACCATCTGCTTGTGTGCCGTCGCATCCTCTTCGGCCATAGCCTCCTCGTCCAGATGCTGCTCGCTCAGACGACGCGCAAGCGACTCGTGGCTCTGCTCGGCAGCCGCCAGATCACCCAGAAGCTTCCGCAATCCGGCATCCTGCGTTCGTTTGGCTGCCTCCAGGTAGAACCGCGCCGCCTGCTCCTCCATGGCCTCTGCCGCAGCCCGCACCTTGTCGAGACCCAGCGGACGCACCAGCCAGTCAGGCTTGCGCTGGTAGAAGCCGCGCACATGCTCGCGCCGGATCAGCAGAATTCGTTCGCCGAAGCGCTGCCGATAGGCTTCGATCAGTTGCGCACGATGCCCGTCCTCTTCCTGGGCCATTTCCTCAAAGATCGCTGCCGAATGGGGAAAGTCGTCGCGCAGATTCTCCGCATAGGCTCGATAGATGCGCGCATCGTCCTCCTCCGAGGAAATGGCAAGAGCCAGAACTTCCCTCTCATCGAGAGACGAAAAGGCGCGACGCTGCGCACCGAAGAAGCGGGAGAACATGATCGGAAATCCTTACTTTAGAATGATTCTAAAATATGTATACCAGCCACCATTCGTCAAGCACAGCCACTGGTAGAAGTTGCCCTGCCGCCGCTTTGATGCAAAACAAGGCGCTCAGGCGAGCGAAGGCCGGAGCGAAATGGCGACCGAAAGCGAACGCAAGTTTCTCGTGGCAAGCGATGATTGGCGCAATCACGTTGTCGAGACAGTGACCATCCGCCAGTTCTATGTCATGGCTGACAGCGACCGCTCCCTGCGCATGCGGATCAGGAACGGCGAGCAGGCGAAGCTCACGCTCAAGCTTGGCGCCGCCAAGCGCGAACGCGAAGAATTCGAGTATCCCTCCAGCCTGTCAGAAGCCGATGAGATGGCACGTTTCGCCATTGGCGACATCATCGAGAAAACGCGCAATATTGTGCCCCATCACTCGCTTCACTTCGAAATTGACGAGTTTTCGGGTCCGCTGGCCGGCCTTGTTCTTGCCGAGCTTGAAACCACGGCTGATATGGATGCCTCCAGCCTTCCCGTCTGGCTTGGACGCGAGGTCACGGGCGATGCTCGTTACTACAACGCCAATCTTGCCCTCAACGGAATGCCGGACACCGCATCATGAGTTACCGGATCGACCCAGCACTGCCAGTGGATGCCGAATTGCGCCGCATCGCAGGTGAAGAACTTGCCATCATGCGCGGCCAGCTCAAGGAAATGCCCGAGGGGCGCCAGCGCGCGCTCCACATGACGCGCAAGAGCATCAAGCGGCTTCGTGGCCTCCTGCGCCTGATCCGCAAGGGCGACGAGGAGTTCTACCACGAACAGAATGCCCGCCTGCGTGACCTGGCTCGGGAGTTGTCCCGTCAGCGTGACGCGGACGCAGCCGTGGAAACGCTGGACCGACTGCGCGACCGCGAGAAGGATGCCGAAAAGCTCGAACTTCTCGGTCTCGCCCATGACAGGCTCGATCAGCGCCGCATTCGCATCATCGAGGAGGAGCGTGCGCGCCGTGATCTCATTCCCTTCGCGCTGGAGGAAATAGATGAGACCGAGCACGCCTTCGCTGCGCTTGCCCTGCCTACAGACCCCGACGAAGGTGCAAAGCTGTTGTCGGGCGGGGCACGCGCCATGATCACCAAGGCGCGCAAGGCCTTCAAGCATGCCCGCAAAAGGGGCGACGATGAAGATTTCCACGAGATGCGCAAATCCGTGAAATATCATTGGATGCATCTCGGCCTGCTCGGCTCCATGTGGCCCGGCAGCCGGCTATCGCGGCGTAAACGTGCAGAAAAGCTTGGCGATGTCCTGGGTGAGCTTAACGACATCTCCAATCTGACTGAACTGCTCGGAAATGGCGAAGTGGCACTGGACGCCAAAGCGGAAAAGCTTTTGCAAAAGCGGCTGGCCCAGCGCGAGAAGCAGCTCCGCAAACAGGCCCTTGCGCATGCCGAAGAGCTGTTCGACAAGGAAGGCAAGAAGCTGCGTCGCAAGATCGAGCGGGCCATGCAGCGCGAAAAACGGGATCATTGATGGTTGGTGGGGAGAAAAGTGCCGGGCCGCATGTTCGAAAGCCCGGCCCGGACAGCTGGCTCGATCGCTTCGGCCAGTTTCTGGCGCGACGGCTGGAATCGGAGTCCTCGGGATATCAGCCCTACACGCCCTCCGATCCCGAAACTCTGAGCCGTACGCTTCAGCCCGGAGACATAATCCTGGTCGAGGGCAACCAACGCGTTTCCGCTGCAATCAAGTATCTCACTCAATCCACCTGGAGCCATGCAGCGCTTTATGTCGGCGACATGCTGCCGGAGCCCGAAGACGGGTCGGAGCGTCCGCGCTTGATCGAGGTCGTGCTGGGGAAGGGCTGCATTGCCGTTCCGCTGTCAAAATACCGCACATACAACACCCGCATCTGCCGCGCGGTCGGGCTCACGCCGGAGGACCGCAAGACTGTCGTCAATTACATGATCGACCGGCTGGGCCTGCGCTACGACATGCGCAACATCTTCGACCTGATGCGCTATTTCCTGCCCACGCCGCCCGTTCCGGTGCGTTGGCGCCGACGCATGATCGCCCTTGGGTCGGGCGATCCCACCCGCGCGATCTGCTCCTCGCTGATCGCGCAGGCTTTTCAGTCGGTGGCCTATCCGATCCTGCCCGAGATCGTGCAGGTGAAGGGGCATGCGACAGCAGAGTCCGTTTATTCGCGCGAGGAAATCCTGCATATCCGCCACCACTCGCTTTTCACGCCGCGTGATTTCGATCTCTCTCCCTATTTCGAGATCGTGAAGCCGACGCTGGTCTTCGGTTTCGACTACAAGCTGCTGCGTTGGGCGGAGAAGGAAAAGCAGGAAGCGGCAGACGCAAAGGGAGAAGCTTGAGGTGGAGCATCACGCGGCATTGGCACTGATTTTTCTGGCCTTCACGCTCTATGCATTGGCAGGGCCGCGTCTGGAAAAATCGATGCTGTCAGGCCCGATAATCTTCACCGTGATAGGCTTGGCCTTCTACTGGTTCAAGCTGCCGGTCCTGTCCGACGCGGACAATTCCATCATCGAGTTCCTTGCGACAGGAACGCTGGTCATCATCCTGTTTCGCGATGCGGCCTCCATCCGCTTTTCCAATGTTCTGGCAGAGCGCCGCATCGCCATGCTGACCCTGCGTCTGCTTCTTGTCGGCATACCCCTTACCATCATGGCCGGCGCGGGTGCCGCGCTTATTTTCTTTCCCGGTCTTGGACTGGCAGCGGCAATTGTCGTGGCAATCCTTCTCACCCCCACAGATGCGGCATTGGCGCAGCCGGTATTCGACGACGAAAGCCTGCCGGAAATCCCGCGTGAGGCACTGGATGCGGAAAGCGGTCTCAATGATGGGCTTTGCCTGCCACTTCTGTTGATCGTGCTTGGCTTCGCCACCCAGGCAGGGGGAACAGGCCTGGCGCAGCATCTCGGTTTCTTCGCCAGCCAGGTTCTGTTCGGACCGTTGGTTGGCTTGGTTGTCGGCTGGCTGGGTGCCGCCGCGCTTTCGCGCATGGTGCACGGCAATGCGGCTTTCTCGTCCGGCAGAACGCCGATCATGGTCGCGCTGGCAGGCCTCGCCTATTTCGCGGCGGAACTCGTGCACGGCAATGGCTTTCTTGCCGCCTTCGTTGCGGGTATCACCTTTGGGTTCCAGCTTCCCCGCCCGCTCGTCGAGCGCGCTTCGAGCTTTGCAGGCACGGAGGGTGTTCTGCTGACCAATGTGACATTCCTGCTGTTCGGCGCGGTCATGTTGCCACGCGCGCTGCAGGTCGACGGGCTTGATGTGTTCGTCTATGCGATCCTCAGCCTGACGCTCATCCGGATGGTGCCGGTCGCCCTTGCCTCCATCGGTTCCGGCATTGGGATGGGCGGAACCGCTTTCATGGGCTGGTTCGGCCCACGTGGACTGGCCTCCGTGCTCTATCTGCTTCTGGTGGTTGAGCAGTCCGGCTTCGCGTCAGCCGACATGGTCGCCGACATCACCGTCGTCACGATCGCGCTTTCGATCCTGCTGCACGGCATCAGCTCGCCTTTCGCGCACGGCATGTTCTTTGGGCGCGGCAAGGTTTCAGGCGGTGGCAGCCTTGGCGCTGCGCGGTAGCCATTCGAGTATCTTCGATTCCAGACGTCCGGGTGACACGGGTTTGGTCAGATAATCATCCATGCCCGCATCCATGCATTTTTCGCGGTCGCCCTTGAGTGCATGAGCAGTCACACCGATGATGGGGGTGCGGTCCAGACCTTCGGCTTCTTCGATCTTGCGGATGGCATGCGTCGCCTCCAGTCCGTTCATGTCCGGCATGGAGACATCCATGATGATCAGGGCCGGACGGTCGCGCTTCCAGATTTCAAGCGCTTCCCTGCCGTTTTCCGCCAGGCTGAATTCCTGTCCGAAACCTGAAAGGATCTGCCGGAACACGAGCTGGTTCACCTCATTGTCTTCAGCGACCAGTATGCGGGTGCCATCCCTGGTGGAGGCATCGCTCCTTTGCGGCGTCGAGGGATGAAGCGCGACCGGGGCAGGGGCCTCCAGACGCGTCTGCGGCTCCTCTGCATGGGATTCGGCGGTTTCCAAGGGCGCTTCCGCGATCACGGGCGCGGAAGGCTGTCGAAGCGGCTTTCCGCTGCGATGCTCCGAAATCACCTCACAGATCGTCTCGCGCAGAAGCGAGGAGCGCGTGGGTTTGGTGAGGATGGAATTCGCCCCGGCCGCGCGCAATTCTCTCGTGGTGCGCGTGTCATCGACGGAAGTGAGAAGCAGAACGGCGGTGTCACCGAGCCATCCCTCCGCACCCATCGCACGCAGCACCTCCAGCCCGCTCATCTGCGGCATCTGGTAGTCGAGCAGCACCAGATCGACGGTCACTCCGCGCATCTTGGCCTGCTGCATGAAGGCATGGGCCATCGCACCGTCTTCGACCGCGCAGCTTTCAAAACCCCAACCGCGCGTCTGGTCGGTCAGGATGCGGCGGTTGATCTCGTTGTCATCGACAATGAGGATGCGCGCGCCTTCGACCTTCGAAAGCGCCGGGTCGGCCTGCTCTTCCCCTTCATGGGCAGTCAGCGGAATGCGGAAGGAGAAGGTAGAGCCCTTGCCCAGTTCGCTTTCGGCCTTGATGGCGCCGCCCATCATCTCCACCAGCCTGGAGGCGATTGCGAGCCCAAGTCCCGTGCCCTCGTGTCGGCGGGTCGAAGAGCCGTCCACCTGGCTGAACTTTTCGAAGACGCTCGCAAGCTTTTCTTCCGGAATGCCGATGCCCGTATCGGTAACCCGGAAGAGCGTCTCGTTGTCCTCACGGATCAATTCGATCAGCACATGGCCCCGCTCGGTGAACTTCACCGCATTGCCGGCGAGATTGGTCAGGATCTGACGAATGCGCCCGGCATCGCCCACCACCCAATGCGGCTGGTCCGGCGCAATGTCGACAATCAGCTCCAGATCCTTCTCCGACGCTCGCGAGGAAAGCAGTGTGGCCACGTCTTCCACCGCCTCTGCCAGGTTGAATGGCACCGGCTCAAGCTGGGCATGGCCCGCATCGATCTTCGAATAGTCGAGAATGTCGTTGATGATGGTCAGAAGCGCGTGCCCCGACTTCAGCACCACGTCGTTATAGGTGCGCTGGCGTGCGTCGAGTTCGGTATTGGCCATGAGCTCGGCCATGCCCAGCACCCCGTTCATCGGCGTGCGGATCTCGTGGCTCATATTGGCCAAAAATTCGCTCTTCGCGCGGTCCGCCGCCTTCGCATCCTCAAGCGCCGCCTTCAGCCGCGCCAGCGCATGGCGGATCGAGCGCTCCATGGGCAGGAAGAGCAGGAACAATATGGCCGCCGCGAAGCCTGCAAGCACCAGGCCTAGAATGTTGATGGCGATCTTCACCTGATCGGCCAGCCTCTTGTTGAAGCTCAACAGCTTGGCTGAAAGCTGCGACAGCGCAGGCGCCACCAGATAGGTGACGTCACCATCAAGCCTGCGTCCCACACCGGGCCATTCGCTGACCTTGGTTTGCGTGGCCTCGACCACCTTGCCGTGGAACTCTGCCAGGACATCTGCAGGCGCCTTTGGTCCGTAGGGAGTCACGACCGTCATCTTTTCCCGCATCTGCAGGTCGAGCTCGGCCCACAACGCTTCCAGGCGCATGCAGGTTTCCTCCAGCTCGTCCGCCTGCACATTGAGCGCGGTCTTGATCCATACATATTCGCTGGATCGGTCGCTGCTCATCTCAAGCGCCGTGCGGTTGATGCGCTTGACGACATCTTCCGCCTTGGCCGTCACCATGGCGATCTCGGTCGCCTGCGCATAACGCTGATTGACCATATGCGCGGAAATGACGAAGAGCATGCCCGGCACGATCAGCGCGGCCATGACCATGATATAGCGTCGGCGAAGCCCTCGCACGGCACGCGAAATCGTCAGTGAAGGGTCGGCAGCGGCAAGCCCCGCCCGTCTTTTTGCAGGCGCAAAACGGCTCTTGAGCCCAAGGCGTGTGGCAAGCTGAGACAGCAATATTTCCCCCTCCGCATTGCTGACACACCTCTCCCCGCGTCAGCCTGCAATCCGAGATTGCTTCCCTTGGGTGAAGTTTCGGTTAACCGGCTGCCATTGCGGCATAATTGTGTCGCTATGACGCAGCGGCATGTCGCCACTTTGATCTGTTATACAAGGAGTCCTAAATGGGTGCGTGTCGAACACGTTCGGGAGGTCCTGATGGACCCGCTTTTGCTGTCACGCATTCAGTTCGCTGCCAATATTTCCTTCCATATCCTGTTTCCTGCGATCACCATTTCGCTGGGCTGGGTGCTGCTTTACTTCAAGCTGCAATACAACCGCACCGGCGAACATGCCTGGATGCGCGCCTATTTCACCTTCGTGAAGGTCTTCGCGCTTTCCTTTGCGCTGGGCGTCGTCTCCGGCGTGACCATGAGCTTCCAGTTCGGCACAAACTGGCCGGGTTTCATGGAGAAGGTCGGCAATATCGCAGGCCCCCTTCTGGCCTATGAGGTGCTGACCGCCTTCTTCCTGGAAGCCGTGTTCCTCGGCATCATGCTTTTCGGCTTCCGCCGGGTCTCCAACCGCGTGCACACGCTGGCGACATTCCTCGTCGCCTTCGGCACCACCATGTCCGCCTTCTGGATCCTCGCGCTCAATTCCTGGATGCACACTCCCGCCGGTTTCGAGATGCGCGATGGCGTTGCCTATCCCACAAGCTGGTTCGAGATCGTCTTCAACCCGTCCTTCCCGTGGCGTCTGGTTCACATGCTTCTGGCTTCGGGCCTGACGGCCGCCTTCCTCGTCGCCGGGTTCTCGGCCCTGCGCTATGTCCTCGGCGACCGCTCTGCCTCCATGTGGAAGGCGTTGAAGACAGGCGTGGCGCTCGGCGCGATCCTCATACCGCTGCAGATCTTCGCCGGCGACCAGCACGGCCTCAACACGCTCGAACACCAGCCCGCCAAGGTCGCCGCCATGGAGGCCAACTGGGAGACGCGCGGAAACGTGCCCCTCGTCCTCTTCGCCATTCCCGATGAGGAAGCGCGCGAGAACCGTTTCGAGATCGCGGTGCCCAATGTCGCCTCGATCATCCTGAAGCACAGTCCGTCGGGCGTCGTTCCCGGTCTCAATGATTTCGAGGGCGAGCATCCCCCGGTCGCACCCGTCTTCTACGCCTTCCGCATAATGGTCGGGGTGGGGATCGCCATGCTCGTCATTTCCTGGGTTGCCGCCTTCTATCTCTTCCGCCGCAAGGTCCTGCCCAACTGGGTGGCCTATAGCCTCGTGCCGATGGGCCTGTCCGGCTGGGTGGCGGTGCTTGCCGGCTGGTATGTGACCGAGATCGGCCGCCAGCCCTGGCTTGTGACCGGCGTGCTGCGCACGGGCGAGGCTGTCGGCCCCGTCACCGGCGGCCAGGTCGCGCTGTCGCTCGCAGGCTATCTCGCGCTCTACGCCGTCCTGCTCTTCGTCTATCTGGGTGTTCTGGTCTACATGGCCGTAAAGGCATCGAAGGAAGGCGACGAGGAACCTGATCCCGCGGTCAAGGACCGCCCGCTCGACCAGCCTGTGGAGGCAGAAGCATGAGCATCGACTGGCCAACTCTTCTGCCCCTCGTCTTCGCCGGCCTGATGGGCGTTGCGATCCTGCTCTACGTCATTCTCGATGGCTTCGATCTCGGCATAGGTATTCTCTTTGCCGCCGCCGACACGGATGACAAGGACACCATGATCGCCTCCATCGGCCCCTTCTGGGATGCCAACGAGACATGGCTCGTGCTCGCCGTCGGTCTGCTGCTGGTGGCCTTCCCGATCGCGCACGGTGTCATCCTCACCGCGCTCTATCTTCCCGTCTTCCTGCTTCTCGTCGGGCTGATCCTGCGTGGTGTCGCCTTCGACTTCCGTGCCAAGGTGCCCATCCACCGCAAGCACCGCTGGGACCGCATGTTCTTTATAGGCTCGCTGCTCGCAGCGCTTGCGCAGGGCTACATGCTCGGCATCTATGTTCTGGGCCTCCAGCAGGGCATTGCCGCCATGCTCTTCGCGGCCCTCGTCGCACTCTGCCTCGCCGCCGCCTATGCGGCCATGGGATCGGCCTGGCTCATCTACAAGGCGGAAGGGGACCTGCAGCAAAAGGCCGTGTTCTGGCTGCGTCGCACGCTGGTTTTCACTGCCGCCGGCATGGCCGCCGTGTCCGCCGCCACACCGCTTGCAAGCCCGCGCATCTTCGAGAAGTGGTTCACCCTGCCGGAGATTGTCTGGCTTGCACCCCTGCCCATTGCGGCACTCGGCCTCTTCCTGTGGCTGTGGCGCATGTGCGTGCATCTGCCGGGCCACGAGGACGAGCACTCGCTCAAGCCCTTCATCGTGCTCTCAGCCATCTTTGCACTGGGCTTCGGCGGTCTTGCCTATTCCTTCTACCCCTATGTCGTGCCCGACCGGATGACCATCTGGGAAGCTGCTGCCGCGACCGAGAGCCTGGCCGTCATCCTCATCGGCACCGCATTCGTTCTGCCGATCATCCTGGGCTACACGGTCTATGCCTACCGCGTCTTCGGCGGCAAGGCGGGCGATCTGACCTATGACTAGGGTTAAGTGCCGGTAAAAATCGGGCAGGGCTCAACGCGTTTGAGCCTTCCCAACGCCCGTATAAATGCTCTATACGCGCGGACATGACAAAGACGCCTCTTTCCCGCATCCGCAACTTCTCCATCGTCGCCCATATCGACCATGGAAAGTCCACGCTCGCCGACCGTCTGATCCAGATGACCGGGTCTCTTGAAGACCGCGAGATGAAGGACCAGATCCTCGACGCGATGGATATCGAGCGCGAGCGCGGCATCACCATCAAGGCCAACACGGTGCGCCTTGAATATGATGCGAAGGATGGCGAGCACTATGTGCTGAACCTCATCGATACGCCCGGCCATGTCGACTTCGCCTATGAAGTCTCGCGTTCGCTGGCCGCCTGCGAAGGCTCGCTGCTCGTCGTCGACGCCAGCCAAGGCGTGGAGGCGCAGACGCTCGCCAATGTCTATCAGGCGCTCGACAACGATCATGAGATCGTGCCCGTCCTGAACAAGGTTGACCTGCCGGCAGCCGAGCCCGACCGCATCCGCGAACAGATCGAGGATGTTATCGGCCTCGATGCCTCCGACGCGCTGATGATTTCCGCCAAGACCGGTCTGGGCATCGAGGATGTGCTGGAAGCCATCGTCACGCGCCTGCCCGCGCCGAAGGAAGGCGAAAGTGCCGAGCCCCTGAAGGCCATGCTGGTCGACAGCTGGTACGACGCCTATCTCGGCGTCATCGTTCTGGTTCGCATCATTGATGGCGAGCTGAAAAAGGGCCAGACCATCCGCATGATGGGCACCGGCGCCAAATATCAGGTCGACCGCGTCGGCGTCATCACGCCCAAGATGGTCATGGTCGAAAGCCTCGGCCCCGGCGAGATCGGCTTCATCACCGCTTCCATCAAGGAAGTGGCCGACACCCGCGTCGGCGACACCATCACCGAGGACAAGCGCCCCACCGCATATGCGCTGCCGGGCTTCAAGCCCGCCCAGCCGGTGGTGTTCTGTGGCCTCTTCCCCGTCAATGCGGATGATTTCGAGGATCTGCGCGCCGCGGTCGGCAAGCTGCGCCTCAACGATGCCTCCTTCTCCTATGAGATGGAAACCTCCGCCGCCCTCGGCTTCGGCTTCCGCTGCGGCTTCCTGGGCCTTCTGCATCTGGAGATCATCCAGGAGCGCCTCTCGCGCGAATTCGATCTCGACCTGATCGCAACCGCGCCGTCGGTCGTCTACAAGATGAACCTGACCAGCGGCGAGCAGATCGAGCTGCACAATCCGGCAGACATGCCCGATGTGATGAAGATCGCCTCGATCGAGGAGCCGTGGATACGCGCCACCATCCTCACGCCCGACGAGCATCTGGGCGCCATCCTCAAGCTTTGTCAGGAGCGCCGTGGCATCCAGGCCGATCTTTCCTATGCCGGCTCGCGCGCCATGCTGGTCTACGACCTGCCGTTGAACGAAGTCGTCTTCGACTTCTACGACAAGCTAAAGTCCATCTCGCGCGGCTATGCCAGCTTCGACTACCAGATCACCGACTATCGCGAGGGTGATCTGGTCAAGATGTCGATCCTCGTCAATGCCGAGCCGGTCGACGCGCTCTCCATGCTCGTTCACCGCTCACAGGCCGACCGCCGCGGCAGAACGCTTTGCGAAAAGCTGAAGGAACTCATCCCTCAGCACCTCTTCAAGATCCCCATCCAGGCCGCTATCGGCGGCAAGGTCATAGCCCGCGAAACCATTTCCGCCCTGCGCAAGGACGTGACCGCCAAGTGCTACGGCGGCGACGTCACCCGCAAGCGCAAGCTGCTCGAAAAGCAGAAAGAAGGCAAAAAGCGCATGCGCCAGTTCGGCAAGGTGGAGATCCCGCAGGAAGCCTTCATCCAGGCGCTCAAGATGGGCGATTGAGGGGTAAAAAAACGCTGTGCTTGATTGTTAACAAAAAAGGAACCACCAGCAGTTGAAATTGTTGTTGACATGAGTGATATGATGCCGAATCAGGTGGGGTAACGGAGGTTGGCATGACACTGGCTGCGTTAGCTGGTCTGGTCACTTGTATGATTGGACTAATATTTGGGCTGTTGCTGGTACGAGTGTCGATTCTTCTAGGCGTGGCCAAGAAAGATGACGTTCTCGCGGCAAGGTCGCATTCCGGCAGTTCGTTTCGTGCTATCGCAAAAGGCGACGTGAATGCATATAGGAGCGGCAAGCGCGACTATGCAGTAGCTGCAGGTATCGCCATTGATCGGCGCACGGGGAAACTTCTGCCTCAAGGCCGCGTTTCTGACGAGTTAATCGAACCGCTTCTTTGATGTGTACTCAATTCAAAGGGTGGATACCGAATGTAATAGGTCGGCTATCTTTTTCCTTATCTGGTATCTCGTCCTTCCCGTCTCGTGTAGTTTACAAATCGCATCTCCGCTCAGGTGGCCGGAATTTTGCAGGATTTCAGAAGCGCAATCTATCTGACACGACTATCCCTCTTATCAGTAGGTGCACGTACCTAAAATCGATGTTCGACAGGTACGTCCTCCAGAAGGAGGGTGATTTCTACTTTTTCTGCCTGATGGAGAGGTTGGCGGAAGAAGATGAGATGCGTGGGAGTATTGCAGTTTTTGATCGTGCTCACCGAAAGGTGGTCAAGAAATGGCTTCGCGAGAAGATGGAGACATTTGATGCTGACGCACCTTGGCCTGCTCTACGAGAGCATTTTTCCCTAGTCTTTCAGCGTTATTCGATACTAACTCTAAACTTTACCTTAAAAAGAACAGGCGAAGTCAGTATTGGTGTTGAGAATGTAAAAAATGAATTTTATGCAACCAAAAATGGTGAAGACATAGATCATATACTGGCCTCGCAAGGATATTTTTTCCTACGAGATCTTTTTCATACTCATAAGTTCCATTCACCAACAACTGATACCATAATAGACGTATACAGAGATCGCGAAGATTGGAAACGCGAAGTAAATTATGCATTGGCGAGGAAGGTGATAGCCTTGCGTCGCCAAAATACAGTTAGGTCGATTAGAAAAGCGATCGGCGTTCTGAGCTATCTAGAGGCTTTTAGGAAGCACTTGCTCGATGAGCAACAGAGGAAAGACGTTTATTTCGCGATCCCCACCACAAGAAAATCGCTTGAGGCGGCGTTGCCGATCGTAGAAATAAAAGAAGAAAATTCAGTAAGAAAAAAATTAGAAAGCTTCGCAGGATATTCCCAAAAAGTACTTGCATTACTATTTTTATATTTCGGCTTATTTCGAGATGGTGTGAGTCCGTCTGAGGATTGGCTGTGGGCTAAGGCAGTTATCAGTGCTGTGCAGAATGATTTGCTGATCTCCTTGGCTATTTTGGGGTTTGTGTCACTGGTTATACAGATAATGGCAAACATTAGTATACCTGAACGAGAGGATTTTCAGGCATCACTGGTGCGTCTCAGCTTGGCTTTTCAGGAAAAGAAAGCTTCAGCTGTTATGTTTGTAGTAGGAATGACCATAAGTCTGCTATGTATAATAGGTATTGGAATACTTTTCCAAAAAATAACTAGCGTTCCAGTTTGATATTGTTGAGTGACTTAAGTGTCGTCCCGACCCAAGGATCCATGCCGGAACAGCAAGGATAAATCCCGACCGCCCCAGCACGCACTCCATCTCCCCCTCCACCACCCTTCATCCCCGCAAAGCCCTGAAACCCATGGCCAAACCATGAAATGACGGCGCTGATGAAGGTCCTCCCTATTCGCTATTCACTACTCACTATTCACTCATTCCATCCCCACCATCGCCACCCGCACTACACTCCAGCTATCGCCCTCGCGGGAACCCGGATGCGCACCGGGCAGTCGGGGAGGGCGGCGGCAGCCTCCCCTTCGGGTTCGGTACCCGAAGCATGTGAGGGCCCGCGACAGGTCGGCGGCCGGTAGCATCGGGTGACAGACGATGCGAAAGCTGCGGAGAAGCCGCGAAGGCAACGCCTGCCTGGCAAAGACCACCTGAAGAAGGTGCAGCCGGGATCAGCGGGCGGTGCCGGAGTGACCGACCGACGGTGGGACAGCGGCCGGACGGGCGGCCTCAGGGTCGCACATACAAAATTCAGACTGGCGTCACTGTGGCCGCCCGTCTTCCCGGTTCTTTGACAATAACCAGACGCGGTTTCGCGGGCGTGGTGATGATTGGGTGTGGGTTGTTGAGAGTGCGGTGCCAGGAACACCCCCCTCTGCCTTGCCAGGCATCTCCCCCTCAAGGGGGGAGATTGGAATGCGGGTATGCCGCCGCATCTTCTGATAGCCGGGCGAGACATCATGCCAGCCAATCTCCCCCCTTGAGGGGGAGATGTCCGGCAGGACAGAGGGGGGTGCGAAGGGGCGCGGCATATCCACTCCCTGACAACCATCACCGTCATCCCGGAAGCCGCTAGGCTATCCGGGACCCATTGGCAGACGACCGCAGAGCACGGCCCGGCCCTCGCGCCCCGCCGGCCAGCGCCGACGGCCCCTTCTGCGAAAACCGGCCGCGCTAACCCAACAATTCCCGCTCTCGCTGCGCTCGGCCGGAATGACGGAGAGGTGGCGCCACGATTCCCTATTCACCACCCAGTACCCACTACCGACTCCCCTAATACCCCGCCTCGCGGTCAACCAGGTTCCGCAGCGGTTCGCCACGCTCGAAGGCGTCCATCTGCTCCAGCATCAGAGGCGCAAGATGGGCGGGGTCGGAACTGGCGGCGGCGTGGGGGGTGATGAAGACGCGCGGATGTGACCAGAGGGGGCTTTGGGGATCAAGCGGCTCGGCCTCGAAGACGTCCAGGCTTGCTTCCTTCAGAACGCCGTCCTCCAGCGCGCGCAGGATGTCGGCCTCGTTTTGAAGCTGGCCGCGACCGGCATTGATGAGGGCCGGGCCGCCAAGCGGGCCGTCCTTGCGCAGCCGGTTCAACAGATCGTAATTCACGATGCCGCGCGTGGCGGGGGTGAGCGGCAGGAGCACGACGAGAATGTCGGTGCGCGCAAGAAAGGGCGTCAGCCCATCCTCCCCGTGGAAGGTCGCGACACCCTCCACCTGCTTCTGCGTCCGGCTCCAGCCATTGACGGAAAAGCCCAGTGCCAGAAGCGCATTCGCAGCCGCGCGGCCAAGCTCTCCAAGGCCCATGATACCGACATTGACCTCGCCAGCCGGCGGCTGCGGCGGCTCATGCCAGACGCGTTCATGCTGCTGGCTGCGATAAGTGGCACCCATGCGGTGATGATCGAGCACCCGCCAGGCCACATATTCGCGCATATATTGGGTGAGATTGTCGGCCACCACGCGCACGATCGGCACGTCAGGCAGGTCGGGATCGGTCAGGATGTGATCGACACCGGCACCGAGCGAAAAGATGGCCTTCAGGTTCGGCAGCTTCTTGAGAACGCCATGTGGCTGCTTCCACACCACTGCGTAATCGATATTTGGATCCGCCTCGCCATCGGGTTCCAGAACCACCTCGCGGTCCGCTGACAGTAGATCATACCAGCGTTTCGGGTGCATGCTGGTCATGGAGAGGAGCACGCGGCCCTTGGCTTCGCTCATGATCGGCCTCGTTGGTTGGAAAGCTAGTCGGCGACGACACCGCCCGGCACGGCCTCGATATCGAAGGCGGCTGCCATCAGGGCGCGGGTGTAATCGGTCTTGGGGTGATTGAAGATCTGCTCGGCAGGCCCGGCCTCAACCACCTTTCCGGCGCGCATGACGATCACCTCATTGGCGAGCGCCTTAACCACCTTCAGGTCGTGGCTGATGAAGAGATAGGCCAGATTGTGCCTCTTCTGCAGATCGCGCAGAAGATCGACCACCTGCGCCTGCACGCTCATGTCGAGCGCGGAGGTCGGCTCGTCCAGCATCACGAAGCGGGGCTTCAGCACCATGGCGCGGGCAATGGCGATGCGCTGGCGCTGGCCGCCGGAAAACTCATGCGGATAGCGGAAGCGTGTTTCGGGCTTAAGGCCCACTTCCTGAAGCACATCCACCACCACCCGGTCGCGTTCGGTGGCGGAAAGGCCCGGCTCGTGGATCTTCAGCCCCTCCTGGATGATCTCGGCCACCGACATGCGCGGGCTGAGACTGCCATAGGGATCCTGAAAGACGATCTGCATCTCGCGCCGCAAGGGCCGCATCTCGCGGAAGGAGCGGGTGTCGATATTCTCGCCGCGATAGCGGATTTCGCCTTTGGACGAGATCATGCGCGACAGCGCCAGACCAAGCGTTGTCTTGCCCGAGCCGGATTCGCCGACCACGCCCAGCGTCTGCCCGGCGCGCACGGTAATGTCGACGCCATCGACACCCTTCACATGGTCCACCGTACGGCGCAGGAACCCCTTCTTGACCGGGAACCAGACCTTGACATCATCGCCCTTGATCACGGTCTCGGCGGAGGTGTCGAGCGCAGGCGGCTCGCCCTTGGGCTCGGCTGCAAGAAGGTGGCGGGTATAGGCGTGCTGCGGGTTCTCGAATATGTCCTTCGTGGGGCCGCTTTCAACTATTTTGCCGCCCGTCATCACGCAGACACGGTCGGCAACCTTGCGCACGATCCCCAGATCATGGGTGATGAACAGCATGGACATGCCGTTCTCCTTGCGCAGCCGCGCAAGCAGCTCCAGAATCTGCGCCTGCACCGTTACATCAAGCGCCGTGGTCGGCTCGTCGGCAATCAGCAGGTTAGGCTCGTTCGCGAGCGCCATGGCGATCATCACGCGCTGGCGCTGTCCGCCGGAAAGCTGATGCGGATAGGAGGATAGCCGCTTTTCCGGATCGCGGATGCCGACCTGGTTCATGAGCTCCAGCGTGCGCGCACGGGCGGCATTCTCTCCCATGCCGCGGTGCAGCTTCAATACCTCACCGATCTGCTTCTCGATCGTGTGCAGCGGGTTGAGCGAAGTCATCGGCTCCTGAAAGATCATGGAGATCTCGTTGCCGCGCGCCTTTCGCAATTCGTCATCCGAAGCGGAAAGCAGGTCCTTGCCGCCATAGATGATCCGGCCTGTCGGATGGCTCGCCGCGGGATAGGGCAGAAGCTTCAGGACCGACAGCGCGGTAACGGATTTGCCCGACCCGGATTCGCCCACGAGCGCCACTGTCTCGCCCTTGGCGATGTCGAAGGAAACCCGGTCCACCGCCAAGGTCTCCTGCGGCCCTTGGGTGAAGGCGACGGAAAGATCGCGAATGTAGAGGAGGGGAGTTTCTGACACGGCACCACTCATTTGAACGTCTTCCGTGGGTCGAAGGCGTCGCGGACGGCTTCGCCGATGAAGATCAGCAGCGAGAGCATGATGGACAGGCTCAGGAAGCCGGTGATGCCGAGCCAGGGGGCGTTCAGGTTGCGCTGACCCTGACGCAGGAGTTCACCAAGCGAAGGCGAGCCGGGCGGCAGGCCGAAGCCCAGGAAGTCGAGAGAGGTCAGCGTGGTGATCGAGCCATTCAGGATGAAGGGCAGGAAGGTGAGTGTGGCCACCATCGCATTGGGCAGGAGATGACGGAACATGATGGTGCGGTTGGGAACACCCAGCGCCCGCGCCGCACTCACATATTCGAAATTGCGCGCCCGCAGAAACTCTGCGCGCACCACGCCGACAAAGGCGACCCACGAGAAGAGCAGCATGATGCCAAGCAGGATGAAGAAACCTGGCGGCAGGACGGCAGCAATGATGAGGATGAGGTAAAGGACCGGGATGGAGGACCAGATTTCGATGAAACGCTGGAAGAGAAGATCGGTCCAGCCGCCGAAATAGCCCTGTACCGCGCCCGCCGTCACGCCGATGACGGCAGAGGCGGCCGTCAGGATCAGGCCGAACAGGACGGAGATGCGGAAGCCATAGATGACACGAGCTAGAACGTCGCGTGCCTGGTCGTCCGTGCCGAGCCAGTTCCAGTTGCCCATCGTACAGCGCTGGTCTTCCAAACCCTCGGAATAGCGCTGGCAGCGGGTTTCCTCGTCATAGAGCCAGGACGGCTTGGCAGGGGCCGCTTCGGGGATCTCCGAATTGACTGTGCGATAGGAATAGCGGATCGGCGGCCAGATCATCCAGCCATTGGCCTTGATCTCCTCCTGGATGAAGGGGTCGCGGTAATCGGTGACAGCCAGAAAGCCGCCAAACTTCTCTTCCGGATAGTCGACAAGTGCGGGAACGAGGATCTCGCCCTTGTAGGAGGCAAGCACCGGCTTGTCGTTTGCGATGAATTCCGCGAAAAGCGACAGCACGAAGAGGATAAGGAAGATCCAGAGCGACCAGTAGCCGCGCCGGTTTGCCTTGAAGCTTTCCCAGCGGCGCTTGTTGATTGGCGAAAGCCAGCCGCGTTGTGCCTGATCGCGAACCTTTTCGACTTCTGCCTCGACTTGAAATTCCGACATCACACATCCCTCCGGTCGAAGTCGATGCGTGGGTCAATCAGCGTATAGGTGAGGTCGGAAATCAGGCTGACGACGAGGCCGATCAGCGAGAAGATGTAGAGATTGGCAAAGACCACCGGATAGTCGCGGTCAATCACCGAGCGGAAGCCCAGAAGCCCCAGACCATCAAGCGAGAAGATGCTTTCGATCAGAAGCGAGCCGGTGAAGAAGGCCGAGATGAAGGCGCCTGGAAAGCCCGCAATGATGATGAGCATCGCATTGCGGAAAACGTGACCATAAAGCACCTGGCTTTCCGACAGACCCTTGGCGCGTGCCGTGATGACATATTGCTTGCGGATTTCGTCCAGGAACGAGTTCTTGGTCAGAAGCGTCGTGGTGGCAAAGGCCGAGAGCACCATGGCCGTCAGCGGCAGGGCCAGGTGCCAGAAATAGTCAAGGATGCGCGCCGGCCAGGAAAGGCTTTCCCAATTCTCCGAGGTCAGGCCGCGCAGCGGGAACCAGTCGAAAAACGACCCGCCGGCAAAAAGCACCATCAAAAGGATGGCAAAGAGAAAGCCGGGAATGGCATAGGCGACAATGACGATGCCACTCGTCCACACATCGAATGCCGAGCCGTCCTTGACCGCCTTGCGAATGCCAAGCGGAATGGAGATGAGGTATGAGATGAGCGTGATCCATAGGCCGAGCGAGATCGATACCGGCATCTTTTCCAGGATCAGGTCCACCACCGAAATGTCGCGGAAATAGCTCTCGCCGAAATCGAAGCGCGCATAGTTCCACAGCATCATGAAGAAGCGCTCATGAGCTGGCTTGTCAAATCCGAACTGCTTTTCCAGCGAGGCGATGAACTCGGGATCAAGCCCCTGCGCCCCACGATACTTGCTGGAGCCGCCGCCGCCGGAGGCCTCGAATTCCTGTCCGGCACCAAAGTCGCTGCCACCGCCTGAAATACGCGAATCCGCCCCTCCTGCCTGGCCGGTCACTTGCGCGATGACCTGCTCGACAGGCCCGCCCGGCGCAAACTGCACCACGATGAAAGATATGGTCATGATGCCGATCAGGGTCGGGATCATGAGGAGGAGGCGGCGGAGAATATAGGCGCCCATCAGCAATATGCTCCGTCAGGTTCTGCTGCAGTTGAGAGAGGAGTGACGCTGTCAGGCCTTGCCAATCGCACGTGCCTTTTCCTCGTCGTACCACCAGAGCATTTCCACGGGGAAGAAATAGTCAGGCTTTTGCTCCTTGAAACCGTAGATGTCCCAATAGGCCAGGCGGTGATTCGCCGAGTGGAACTGCATGATCCAGTCGTGCCGCGCGCGAACCACCCGGTCAAGAGCGCGCAGCGCAATGACCAGATCGGCGCGCGTTTGCGCCTGGCCCGCAATATCAATCAGCGAATCCACAGCTTCACTGCGCGTGCCCGGCAGGTTGCGGGTGCCGTCGGTTGCTGCACTTTGGGAATGAAAGAGCTGCTTGAGGCCATCAACGGCCGGGGTGCCACCAAGCGACTGGCGCAGACCTGCCATATCGAAATCGAAGCTGGCAATGCGGGCCTGATACTGTGAAGCGTCCAGCAGGCGAATGGAGGCATCGATGCCAATGCGCCGCATATTCTCGATGAAGGGCGTTTCCACGCGAACGAAAACCTCGTCCCGCACGATATATTCAAGCGTCAGCGGCTCACCATTCGCGTTTCGGCGCACTGTGCCGTCCGTCTTCCAGCCGGCTTCATCGAGAAGTGCCCCGGCACGCTGGAGATTGTTGCGGTCCCGCCCGGAGCCATCGCTCTCGGGTGGTTTCACAGCCTTGCCGAAAGCTTCCTCCGGGATTTGACCACGGAAGGGTTCGAGCAGTGCGAGCTCTTCCCGACTGGGCGTGCCTTCCGCCATGAAGTCCGATTTCTGAAAAGGCGACTCGCTGCGCTCATAGATGCCGTAGAAGAAATTGCGGTTCGTCCAGACGAAGTCGTAGCAGAGGCTGACTGCCTGGCGCACACGCATGTCCTGAAACCGCTCCCTTCGCTGGTTCAAGGCCCAGGCCTGCATGTCCGGCCGCTTCTCGCCGGGAACTTCATTCTTGACCACGCGCCCATCATTGATGGCCGGAAAATCGTAGCCGGTTGCCCAGACCTTGGAGGTGAACTCCTCGCGCCATTCCACATCGCCCTTCTTGAACGCCTCGAAACCGGCATTGCGGTCACGGAAGAAGTCGATGCGGATCTGATCGAAGTGATAGAGGCCGCGGTTGACGGGCAGATCGGCTGCCCAATAGTCGGCCACGCGGTCATAGATTATGAAAGTGCCCGCATCGTACCGCCCGACCTTGTACGGACCGGAGCCAAGCGGCGCATTGAGCTGCGAACTGTCGAAGGGATGCTCGCTGTAAAACGCCTTTGAAAGGATAGGATAGGTCACCAAATCGAGTATCGCTCGATCGTTTTGGGAGCCATCGAAGGTGAGCCGGAACGCGTGATCTCCTTCCGCCACAGCTTCCTCCAACACTCCAAGCGGCAGGCGCAGCTGTGGATGGCCCTTCTCCTTCAGAAGATCATAGGTGAACGCAAGGTCCTGGGCGGTGAGGGGGGAGTCGTCGTGAAAACGAGCCTCCGGCCGCAGCTTGAAATGGTAGCTGTTGCGGTCGGGCGAAATGGTAACGCTCTCGGCCACCAGCCCGTAAAGCGCATCCGGCTCGTCATAAGCGCGCACCATCAGGCTGTCGAAACACAGCTCCATGCGCGGCGGCGCATCGCCACCAAGGACAAAGCTGTTGAGCGTGTTGAAGGTGAGCGTGGACTGATTGAAGAACCAGTAGGAAGGCTGGAAGCGGAACATGCCACCCTTTGGCGCCTCGGGGGCTGCATATTCGAAATGGGTAAAGCCCGGCTGGTACTTCAGTTCCCCGAAAGCAGAAAGGCCGAACAGCGCCTTGTCTGTTGGCAGTTGGGCGAGCGCTGGTGCTGACAGGAATGTCGAAGCCACCGCCGCTCCGCAACCGGAGAGGAAATGGCGACGGTTTAGCTCGAAACGGTCACTCATCCGCCGATCTCCTCAAACTCATTGCTGGCTGCGATATTTTTCGGCGAGTGCCGCTTCCTTTTCCTCGTCGATCCACCAGCTGTCCAGGTCCACGCCGGCATATTCGGGCTGCTCCTCGGGGATGCCGAACTTGTTCCAGTAGGCTGTCCAGATCACCGGCCGGTGATATTGCGGTACCATGAAGTAGTTCCACAGAAGCACACGGTCGAGCGCACGCGTGGTTGCCACCAGTTCTTCGCGGTCGGTAGCGAAAATGACCTTGTCGATCAGCGCATCAACCACCTCGTCCTGGATGCCGCCGAGATTGCGCGAGCCGGATATGGAGGCGGCTTCCGAACCCCAATATTCGCGCTGCTCGTTTCCGGGAGAAAGCGTCTGACCGAAAATGCCGGTGACGACATCGAAATTGAACTCGTTGCGCCGATTGATGTATTGCGAAACGTCCACGATGCGCAGGCTGGCGTCGATGCCGATCTTGCGCAGCGACTGGATGAAGCCTCCCGCGATGATTTCATCGGTCGGACCGCGACCCAGAAACTCCATGGTGAAGGGTTCGCCCGTTTTCTCATTCATCATCTTGCCGTCGCGGATGACCCAGCCGGCCTCGCGAAACAGCTGCACCGCTTCACGCAGATATTGGCGCTCGGCCTGCGGGCCATCATAGACCGGCAGTTTGTATTCTTCGGTGAATAGCTCCGGCGGAAGCTGGTCCTTGAACTCTTGAAGGATCTCCATCTCGCGCCCTTCGGGAAGCCCTGTGGCTGCGAGCTCCGAGCCGTGGAAGAAGCTGGTCGTGCGCGTGTTCTGGCCGAAGAACTGCGTGCGGTTCATCTCCTCGAAATTGTAAACGAGTGTGAGCGCGCGGCGGACGCGGCGATCCTGAAACCGCTCCTTTCGCAGATTGAGCACATAGGCCTGCATCGGCTGTACGCCGCCATCGTCAAAGACCTGCTTGATGATGTCGCCCTCGTTCACCGCCGGAAAATCGTAACCGGTGACCCAGCGGCGCGAGGAGTTCTCGATCTGAATGTCTTCCAGTCCGCCTTTCTGGAAGGCAAGCCAGGCCGCATTGGCGTCGGTGAAATAGGTGTAGACGCGGCGGTCGAAATTGTTACGGCCGATATTCACCGCAAGGTCTTCGCCCCAATAATCCTCAACGCGCTCCCAGGTGATGCGCACACCGGGATCGAAACTTTCAATCCGGTAGGGTCCGCTACCAAGCGGTGGCTCCAGCGTTGGCTGTTTCACGTCGCGCTGACTGCCATCCTTGTCGGTGCCTTCCCACCAGTGTTTCGGCAGAACGGGAAGGTCGCCCATGATATGGGGCAGTTCCTTGTTGCCGGTCTGATCAAAGATGAACTTCACTTCGTGATCCGAGATGATCTCAGCCCGTTCCACATTCGCGAAATAGCGATTGTGCATGGGGCTGATCTCCTTGAGCATTTCGAGGGACCAGGAGACATCATCGGCCGTGACCGGCTCCCCGTCATGCCAGCGAGCCTCCGGGTTGAGGCGATAGGTCGCCGAAGAATAATCTTCCGGATATTTGAACGCCTCGGCAATCAGCGGGTGGCTGGTGCTCGGCTCTTCGAGAGACTGCTGCATGAGCGTCTCCCACAGCAGCCCGCCGAAGGTCGTCAAGCCTGCAGCAGATGTGCCGCGGACCACGAATGGATTGAAGCTGTCGAACGTGCCCGTGACCGACGAATTCAGCGTGCCGCCCTTTGGCGCATCAGGATTCACATAGGAGTAGCGGTCGAACGGCTCTCGCTCCGCATCCGGGTCGATGAGAGAACTGGATGTCAGCCACTCCTCTTCGTTTTGCGCCTGCACGGTGCCTGTCACAAGTCCAAGGGACAGAAAGCCGCCCAAAATCGGGGCCGCTAGTGCAGGCAGGGAAAGCAGACGCATGGCACTCCTCCATTTGCTGTTCAGCAATGGAAGGTAGTCGAAACTGACATGATGGCAAACGCTTGGCAGAAAAAAGAAAACCCGGCGCTTGTGGCCGGGTTTTCGAAGGCTGGATCTTCCAGAGGCCTACTGAGCGGGCTGCTCTTCGGTTTCTGCAGCCGGTGCTTCTTCCGCGCCAGCATCAGCATCTGGTTCGGCTTCGGCCTCGGCGGGGGCTGCTTCTGCTGGAGCAGCTTCTGCCTCGGCAGGAGCTTCCTCTGCCGCTGCGTCGACACCTTCAGCTGGTGCAGCTTCTTCTGCAGGAGTTGCCTCGCCTTCATCCGTGGCAGCGGCTTCACCTTCGGCTGGAGCTTCGCCCTCTGCAGGTGCAGCCTCTTCCTCGGCGGCTGCTTCCGGCTCGGGAAGCGGCGCGGGGCTTGCTGACTGCTCACGCAGATAGGCAATCAGATTGGCGCGGTCGTCGATCTTCTTCAGGCCGGCAAATGCCATCGCAGTGCCGGGAACCAGGCCCTTGGGGCTGAGAAGGAAAGCGTCGAGATTGTCGTAATCCCAGACCACTTCACCACCCTGCGCATATTCCTGCAACGCTGCGGAATATGCGAAGCCTTCATGCGAAGCGACCGGACGGTTCACGATGTCATAGAGGTTCGGACCAACCTTGTTGGCGCCGCCCTCTTCAACCGTGTGACAAGCCTGGCAGCGCTTGAAGATGCCTTCACCCGCGCCGGCATCGGCAGAAGCCAGAAGCGGCAGTACGGATTCTTCCGCCGGCTCGTCGCCGCCACCACCTTCGGCCTGCTCAGGCACCTCGATGGCATAGCCCGGCGTTTCGGGCGCATGCGCCGCGAAAAACGTGTCGGACAGTATGCTGACGGAGAAGATTACGAAAACGACGGCGAGAAAGCCGCCGATGATCTTGTTGAGTTCAAACGAGTCCATTCGCCCTGAGGCTCCCTTTTCCGGACGCCGCGGCGAGGCGACATGCCCTCATGCCACTCTCGTGTCCCCCGCGTTCGGCCCGTTGCCGGTAAAATCGCGCGGAAACTAGGTCTTTTGCTCTGATGTTGCAACACATATAAGACTGTTTCCAACTGAGACCTTTTGCCACTTTCCACACAGTCATAATCTTTATGTCCAATATCATATTGATCCCGGCCCGCATGGCCTCCACCCGCCTGCCGGGAAAACCCATGGCCGACATTGCTGGCAAGCCCATGATTGCGCAGGTGGTTGCCCGCGCGCTGGAGGCTGATTGCGGGCGCGTGGCGGTTGCCACGGACACGGCTGAAATCGCCGAGGCAGCCCGGTTGGAAGGCGCGGAAGCCTTTGTCACGGAAGGCCGGCACGAATCCGGATCCGACCGGATTTTCGAAGCCTTGCAGGTGCTCGATCCCGACGCGACGGTGACAACCGCGATCAATCTGCAGGGTGATCTGCCGACGATTCCCGCAGCGGATATCCGTGCCTGCCTTGCGCCCTTGCACGATGAAGAAGTGGACATCGCCACCCTTGGCGTCGAGATCACCGACCGCAACGAGATCGAAAACCCGAATGTGGTGAAGATCATCGGGTCGCGGGTCGGGCAAGACCGGCTGCGCGCTCTGTATTTCACCCGCGCCGCCGCACCCTGGGGCGAGGGACCGGCCTATCATCATGTCGGCATCTATGCCTATCGGCGCGCCGCGCTTGAGCGTTTCGTCTCGCTCAAGCCGTCGCCGCTGGAAACGCGCGAGAAGCTGGAGCAGCTTCGCGCGCTGGAGGCGGGCATGCGTATCGACGTTTCCATCGTGAACTCGCTTCCGCTCGGCGTGGATACGCCGGATGATCTGGAGCGGGCGCGCGAAATCTTGAGTGGCAGGGGCTGAGCATGACGGCGAAGAAGAAGACGAACCGCATTTCCTTCCAGGGTGAACCTGGCGCCAATTCCGACACGGCCTGCCGCAACATGTTCCCTGACATGGAGCCGCTGCCCTGCGCCACGTTCGAGGATGCGTTCAACGCGGTGGAAAGTGGCAAGGCCGACCTTGCGATGATCCCCATCGAGAACACGCTGGCTGGTCGCGTTGCCGACATTCACTATTTGCTTCCGCATTCCAGGCTTCACATTGTCGGTGAATATTACCTGCCCATCCACTTCCAGCTCATGGTTCTGCCGGGCGTCGACATGTCCGAGATCAAGGAAGTGCACAGCCATATCCATGCGCTCGGCCAGTGCCGCAAGATCATTCGCAAGAACCGCTGGAAGCCAATGGTGGCTGGCGACACGGCCGGCGCTGCGAAGCTGGTGGCCGAGGAGAATATCCGCACCAATGCCGCACTGGCGCCGCGCCTGGCGGCCGATCTCTACGGTCTCGATATCGTGGCGGAAAATGTCGAGGATTCGGAAAACAACGTCACGCGCTTCGTCGTCCTCTCCAAGGAGAAGAAGTGGGCCGAAAGGAAGAGTGCCGACCAGCTCATGGTCACCACCTTCATCTTCCGTGTGCGCAACCTGCCGGCCGCGCTCTACAAGGCGATGGGCGGCTTTGCCACGAATGGCGTGAACATGACCAAGCTGGAAAGCTACCAGCTGGGGGGAAAGTTGTTCTCATCACTCTTTTATGCCGATGTGGAAGGGCACCCAGACGACCGCAATGTCGCTCTGGCACTGGAAGAATTGCGCTTCTTCTCCCGGGAAGTGCGCATTCTGGGCGTCTATGAAGGTCGGGACTTCCGCAATTCGCAGAGTGAGGACGACGAGCAGGAATAGTTCAGCCGCGCGCCCATTGCTCCACGATGAAATGGGCAATGGCGCCGGGTGGCGGAAGCTTCAGACCGTGAGGATGGCGGTGTTCGAGCATCAGCAGCACTTCCTCGCGCGAAAACCAGCGGCAGTCCTCGAGTTCGGCGGTATCCGGGTCCACATCCTCGCTGATCGCCTCTCCGATGCAGCCGATCATCAGCGAATAGGGGAAGGGCCAGGGCTGGCTCGCCAGATATTCGACTGCACCGAGGCGGATGCCGGATTCCTCGAAAGTCTCGCGCCGCACGGCCGATTCGATTGTTTCCCCCGGCTCGATGAAGCCGGCAAGGCAGGAATACATCCCCTCCGCAAAATGCGGGCTGCGCCCGAGAATGCAGCGGTCTTGCTGTGCCGCCAGCATGATGGCGACAGGGTCGGTGCGGGGAAAATGCTCGCGATCACAAGCTTCGCAATGCCGGCGATAACCGCCTGTGCGCGATGAGGTTTCGCTGCCACAACGGCCGCAAAAACGATGATTGTCGTTCCAGGCAAGCAATGATGCCCCCTGTGCGACCGCGCCCAGAACAGCAGCATCGACCAGCCCCTCAACGAAGAGTGCGCGAAACGGCACCGCAGTAAAATCTGCCGGCGGCTGTTCCCGGTCTAAGCCAGCCGTTGCGGCGACCACCGGGCCAGCCGGGTCGTTTCCAAGGAAAATGGCCTGTTCCAGGTCAACCGCCAGCCCTTGCGCATCTTCCAGCGTGAGCCATGCAGCATCGCCTGCGCTGGACTGCTTCATGAAGAGATGGCCGCCACTCATCACGAGCACCCTCACACGAGGATCGGCAAGTGCTGAAGGCAGGCTTTCCTCATTGCGCGATTCGGACTGCGGATCGATGAGATTGCCCGTGAAGGCGAGTTTCAGGGACGCCTTCGGCGCATTCACATCCTGCCGGTGATCCAAGGTTAAACTCCGTCCTGCTTGAAGCGGAAGGTAGATCAGAGGCGCAAAGGCGCGGCAAGTGTCACAAACTCTCGCGGATGGCGCCAATCAGCTTCTGACGATCGGCCTCATCATAAGGTTCAGCCTTGCCATGGCCCCAGATTGGGCCGGGCCAGCCCGGGTCCCCTTCATTGCGAGCCACCACATGCACATGAAGCTGGCGCACGACATTGCCAAGTGCGCCGCTGTTGATCTTGGTACAGCCGGTGATCTTTTTGAGCAGCTGCGCCACCTTTGCGGTTTCACGTGCGAGCGCAAGTTGGTCACCTTCTCTCAGATCATGAATTTCGACCGCATCTGCGACCATCGGCACGAGTATGAGCCATGGCCAGCGGCTGTCATTCGCAAGGCGCAGCTCGCACAGGTCCAGCCTTGAGACGGGGTGACTGTCGCGGGCGAGCCGGTCGTCCAGCTGAAATGCGGTTGTTTCGCCCATGTCGATTGTCCCCCGGTGATTGCGATGATCTGGCAGAGATCAGCTTTCCTGCCCTTTATGCGATCTCTCCCGCAATCGCTCAATGAGCCACAGCGTGGACATCGCCAGGATGACAAGAAGCAGCCCCGAATAAAGCAACCACACCCCCAGGCGGAGCGAGGCCTGTTGCACCTCGCCGAGCAGCGCGTCGGGATCGGCCCTTGGCGGAGCAGGGGAAGTGAGGTCGAAGTGAATGTCGGCCGTGCCGAACAGAAGCATGGCTATGGGTATCAGCCACAAGAAGCGCGAAATTCCTTCACGCGTGATGATCTGCCAGGCGGCCGTGGAAAATGCGAGGCCGATCACCAGTCCTCCCACAGCGAGAAACATGATGTTGCCGGGCGTGCTTGTGTGGATGTCGGGGCAGAATGCTGGGTGCACAGGCTCTATAACACTCCTGTCGGGATGCTCCGTCGAAAAAATCCGGAGCAAATTCGATGAACATCAGCCTGGGTGCGGGAAATGCTGGTTCGCACCGGGCAGGCCCATGATGGGTTCGTTTATGTGGCGAAATATGGGCATGATGTCGCAAGCGACATTGCGTCTCGCGATCACAGCCCCTTGCAATCCGTTCGTGAATTGACGATATGGGGCTCGGGAGGTTGGTGGTGGACGAGCCACTCGCCAACCGGGTCAGGTCCGGAAGGAAGCAGCCCTAACGAGCCTCGGCACGGGTCACCGTGCCAGCCTCCCACCTTCCATTTCGCTTGAGGTTCGTCTTGACGTGTTCGCGCACGACAGGGACACTGTGAGCGGCAAGAAGCGGCGAAGCCTTTTCGTCGATCACGGGAGCGCGCATTTTTCATGGCTGACGCCGGTCAGAGCGAACAGGGCAAGACTGCCGCCTACCGGGTGCTGGCGCGCAAATACCGACCGCAGGATTTCTCCACGCTTATCGGCCAGGAGCCGATGGTGCGAACGCTCACCAATGCGTTCTCCACCGGCCGCATCGCGCAGGCATGGATGCTGACGGGTGTGCGCGGTGTGGGCAAGACAACGACGGCCCGCATCCTCGCCCGTGCCCTCAACTACAAGACCGATACGATCGACCAGCCAAGCATCGATCTCACCGTTCCCGGCGAGCATTGCGAAGCCATCATGGAAGGCCGCCATGTCGACGTGGTCGAGATGGATGCTGCCTCGCATACGGGCATCGATGATATTCGCGAGATCATCGACCAGGTGCGCTACGCGCCGGTTTCTGCGCGCTACAAGGTCTATATCATCGATGAGGTCCACATGCTCTCCACGCAGGCCTTCAACGGCTTGCTGAAGACGCTTGAGGAGCCGCCGCCGCATGTGAAATTCATCTTCGCCACCACCGAAATCCGCAAGGTTCCGATCACGGTTCTCTCACGCTGTCAGCGTTTCGACCTGCGCCGGGTGGATGCCGCCCTTCTGACCGAGCATCTAAAGGGTATTTCGGACAAGGAAGGTGTGAGTGTCGAGGATGAGGCGCTGGCGATGGTGGCACGCGCGGCCGAGGGCTCGGTGCGCGATTCGCTTTCCATACTAGATCAGGCGATTGCTCATTCCTCCGGCGCGGTGACAGCTGTAACCGTACGCGACATGCTGGGCCTGGCCGACCGCGCCCGCGTGATCGATCTGTTCGAGCATCTGATGAAGGGCGACGTGGCTGCGGCACTCGGAGAGTTCCGCAACCAGTATGACGCCGGTGCCGATCCGGCGACGGTGCTGACCGATCTGGCGGAGTTCAACCATCTCGTCACGCGCATCCGCTTCGTGCCGGAAGCGGCCAATGACGCCTCGCTTTCGCCTGACGAGCGCACGCGCGGGCTGGAGTTTTCGCAAGGCCTGTCGGTACGCGTTCTCTCGCGCGCCTGGCAGATGCTGGTGAAGGGTATCCAGGAAGTCCAACATTCCAACCGACCGGTCGCGGCGGCCGAAATGGTGCTGATAAGGCTCGCTCACGCCGCCAATCTGCCAACGCTCGATGAGGCGTTGAAGCAGATCGAGAACCAGCCGGCAGGCGGCGCACCAGCTCCGCGGTTGAACGGCAATGGCAGCGGTGCCCATACAGGTAATGGCGGTGCGCAGGCCGTGGCGAGCCAGAACTATCAGGCCACCACGAGCGACGGGCGCACCATGCGCCTTGTGCAGGACGAGCAGGCGCCGCAGTTTCACACGGCACCGCAGGCTGAGCCGGAGCCGCAACCAGATGCGGTTCCGCTGAAATCGCTGGCCGACATTGCCAACCTCGCCGACAAGCACCGGGACATGGCCTTCAAGGTGCAGTTCAAGCGGTGCGTGCGACTGGTCTCGATCGAGCCGGGCAAGCTTGAGGTCAATCTGACCGAGGATGCGCCAAAAACGCTTCTGGGTGATCTCACCAACCGGTTGAAGGACTGGACCGGCCGGCGCTGGATCGTGACCTTGTCGCGCGAGGAGGGTAGCGATACGCTCTTCGATCAGGAGGCAAGCAGGCGCGAATCCGTCATTGCCGATGCCAAGGCCGATCCGACCGTCGCTGCGATCCTGAAAAGCTTTCCCGGTGCAAAGGTGCTGGATGTGCGCATCCCCGATGCCACCGATGATGATGTTGAAGCCGAAACGGCGATCGAGGACGAAGTGCCTGTCGATCCCGACGAGGCCGATGAAGACTGAACTCAAGCAGGACTGGAGATAAGCCATGCGCGACCTGATGGGTCTTATGAGCAAGGCGAAGGAAATGCAGGCCAAGTTTCAGGCCATGCAGGAAGAAATCGCCCAGATGGAAGGCGAAGGCCAGGCGGCCGGCGGTTCGGTGAAGGTAACGCTTTCCGGCAAGTTCGAGATGAAGAAGCTGGAAATTGATCCGTCCCTCTTCAAGGAAGACGATGTCGAGATCCTCGAAGACCTGATCCTCGCCGCGCATAACGACGCCAAGGCCAAGGTCGAGGCAGCCATGCAGGAAAAGACACAGGAAATGACGGCAGGACTGCCGATCCCTCCGGGGATGAAGTTGCCGTTCTGAGGAGAACTAGTAGGTAGTTGGTAGTAAGTAGTGGGTAGCGGCGTCTCGCGTTTCACTACCGACTACTCACTACCGACTGCTTACTGACTCATGCCAAAACCCACCGCCGGTCCCGAAATCGAAAGACTGATCCAGCTTCTGGCCAAGGTGCCGGGGCTTGGGCCGCGTTCGGCCAGGCGGGCAGCGCTTCATCTGATCAAGAAGAAGGAGCAGCTCTTCTTTCCGCTTTCTGCCGCAATGGCGGAAGCGGCGGAGAAGGTGAAGGTCTGCACGCGCTGCGGCAATGTCGATACCAGTGATCCATGCACCATCTGCACCGATCCGCGGCGTGAGGATGCGACGCTGATCGTTGTGGAGGACGTGTCTGACCTCTGGGCGCTCGAGCGGGCTTCGGCCATGAATGTGCGCTACCACGTGCTCGGCGGCACGCTTTCACCGCTCGATGGCGTGGGCCCCGATGATTTGAACATACGCAGCCTTGTCTCCCGCGTGGCAGAAGGTGGTGTTTCCGAGATCATTCTTGCCGTGAATGCCACGGTCGAGGGCCAGACGACGGCGCATTACATCACCGACCAGCTCTCTGATTTTGAAGTAAAGGTGACGCGCCTGGCTCACGGCGTTCCCGTTGGCGGCGAACTGGACTATCTTGACGAGGGAACGCTGGCCGCAGCCTTGAAATCACGCACGGCCTTCGACTGACAAAACGGGTGCCGGATGCTGAAAAACTTGCCTGGCCTGTCCTTCAGGACAGGGCTTCTCGCCTTCATTGCTGTTCTTGCCGCCATCGCTCCGGCGAAGGCTTCGCTCGAAGACCAGTATCGCCAGTGGCTGGCCAATGATCTGTGGCCGGCTGCGCGCGCGCAAGGCGTGTCGCAGGCGACCTTCAATGCGGCATTTGCGGGCACGCGGCTGAAGCTTGACCTGCCCGATCTGGAGATCCCCGGCAAGCAGGCGCCGGTGGACGGCAAACAGCACCAGGCGGAGTTTCGCGCGCCTTCCGCCTATTTTCAGCATATTGGCGGTGTCGTTTCCGGTGGACGCAGCATGGCCTCGCGCCATGCGTCAACTCTGGCCGCCATCGAGAAGCGCTACGGCGTGCCGCGCGGTATCGTTCTGGCCATCTGGGGACGCGAATCCGGCTTTGGGAACGCGAAGATCCCGCATGACGCTTTTGAGGTGCTGGGCACGAAAGCCTTCCTCTCGCGCCGCAAGGACATGTTCCGCGCGGAAGTACTGGCTGCACTGAAAATGGTGCAGCAATCCGGCATCAATCCGCGCCAGATGAAGTCGTCATGGGCAGGCGCGATGGGACAGCCGCAATTCATGCCGACTTCCTATCTCAAATTTGCCGCCGATGGCGATGGCGACGGGCGTGCCGATATCTGGAGCTCGCAAGCCGATACGCTGGCCTCCATCGCCAATTACCTGGCGGTGCATGGCTGGGTGCGCGGGCGTGACTGGGGTTTCGAAGTGGTGCTGCCGGACAATGTGTCCTGTGCTCTGGAAGGGCCCGATCGCGGAAGGACCATTCGCGAGTGGCAGTCTTTCGGCATCAACCGTGTCGGCGGCAAGGCCTTCCCCGCACATGAACTGAATGGCGAAGCCTTTCTGATGCTGCCTGCCGGCCGCTATGGCCCGGCCTTCCTCGTCACGCCGAACTTCTATCGCTTAAAGGACTATAATGAGAGCGATCTGTACGCTCTCTTTGTCGGTCATGCGGCCGACCGGATCATGTATGGCGACATCACCTTCCAGACGCCGTGGCGCAAGGTAGACGCCATGACGCGGGGACAGGTGGCAACCATGCAGCGCAGTCTGGAGGCACAGGGATTTGATGTTGGCGGAGCCGATGGCTTGGTGGGTTTCAAGACGCGGCGCTCAATCGGTGTCTGGCAGGAGCGTCAGGAAGTGTTAACCACCTGCTTTCCTGATCGTGAACTTCTGGGACGATTGCGCTAGTTTGGAACCTGCAAGCCCGCCGTTGGTTCGGCATTATCGGGCTTTTTCGGAGGGAATGAGCATTGTCACTGATCTCTAACACAATCAGGCTGTCGGTTCTTTCCGCAGCCGCATTCATCATCACAAGCTGTACGGTTGTGGTGGACGAGGGGCCGGTACGTCCGATGCCACCACGTCCGGATCGTCCGCAGATGTGCACCCAGCAATATGAGCCGGTCTGCGCTGTCCGTGGGGACCGTCAGCGCACTTTCGGAAATGCCTGCACCGCACGCGCTGAAGGCTGGCGTCCGATCCATCCCGGCGAGTGCCGCCGCCGTCCGCCTCAGTCGGAGCGGCCGGATCGTCTGAACCGCGTTTGCACCCGCGAATATGCACCGGTTTGCGCTCGTCGCGGCAACCGCATCCGTACCTTCGGCAATGCCTGTTCGGCACGCGCGCAGGACTTCCGCGTATTGCACCGGGGTGAATGCCGGTAAGCGCGTCCACGCGCTCGCATAAGGAAAGCAGGGCCGCGGCAACAGCTGCGGCCTTTTCATTTGCCGGGAAGTATCGGGATTAGTGCGTAAGGCTGGCGAGAGCCCAGGCGACAAGCGGAGAGCCCGAAAAAGCCATCAGGCCGCCAAGGCCGAGCGCGATGCCATAGGGCACGCCCACCGAACTGTCGGCGAAATGCCGCAGGAAGAGGTTGTTGCCTGCAATGACGCTGATGCCTGATTTGCGGAAGACGAGGATCGCCATCGTCAGTGCGCCGCCTGCAAGCGACGAATAGATCAGATATTCGGCAAGGGCTGGAGAGAAACCGAACCAAAGTCCGGTCGCCGCGATCAGTTTCGCATCACCGCCGCCCATGCCGCCGAGTGCGAAAAGTGCGAATGTGGTGGCCAGCAAGGCCGCAAAGGTCGCGAAATGCATCCCGTATTGCGCCCACTCCATACCGGTGAGCGGGGCCAGGATCGCAAAGGAAAGGATGAGGAAGGCCGAGACGCGATTGGCAATCGTCATGGAAAGCATGTCGCTGACAGCAGCGAATGCCATGCAGAATGGAAATATGACGAAAATCGCGGCTTGGAGCATGCTTCGAAAGCACCAATTTTTGAAACACACCAGCCGCGGCACACAGTGCGCGCGGCTGGCTCATCTTGTTGTGCTTAGTTGTTGCGACCTTCGAGTGCGGTCGTCACGTCGGTAAAGGTAGCTTCGATCTCGTCACCGAGAAGGCCGGCAGCCGTGATGATACCAACTGCGATCAGAGCGGCGATCAGGCCATATTCAATGGCGGTCGCGCCGGACTCGTCTTTCATGAAACGTGCGAAGAGCTTGGACATTTGAGAACTCCTAATCCAGGTTGTTTGAACAGCACTTCCGTCGAAGTTTCTTCTGTCTCGATCGGATGAGGCCAACCTACGCGGGAGCCCTTGCAACCGGCTTAACAAAACTGGTTACCGAACTCCTAATCGCGCAATGCCGCTTCCGTGGTTAACGAAGTGCCGGACAAGTCGGTAAAAACTTAGTAGTGGCGAATATGAGCTGGATGGGAAGGATCACGCCGGTTTAACTGCCGATTCACCATTCTCCCGCATCATGTCATTCGAGTTCTGATGCGCGGCTTCAAGGTCGTGCGGCTGGCATTGGCGGGAGTGGCCACGAATGTTGAAGACTGTTCTATATATAAAGAGTGCGGCCGTTGCCGCTCTTCTGGTTGTCTCTGCCGGTTCGGCTCTGGCCAATGGCATAGGGGTGACCATGCATCAGGCGAAGATCGTCAAGCTCGCCCGCGCAGCCGACACCGTCATCATCGGCAACCCTGAAATAGCCGATGCGACCGTTCAGGATGCGAACACGATCGTGCTAACCGGTCGGGGCTTTGGTGTCACCAACATGGTGGTTCTCGACGAAAATGGGCAACCCATTGTCGACGAGCAGGTGACGGTTTCGCGCCAGGCGGCCAATTCCGTGCGCGTTTTCCGTCGCTCGGACATACAGACCCTCTCCTGCACGCCCTACTGCGAGGGTGCGTTCAAGACCGAGGCCGAACGGGCGTCGGAAGCGGAGTTCGGCGGCAACTGATGCACCTGCCGCGTGGGTAAGCATAAACTTGCGTTATTCCTTAAAATTGGAAGCGCGTGCAGAACCTAAGATAAACGCGTCACGCATATGATGCCCTGCTAGAAAGACCACAGGACCGGGGCGATGGGTAACACAGTAGGCAAGAACCGGAACGGGCAGCGCATCACGCCGATGGCTTTGCTGCGCCGATACTACCGTGATCGCAATGGCGTAGCGGCGATAGAATTCGCCATGCTCGCCTTCCCGTTTTTCCTTCTTCTGTTCGCAATCCTGGAATCCTGTATCGCCTTCGCCGCGCAGCAGCTCATCGCGAATACTACGGCCGATATTGCAAGGCAGGTACGAACCGGTCAGTTGAAGCTGGAGGATGTCGAGGATGGCAAGATCCAATCTCTCATCTGCGATCGCATCTCACTGTTGGTCTCCGCCGGATGTCCGGGTCTCGAAGTCGATTTGAGGCAATATTCAAGCTTTGAAGCCGCAGCCAAAGAAAAGATCAAGTGGACCCCCAACGGAGATCTCGACACGACGGATTTCGATGTAAATCCGGGAGGTCCGCTTTCGCCAAACATGCTTCGCGTCTTCTATCGGTGGCCGGTGGTTACCGACATCATGCGCAAGCGCGTATCCAACCTGCCTGATGGCAAGACGCTGTTGTTCGCCAGCAATACCTGGCGAAACGAGCCTTTCAATTAGGCCGGCAGGGGCGGGAGTAGGAAATGATGTTGATGCTCAATGCCATAGGCGAAACTTGCGGCGCTTTTCGCAGGCTCGTATCGCGCTTTCGTCGCGAAACGGCCGGAGTGGCGGCAATCGAGTTCGCCTTCATCATGCCCGTCATGCTGGCGCTCTATTTTTTGACGATGGAATTCTCGCAGGCAATCGACGCCAACAAGAAGGTTGGTCGCGTCGCGAGCCAGGTGGCGGACCTTGTAACCCAGAGCAATTCGGTAACCCGAAATGATCTAGACGCGATCATGAAGATAGGGGAATCCATCCTCCAGCCTTATAGTCGCTCGAACATCGAGATCGAGGTGATCCAGATCGAGATCACCGATGAGAAGACACCCAAGGCTCTCGTTGATTGGTCGCGTCGAATGAAGGATGGAAACTTCGGCAAGGGTCCGAACAAGGGTACAAGGGTCGAAATCCCGGAGGCTCTCATGGTGCCGGGGAACTTTCTGATCCGCGCCCAGTCATCGCTTGATTATGCCCCGGTCATCACCTGGTCGGCGAGTGGCAAGAAAGCAACCGGTCTGGTTGCCGCCTTTGACAGCATCAATATGAGCGAGCGCTACTATCTCCGCCCGCGCATGTCCACGGAAGTGCCCTGCGGCGATTGCTGATCGTCATCCTCACCGCTCCAACACATCGATGACCGGACGGTAGTCCTCATGGGACACTTCGCTGAACCCGCCCTGACGTAGGGGCTCGAGAAGCTCATAGAGCTCGATATCATCGTCCTTCAACTTCGTCAGAAAAGCCTGCGCCAGATCGAACAGCTCTTCCGGCAGGTCGCTGCGCATGGCATGCGGCCCGAACGGGATGGTCTCGGACTGCCAGATGATCTCGCTTTCATCCGCAGTCGTGCCCTGCTCAAGCAATCTGCTGAAGGTCCCGTCTGCTAGCTCTTCATCGCCTGCGCTCGTCCAGCCGAACACCCCGTCCACCTCCTTCTTGAGGAAGAGGCGCTCAAGTTCGCTGGCGCTGCCGGCCTTGGTAAGGAAGGATTCCTCACCCGAGAGCGGCAGCCCGTCGGGAGCGATGTTTCGTATGGGGAGGAGATTGGCCGTCAGGTTGTCTGTCGGCCCGATGCCGATCCTGAAATCGTCAATGTCGTCCATGCTTTCGGGAGCGGGTTTTCGAAAGATGAGCACGCTCCTGATGCCTGAGGCTCCGTCCACGCTGCGAGGCGCCACGAATGCCTTCACGCAATTGCAAAAGAGGCTTGCCTTCGCATAGGCGGTGGCAGAGTAGATGCCATAGAGCACCCGGCCGTCAGCCTGCGCCTGCATCAGGCGCTGGTAGTCGGGCGCGACGTAGATCCGGGCCTCCAGCCCCAAAGCGTCGGAATAGGCCTTTTCGACCCGCGCGATCGCGTTCGGGTCCTGTGCCAGAGGATGCTCCTCCACCAGCCCTACCCGAAAGGTTGAAAGCTCCTCACGCCAGTTATCGCTTTTCGGTTCGGAAGTGGCTCCCGTCGCGACGACCAGGCAGGCGCCCAGAGCAGCCAGAGAGCAGGCAAAATGTGGCTTCAAGTTCAAAAGCTCCTGTCGACATCGAAATCATCTTATCGAGGCCACACTTTATGGTGGCTTAATCATCTCGAGTGCAACAGGCAGCATGTCGCGCTTCAAAGTGGTTTGCCAAGTCTCCCGCCACTGCCTACTTAGGGGTTCGAACTCGACCCTCGTTTCCGGAAACTTTGCCATGGCGCGCGCTTTCCTCTTCGTTCTTGATTCCTTCGGTGTCGGCCATGCGCCCGATGCCGTGCAGTTCGGAGACGAGGGTGCGAACACCTATGGTCATATCGCTGCTGCCTGCGCTGCAGGGAAGGCCGACCGCGAAGGTTTGCGCGAGGGGCCGCTCCATCTCCCGAATCTCGGCAAACTGGGGCTTGAAGCTGCGGCACAGATCGCAGCCGGCAGGATCAAGATGGATACGGAAAGTGCGGCTGGCCTCTATGCATCGGCACAGGAAGTCTCGAACGGGAAGGACACACCCTCCGGCCATTGGGAGATAGCCGGCGTGCCGGTGCCGTTCGAATGGGGTTATTTCCCCGATACCAGCCCGACTTTTCCTCAGGAGCTGACGCAGGCGGTGATCGAGCAGGGGAAACTCCCGGGCATTCTGGGCGACTGCCACGCATCAGGAACGGAAATCATAGCGCGTCTGGGAGAGGAGCATGTCCGCACCGGAAAGCCGATCTGCTACACCTCAGCCGATTCCGTTTATCAGATTGCAGCTCATGAACAGCATTTCGGGCTCGAGCGGCTCTACGCGCTGTGCGAGCTCGTGCGCGAATTGGTTGACCCCTACAAGATCGGCCGCGTGATTGCGCGACCATTTACCGGTGAAAATGCCGAACGTTTCGAGCGGACCGGCAACCGGCGCGATTATTCCGTGCCTCCGCCTGAGCCAACACTGCTGGACCGTGTCACCGATGCCGGGGGAACGGTACGCGCGGTCGGCAAGATTGGCGACATATTCGCGCATCAGGGTGTGGGAAGGCTCTACAAGGCGTCGGGGAACGACGCGCTTTTCGATGCAAGCCTGCAAGCCATGAAAGACGCTGGAGACGGCGATCTCGTGTTTGCCAATTTCGTCGACTTCGACTCGCTTTATGGGCACAGGCGCGATGTTGCGGGATATGCGGCAGCGCTCGAGGCATTTGATCGGCGCCTGCCGGAGGCAATTGAACTGCTGCGGGGCGGCGATCTTCTCTTACTGACTGCCGACCACGGTTGTGACCCTACATGGCGGGGCAGCGACCATACGCGCGAGCAGGTGCCTGTCCTGGGTGTCGGTCCGAATATCACGCCGGGTTCCCGCGGGATGCGCGCCAGCTTTTCCGATATTGGCGAAACGCTGGCCGAACATCTTGGGCTCGCCCCAGGCCGCCATGGTCGATCCTTTCTGAAGTCGCCAGATGCCTGAGCTTCCCGAGGTTGAGACGGTCCGACGAGGACTGGAGCCTGCCATGCAGGATGCGCACCTTGAGCGGTTGGAGCTTCGGCGACCTGACTTGAGATTTCCCTTTCCGCCGGGCCTTGCGGACTCGGTTGCAGGCCAGAAGATCTCGGCTCTTTCCAGACGCGCTAAATATCTGCTGATCCATCTGGAGAACGGGCAGGTTCTGATCTGTCATCTGGGCATGTCCGGCTCCTTCCGCGTCCAGTATGCCGACGATGATCATGTGCCGGGCGACTTCCATATGGTTCGCTCGCGCGATGAGAAACACGACCATGTGATCTTCCATCTGCGTTCTTTTGACGGCGCGCCGTTGCGGGTTGTCTACAATGATCCACGCCGGTTCGGTTTCATATTGACTGCAGATGAAGCGGAGCTCAGCGAACATCCATTGCTTGTCCATCTCGGGCTTGAGCCCACGGGCAATGCGCTGTCGGCCCAAGCATTGGCAACCATGTTCGCGCAGCGAACAACAACACTGAAAGCGGCCCTGATGAACCAGCGTCTGATCGCAGGTCTTGGAAATATCTATGTATGCGAGGCACTCTGGCGGGCCGGCCTGTCACCACGGCGCAAGGCGGAGACACTGGTCACTAAGGCAGGTAAGCCCACGCCGCGCGCCGAGCGGTTGGCGGCTGCGATAGGTGAGGTGATCGCCGAAGCCATTGCCTCAGGCGGCTCGACCTTGCGGGACCATGCCCAAACGGACGGGTCGTTGGGCTATTTCCAACACAACTTCCGTGTCTATGACCGTGAGAATGTTGCCTGCCCGCGGGAAGCCTGCGACGGCACAGTCAAACGGGTTGTGCAGAACGGCCGCTCCACTTTCTATTGCCCGTCCTGCCAGCGTTAGCTAACCATGAGCGCAGCAATGAGAGAGGACTTCCATGGCATATGAAACGATCCTGGTAGAGACCCGCGGCCGCGTTGGTCTGATTACCCTCGACCGGCCAAAAGCGCTGAATGCGCTCAATGCACAGGTGCAGGACGAGATCGTCCGCGCTGCGAAGGCCTTCGATGAAAATGCCAAGATCGGCGCTATCGTCATCACCGGTTCCGAGAAGGCGTTCGCGGCGGGCGCTGACATCAAGGAGATGCAGCCTAAGACCTATATCGAGACCTATATGGAGGACATGTTCTCCGACTGGGATGCACTGACACGTGTGCGCAAGCCGATTATTGCTGCGGTTGCCGGCTACGCCCTGGGCGGCGGATGTGAACTGGCCATGATGTGCGACTTCATCATCGCGGCCGACAATGCCCGCTTCGGCCAGCCCGAAATCACGATCGGCGTCATGCCCGGTATGGGTGGCTCGCAGCGTCTCACCCGCTTCGTGGGGAAGTCCAAGGCCATGGAAATGTGCCTGACCGGCCGCATGATGGATGCCGAAGAGGCAGAGAGAAGTGGCCTCGTCTCGCGCATCGTGCCAGCGGGCGAACTGCTGGAGGAGGCCTTGAAAGTCGCCGGCAAGATTGCCGAATTCTCCATGCCGGCCGTGATGATGACCAAGGAAGCGGTCAACCGCGCCTATGAAACGACGCTCTCCGAAGGCGTGCGCTTCGAGCGACGGGTCTTTCATGCCATGTTCGCGCTGGATGATCAGAAAGAGGGCATGGCCGCTTTCAGCGAAAAGCGAACGGCTCAATTCAAGAACCGGTAAGACAATCGTTGACGCGCAGTCGGGAGTGAACTATAAGCCGCCCGACTGAGGTGGCCGCTGGCTGCCCTTTTTGTTTTCCCGATAATGCGACCTGACTGGTGAGACACCGATCGGTTGCGACAGATGAACGAGAGAGGTCCTAATGGCCAATACGACTTCGGCCAAGAAGGCGGTTCGCAAGATTGCCCGCCGTACTGCGGTTAACAAGAACCGTCGCTCGCGCGTGCGCACCTTCGTGCGCAAGGTCGAGGAAGCGCTGGTCGCTGGTGACAAGACGGCTGCACAGGAAGCTTTCAAGGCTGCACAGCCGGAGCTGATGCGCGCTGCTACCAAGGGCGTTCTGCACAAGAACACCGCTTCGCGGAAGGTTTCCCGACTCGCACAGCGTGTAAAGGCTCTGAACGCCTGATTGGTGTTCAAGTGTGACGAATAGCCCGGCCTGGTGCCGGGTTTTTCTTTGCCTTCAACCAGTTGCCCGTCGCCACGCTCCAGGCGTGACGGCGCTTTCGGTGTTTGTTTTGTTGGCATATTAATCCGAGTCTCTAGGAACCTTGTCTTAAAGACTCACTTTCGAAAACGTCTTCATTCCAAATAAGACAGCAATAACAGAAGCTTGCTAAGGTTTATCCACAGCCGATGCACAGTCATGCACCGCTCTGTGACCTCCCTCAGAGTCAAGCCTCTTTTTTAAGATTTTTTTGCAGATTGGCTGTCTGAAGGTCACGATTTGAAAAGGGCCTTGAATCCAAAAGGGTTATTGGTGCTAAGCGCCTAAAAGTTGCATTTCACGAGCCGCGCAATGAGAAGATTCAGCCAAAAAAGCGTTAGCCACATACTTGCCCTTTCCACAGGGTTTTCGGTAATGTCTGTTCATCGAGAGCGCAGGCCCGTGGCCTGAAAAAACAGCCAGAAAAAGGCGAGGGTTGTGGCGTGGTCATATGGTCACGCAACGGAGAAGTTTTGCGCTCACGAATGTGGGTTGGGGTCGTATAGGTACGCTTTGAAAATGAGGAAATTCGCGTTCTGGTTGACGCCGGAAGCAGCTTCTGCGTGCCTGACGGCAGGGGAATAGAGGTTGACGATGCGAGGAATGAGACGATTTGGGTGATGCCGTTCGCGGCATGATCACGGGGATGATTGGCGAAAAGCCATCTCAGGACTTTTATAAGAAGCAGGGATACAGGGATGCAAAGCGGCGCTGAAAGAGAGACTGAGGGCGGGTTCTCTTATAACAAGGCAGAAAAGCAGGGCGACGGAATGAACGGGGCGGCAGATGCAGAAGCAGTCTTCGAGCGTGTGAGGGCGCAGCTCAAGGCGCGTCTGGGCACTGAAGTCTATTCGAGCTGGTTCGGTCGCATGAAGGTGGCGGAGGCCTCGAAGGGTCTCGTGCGCATCTCGGTTCCCACGGCATTTCTGCGCTCCTGGATCAATGGTCACTATCTCGACCTGATCACCGAGCTTTGGCAGCGTGAAGACAAGTCCGTGCTCAAGGTGGAGGTCGTGGTGCGCACGGCTACCCGCCACACCGCACCCCGCAGCGACGCCAAGCAGGCAACGACCCGCAAGGTGATGTCACAGCCGCAGACGGCTCTTGGCGCGAACAACCTGCCCAACACCCGCACCGATCGCGCCCCTGCAGCGCCGGTTGCGCGTGCGGAGCAGTCTGCACGCCCGAACATCTTCGGCTCGCCCCTCGACAGCCGCTACACTTTTGAATCCTTCATCGAAGGCGGGTCCAACCGCGTTGCCTGTGCCGCTGCGCGAACTGTCGCAGAATCCGCATCCGCTGCAGCGCGCTTCAACCCGCTCTTCCTGCATGCCTCGGTCGGCCTGGGCAAAACCCACATCCTGCAGGCCATTGCCGCTGCCTCGCTGGAGCGTCGCCCGCAGGCTCGCGTCGTCTATCTGACGGCGGAATATTTCATGTGGCGCTTTGCGACCGCGATCCGCGACAACAATGCGCTGACCCTGAAGGAGCAGCTGCGCGACATCGATCTTCTGATCATCGACGACATGCAGTTCCTGCAGGGCAAGTCGATCCAGAACGAGTTCTGCCACCTCTTGAACATGCTGCTCGACAGCGCCAAGCAGGTCGTGGTTGCTGCCGACCGTCCGGCTTCCGAGCTGGAATCGCTCGAGCCACGCGTGAAGTCGCGGCTGAATGGCGGTGTGTCTCTGGAAATCGCGGCACCTGACTACGAGCTGCGCCTGGCCATGCTCAAGCAGCGACTCGCCGCGGCGAAGACCGAAGACAATTCGCTGGATATTCCCGACGAGGTTCTCGAACACGTGGCGCGCACCGTCACCGGCAGCGGACGTGAACTCGAGGGTGCATTCAACCAGCTGGTCTTCCGTCATTCCTTCGAGCCGCAGATCACGCTTGAGCGCATCGACGAGATCCTCGGGCCTGTCTGCCGCGCAGGTGAGCCCAAGCGCGTGCGCATCGAGGACATCCAGCGGATCGTGGCACGTCACTACAATGTGTCGAAGACGGAGCTTCTGTCGAACCGCCGCACCCGCACTATCGTCAAGCCGCGCCAGGTGGCCATGTATCTGTCCAAGGTGCTCACCCCGCGCTCGCTGCCGGAGATCGGCCGGCGCTTCGGTGGACGCGATCACACCACGGTGCTCCACGCCGTGCGCAAGATCGAGGGGCTGTCGAGCGACGACGGACAGCTGGCACAGGAAATAGAGCTTCTGAAGCGTCTGATCAGCGATCAGGCCTGACGCTTCAAGCCGAGGTGCTGAAACGGCACCCCGGCTTTTCCCCAGAAACGAAGCGGCAGAAGCCTGCGCGACTTGCGCGGGCTTGCCTTTCGTTCTTATTTCCTGTCAGTTTGCAGCGAAATTCGGCGTGCCGTCCGGTGCGCTGCAAGCGGGCCGTTCCGGCCCGGCCGAGCATTTTTCACAGGGCGAGATTGACTGGTCATGCGCGTAATTCTGGAACGCTCTAATCTTCTGAAATCCCTGAGCCACGTCTATCGCGTGGTCGAGCGGCGCAACACGATCCCGATCCTGTCCAATGTGCTGCTGTCCGCCGAGGGGCAGAGCCTTGAACTCAAGGCGACCGATCTGGACCTGTCAGTGACGGAAGCCACTGCCGCCAATGTCGAGCAGGGCGGCGCCACGACGGTTCCCGCGCATCTGCTGCATGACATCGTGCGCAAGTTGCCCGATGGCTCGGAAGTCATGCTCAAGCTCGACGAGAGCGGAAACGCGATGGCGGTTGCTGCCGGTCGCTCCTCTTTCCGCCTGCAATGCCTGCCCAAGGCCGATTTCCCCGAGCTTGCAGCCAGCGGTTTCTCGCACATGTTCCGCATGGAATCGTCGGATCTTCGCGATCTGATCGACAAGACGCAGTTCGCGATCTCGACCGAAGAGACCCGGTACTATCTCAACGGCATCTACTTCCACGCCGTGGAAGTGGACGGAAAGCTCAAGCTTCGGTCCGTGGCTACCGATGGACACCGTCTCGCAAGGGCGGAGATCGAGGCGCCAGCCGGCTGCGAGGGCATGCCCGGCATCATCATCCCGCGCAAGACCGTGGGTGAGCTGCAGAAGCTTGTCGATGATCCCGACATTGCTGTCACGGTCGAGCTTTCCGACACCAAGATCCGCTTCACCATCGGCGCGATCATTTTGACCTCGAAGCTGATCGACGGCACTTTCCCCGACTACCAGCGCGTGATCCCGACCGGCAACGACAAGGAACTGGTCATCGACCGCCAGAGCTTCTCGGCAGCAGTGGACCGCGTCTCGACGGTTTCCTCCGAACGTGGCCGTGCGGTGAAGCTCTCGATCGCCGAAGGACAGGTGACACTCACCGTCAACAATCCCGATTCTGGCAGCGCAACGGAAGAAATTCCCGCAGGCTACGAATCCGACCCGATCGAGATCGGTTTCAATGCGCGCTACCTGCTCGATGTCGCAGGCCAGCTGTCCGGCTCCGATGCAAAGTTCCTGCTGGCGGATGCCGGTTCGCCGACGATCATTCAGGACACGTCCGACACCGCGACGCTCTACGTCCTGATGCCGATGCGGGTGTGACGGACAGGCCCGCGCAGGATCAGCAGGCGAGGCGGCCAGAGCAGGTTCATCTCTCCCGCCTGGCGCTGACCGACTTCAGAAACTACCAGTCGCTGTCGCTGGCGCTCCGGCCTGGTCCTGTCGTGCTGACGGGGCAGAACGGCGCCGGCAAGACCAACCTTCTGGAAGCGGTGTCCTTTCTCTCTCCGGGCAGAGGATTGCGCCGTGCTACCCTTGAAGAGGTGGCACGCGTTGGCGCTGCCAGCGGATTCGCAGTCCATGCAACGCTTCACGGGCCCTTCGACGGGTGTGCCATCGGTACGGGTACTTTGGGTGCAGGCGAAGGCGAAAGCGGGCGGCGTGTGCGCATCAATGGCGAGCCTTCGCGCAATGCGGATGTGCTGCTGGAATATCTGCGCGTCCTGTGGGTGACACCCGCCATGGACACGCTGTTCACCGGCCCTGCTGCTGATCGCAGGCGTTTTCTCGATCGCCTCGTTCTGGCAATCGACCCCACCCATGGCCGGCGCACGCTCGATTATGAGAAGGCCATGCGTCAGCGCAACCGCCTGCTGGCAGACGAGGTTCGCGATGACGCCTGGTTCGCGGCAATCGAGACGCAGATGGCGGAAACGGGGGTCGCGATCGCAGCTGCCCGCGCCGAAATGATCCGCCTGCTCACGGCCATGATAGCGCGCCTGCCCGCCGATGGCGCCTTTCCCAAGGCGCTTCTGGCGCTTGAAGGGCCGGTGGATGCGCAGATCGGTGAACGACCGGCTGTTGATGTGGAGGAGGATTTCCGCGCGCGCCTTGCAGAGGGCCGCTGGCGCGACCGCGCGGCTGGAAGAACATTGGAAGGGCCGCATCGCACGGAGCTTCTGGTGCGCCACGAGCCGAAAGACATGCCTGCCGAGCGCTGTTCGACCGGCGAGCAGAAGGCGCTGCTTCTGGGACTTGTCCTGGCCCATGCACGCCTCATCGCCGAAATGTCGGGCACGGCGCCCATATTGTTGCTGGACGAGATCTCCGCGCATTTCGACGCCGATCGTAGAGCCGCACTTTTTGCGATCCTTGACGAGATCAACTGTCAGGCATTCATGACGGGGACGGAAGAGAGCCTGTTCGACAGTCTGGCAGGCAAGGCAATGTTCCTGAAAGTTGCAGGCGGCAGCGTGACGGAGGACCGCTCATGAGCGAAAGCAGCAATGCTACCCTGAGCCCGCAAGAACTGGAGCGCTACGCGCGCCATATCGTTCTGCCGGAAATCGGCGGGGCAGGGCAGCAGAAGATGAAGCGCGCGCGGGTTCTGGTGCTGGGTGCCGGCGGCCTTGGTGCGCCGGTGATCATGTATCTTGCCGCTGCCGGCCTGGGCACGATCGGCGTTGTCGATGACGACGTGGTTTCACTCTCAAATCTTCAACGACAGGTCCTGCACGACACTGCTGCCGTGGGTGAGAAGAAGGTGGAAAGTGCGGCCAGGGCTGTTGCACGGCTCAACCCGCATGTCAGCCTTATCGCCCACGATCTGCGGCTTGGCGATGTCAATGTGGCTGATCTGGTGCGTGGATACGATGTAGTGGTCGATGGTTCCGACAATTTCCACACGCGCTACCTCCTCGCCGATACATGCGCTGCGGAAAAAAGGCCGCTCGTGACAAGTGCTGTCGGTCGGTTCGATGGTTCCCTGACGGTGTTGAAGCCCTACGAAAAGGACGAGACGGGCAGACAGCGGCCCTCCTATCGCGACCTGTTTCCCGAACCGCCACCGGCAGGCACCGTGCCAAGTTGCGCGGAAGCGGGCATCGTGGGCGCGTTGACCGGTGTCATGGGCTCGCTGCAGGCCATGGAAGTCATCAAGCTCGTGACCGGCATCGGTGAGCCGCTGATCGGGCGGCTGCTCCTATATGACGCGCTTGCCGCACGTTTCGAGACGATCAGCTATTCTTCTGCGCAGTGATTGCGCTCAGACCTTGCGCGGGATCACGCGATCGGGTGGGCGGTGTCCGTCGAACAGGGTGCGGATATTGATGATGACCTTCTCGCCCATATCGATGCGGCCTTCGATCGTGGCCGAGCCCATGTGAGGAAGAATGACAACCTTGCCCTGCGCTGCAAGCTTCACGAGCTTCTTGTTGACGGCAGGCTCGTGCTCGAACACGTCGAGACCGGCACCGGCGAGCTTGCCCTCTTCCAGCATCGCGATCAGCGCGTCTTCATCGACGATATCCCCGCGTGCGGTGTTCACGATGAAGGCGTTGGGCTGGAGAAGCGCAAGCCTGCGTGCTGACAGCAGGTGGAAGGTTGCCGGTGTCGAGGGACAATTGACTGAAATGATGTCCATCCGCGCAAGCATCTGGTCGAGGCTGTCCCAATAGGTCGCCTCAAGCTCGTCCTCGATCATCGGCGCCACGCGGTGGCGGTTGTGATAGTGGATGGACAGGCCGAAAGCTTTCGCGCGGCGGGCAACGGCGGTGCCGATGCGGCCCATGCCCACTATGCCAAGCCGCTTGCCCCAGATGCGGCGTCCCAGCATCCAGGTCGGAGACCAGCCGGCCCATTTGCCATCATCGGTGAGAATTGCGGCGCCTTCCGTCAGGCGACGCGGCACGGCCAGCATCAGCGCCATGGTCATGTCTGCGGTGTCCTCGTTCAGGACATTCGGCGTATTGGTGACGGTGATGCCTTTAGCAGCCGCCGCGGCAACATCGATATTGTCGACGCCATTGCCGTAATTGGCGATGAGGCGCAGATTTTCGCCCGCCTGCTCGATGAGCGCTGCGTCGATGCGATCGGTGATGGTCGGCACCAGCACATCCGCCTCGCGGATCGCGGCCACCAGCTCCGGCTGGGTCATGGGACGGTCTTCGAGATTGAGCCGTGCATCGAACAGCTCACGCATCCGCGTTTCCACCTGATCGGGCAATTTGCGGGTGATGACGACAAGGGGCTTCTTGCTGCCTGCCATGAATACCTCGAAACGCGTCTGTTGAGACCTCTTTAACCAAGATCGGCGACACTTCATACCTTGCCGTCACCGCCTGGTCCGCCAAGCGCCTTGATGTCTACCAAGCAGGGTGCGCGAAGACAAAGAAAAAGCAGGTGGTCGTCGGTGCGTAAAGCTGCAGGGCGTCACGGCCGACGCATTCGCAGCTCAGTATCGGGGTTAAGGAGTGTCAGATGCCGCTTATGGGGCTTTCTCGTCTTTCGCTGGTTGCGGTGGGACTAGCGTTGCTGATCACCGCTCCCGCTCACGCTCAGGTATCCAACGAAACGACTTCAGCGGTGAAACTTGGCCCCAGCGGTCTACCGCTGCCGCGATTCGTTTCGCTGAAATCGAGCCGCGTGAATATGCGCGTGGGTCCGGGGCGCAACTATTCGGTGGACTGGATGTATGTGAAGTCCGGCCTGCCGATGGAGATCGTTCAGGAATATGACAACTGGCGGCGCGTGCGCGATGCTGAGGGTGCGGAAGGCTGGATCAACCAGGCGCTGCTTTCGGGCAAACGCACCGCGATCGCGGCTCCCTGGTTCAAGGGCAAGCAGGCCGATCTGCCATTGTTCGCCGATCCGCAGGAAGGTGCGCGCACCTTGGCGCAGATCGAACCGGGTGCCATCGGCGAGGTGGAACTGTGCAACGGCACATGGTGCCGCATGCGCTTCGACGGCCACAAGGGCTGGATGCGCCAGGCTTCCATCTGGGGTGTTTACCCCGGTGAGGCGATAGAAGACTAGGCCTTGGAAACCAAGAAGCCCGGCGTTGGACCGGGCTTTTCCATGGTTGTCTGCTTCACTGCACTCAGCGCTTCTTCGGGCGCAGCCTGACCATGATGTCGACATGGGAGATTTCCATGCCGTCGGGCGGGCAGGGCAGGTTGCTCACCGCGACCGGACCTTCGTCGATATCGACCAGCCGGTTTTCCCCCTCCACGAAGAAATGGTGATGGTCGGAGGTGTTGGTGTCGAAATAGGTCTTTGACCCTTCCACCGGCAGGATGCGCAGCATGCCTGCCTCGGTGAACTGGTGCAGCGTGTTGTAGACGGTGGCCAGCGACACGCGCACATCCGCACGCTGTGCTTCCTCGTGAAGTTCCTCGGCGGAGATGTGGCGATCACCATCGGCAAACAGCAGTTCCGCAAGCGCCACGCGTTGACGCGTAGGGCGCAGGCCAGCCTGGCGCACCCGTGCTTCTGCCGTGCTGCCGGAATATGCAATACTTTGAGCGACCAAAGAAAACCTTTTGCTTTCTAGCTGTCTCGTCTTGGACGACGACCGCTTTCACGCCTTTTTTCTGCACCACATATATTCCGCGCAATGCTTCCGATCAATAGCGCAACTTGGATGCAGCGAATGCAAAAAAGGGCTCTATATAGGCTCCAGCGACGGTTTCCTCTCCAAAAGAGACTGTGATAGAGGATTCCCGACATTGAAAACGCCCGGAGCGATAACCGGGCCGTAACGAGATGGGATCAATGGCAGAACAGAAATCCAGCTACAATTACGAAGAACTCCTTGCCTGCAGCCGCGGTGAGTTGTTCGGACCGGGCAATGCACAGCTTCCCGCCCCGCCCATGCTGATGTTCGACCGCATCACGCAGATCAGCGAAACCGGTGGCGAATTCGGCAAGGGTTGCGTGCGTGCCGAGCTCGACCTGAAGCCTGATCTCTGGTTCTTCCCCTGTCATTTCCCCGGCAATCCGATCATGCCGGGCTGCCTCGGTCTTGATGCCATGTGGCAGCTGACGGGCTTCTTCCTTGGCTGGCTGGGTGAGCCCGGCAAGGGCATGGCCATCTCCACCGGTGACGTGAAGTTCAAGGGCATGGTTACGCCGGAAAACAAGCTTGTCGAATATGGCGTCGACTTCAAGCGCGTCATGCGCGGCCGCCTCGTGCTTGGTATCGCCGATGGCTGGCTCAAGGTCGATGGCGAGATCATCCACCGCGCCAGTGACCTGAAGGTTGGTCTGTCGAAGCAGGAAAAGGCCTGATCCGCAGGCCTCAACCGTTTCGCGCCGCACAAGGAGATTTACATGAGACGTGTCGTTGTCACCGGTCTCGGTGTCGTGTCCTCCATCGGCAACAATGCCGAGGAAGTGACGCAGTCGCTGCGTGATGCCAAGTCCGGCATCACCTTTTCGGAAGATTTCGCCGAGCACGGCTTCCGCTGCCAGGTGTGGGGCGCACCCACACTGGACCCGAGCGAAGTCGTCGACCGCCGCGCCATGCGCTTCCTGTCCAAGGGCGGTGCCTGGAACCACGTCGCCATGGAGCAGGCGATCAAGGATTCCGGCCTCGAGCAGAACGACATCACCAATGAGCGCACGGGCATCGTGATGGGCTCTGGCGGACCCTCCACGCGCCAGATCGTGGATGCTGCCGATATCGTGCGCGAAAAGGGTTCGCCCAAGCGCATCGGGCCGTTCGCCGTGCCGAAAGCCATGTCCTCGACAGCTTCGGCGACGCTTGCGACCTGGTTCAAGATCCACGGCGTGAACTACTCGATCTCGTCGGCATGCTCGACCTCTGCGCATTGCATCGGCAATGCTGCCGAGCTGATCCAGATGGGCAAGCAGGACGTGATGTTTGCCGGTGGCCACGAGGATCTCGACTGGACCATGTCGAACCTGTTCGACGCCATGGGCGCCATGTCCTCCAAGTTCAACGACACACCGGCAGTCGCCTCACGTGCCTATGACGTCGACCGCGACGGGTTCGTCATCGCCGGTGGTGCGGGCGTTGTGGTGCTCGAAGAGCTTGAGCGCGCCAAGGCGCGCGGCGCGAAGATCTATGCCGAGGTGGTGGGTTATGGCGCAACCTCCGACGGCTTCGACATGGTCGCACCGTCGGGTGAAGGCGCTGTACGCTGCATGAAGCAGGCGCTGTCCACCGTGAAGGGCGATGTGGACTACATCAACACCCACGGCACCTCGACGCCGGTTGGCGATTCGAAGGAAATGGGCGCGATCCGTGAAGTCTTCGGCGAGAAGATGCCGCATATCGCTTCCACCAAATCGCTCACCGGCCACTCGCTGGGTGCGGCAGGCGTGCAGGAGTCGATTTATTCGCTTCTGATGATGCAGGCCGGCTTTATCGGCGAGAGTGCCCATATCCAGAACTATGATCCGGAATTCGAGGGCATGCCGGTCGTGCGCGAGCGTATCGACAACGCCAAGATCGACACGGTCCTGTCCAACTCCTTCGGTTTTGGCGGCACCAATGCCACGCTGGTCTTCCAGCGTTACAAGGACTGACGCTCGATGGAAGGTTTCATGAAGGGAAAGCGCGGCCTCATCATGGGGGTCGCCAATGACCATTCCATCGCCTGGGGTATCGCAAGGAAATTGGCCGAGCACGGCGCCGAACTCGCCTTCACCTATCAGGGTGAGGCATTTGGGCGCCGCGTGAAGCCCCTGGCAGAAAAGGCAGGATCGAAGCTGCTGTTGCCCTGCGACGTGGAAGACAGCGCCTCCATCGAGAATGTGTTCTCGACATTGAAGGAAGAATGGGGCTCGCTCGACTTCCTCGTTCACGCGATCGGCTTCTCCGACCGCAACGAACTGAAGGGTCTTTACGCGGACACCACGCGGGAAAACTTCATCCGCACCATGGTGATTTCCTGCTATTCCTTCACGGAAGTCTCACGCCATGCCGCGGCCATGATGAATGACGGCGGCAGCCTGCTGACGCTTACCTATGCCGGTTCGGTCCGTGTCATGCCGAACTACAATGTCATGGGTGTTGCCAAGGCAGGGCTTGAAGCCAGTGTGCGCTATCTCGCCAACGATTACGGTCCGCGCAATATACGCGTGAATGCCATCTCAGCTGGTCCGGTGCGCACGCTTGCCGGTGCAGGTATTGCCGATGCGCGTCACATGTTTACCTACCAGCAGCGCAATTCGCCGCTGCGCCGCACGGTGGATATCGACGAGATCGGCGGCTCGGCGCTTTACCTTCTGTCAGACCTGTCCTCCGGCGTAACCGGCGAAATCCACTATGTGGACTCCGGCTACAACATCGTTTCCATGCCGGTTCTGGACGAGCTGAAACAGTCCGGCGAGATTGCCGAAGAGAAGGAAAAGGCTGGCGACTGACACGCCGCCTCATCCGAGAATGATCAAGCCCCGCACCGGTTGCGGGGCTTTTTCATTTGCGGCCCCAGAGCACCTTGAAACTGTTGTCTCGGGTGGTCTCGCCCGACTGGCGGAACAGCCGCTGGAGCGCGTCCTCATAGGGCAGGGGACGATTGGCCACGAGGTAGAGGCGGCCTCCGCTCTTGAGCGCCTTGGCTGCAGCCTCGATCATGTTGATGCCAAGGTCCGGCACGGCCTTGCTGCCGGAGTGGAAGGGCGGGTTCATCATGATGAAATTGTAACGCTCCTCGACCGGCTCCTGCACGAGGTCGTGCCAAAAGAACCGCGCCTGGGTCTGCGGTGCATGCCGCTCCATGTTTTGACGTGCAGCCTCCAGGGAAGCGTGATGCGCCTCATATAGGTCGATGGCAATTTCGGGATGCCTCGCGGCAAGGCGCGTGGAGAGATAGCCCCAACCGGCAGCGAAATCGGCGGTCGGCCCCTTGATGTCTTCCGGCAGGTGATCCGCAAGCAGGGCTGAGGCCTGATCCACCCCATCATCGGAAAACCCGCCCGCAGCCGTGAAGAAGTCGGCTGCTTCCTCTGCCGGTGTGAACTGGTCGAGAAGCTCGGATGAAATCTCGACCGGGCGGCGCAGCCAGAAAACCACGCCATGAAATTTTGATGCGTGATCATCGATCGGCAGCAACCCTTCCACGCGCTTGCGCATGCTGGCCGCTCCATCCTTTTTCGTGCCTGCCGCGACGATCAGGCCGTCGGCCTTCACGCGCAGCAAAGCCTGTGCCAGCATTTGCTCGTTTTCGGCGCGGTGGCGGCCAAGCAGGATGAGGGCTGAAGGATAGTCTTCACCCTCCGGCAGCGGGCGCACATCAAAACCGCCTCGCTCCAGTGCGATGAAGTCCGGCCGGAACCCCTGAACCACTAGCGCTTCGGAAAAGCCCTCCGGCAGCCGAAAATCCTGCCGTGCGCCCAGCACCAGAACCCGTCCTTCCGGCGCGTCCAGAAGGTCGCGTTCGAAGGGGAAGTGAAGGGTGGGCAGCGGTGTATCGCTCATGAGGCTTTCCTCGAAAGGGCGGTGCGGTGCAAGGCACCGCAGCGTAGAGAATGGATCGGATACGAAAACGGGCGCAGCCTTGGCCACGCCCGTGATCTTCGGTCAGAAGGAAAGGATCAGCCTTCGGCGTCTTCCTTGTTTTCCTTCTTCTCTTTCTCGAGTTCCTTGCCGGTCTCCTGGTCTACGACCTTCATGGAGAGGCGAACCTTGCCGCGCTCGTCGAAGCCCATGAGCTTGACATAGACCTTCTGGCCTTCCTTCACGACGTCGGTGGTCTTCTGCACGCGCTCGGGAGCGAGCTGGGAGATGTGCACCAGACCATCGCGGGGACCGAAGAAGTTGACGAATGCACCGAAGTCGGCGGTCTTCACGACCGTGCCTTCGTAGATCTCGCCGACTTCCGGCTCAGCTGTGATGGAATGGATCCACTTCTTCGCGGCTTCGATTTCCTTGCCGTTGGAAGAAGCGATCTTCACCGTGCCGTCATCCTCGATATTGATCTTGGCGCCGGTCTTTTCGACGATCTCGCGGATCACCTTGCCGCCGGTGCCGATCACGTCGCGGATCTTGTCGGTCGGGATCTGCATGACCTCGATGCGCGGAGCGAACTCTCCGAGCTCGCCACGGCTTTCCGAAATGGCCTTGGACATCTCGTCGAGGATGTGCAGACGACCGCCTTTGGCCTGGTCGAGAGCGACCTGCATGATCTCTTCGGTGATGCCCTGGATCTTGATGTCCATCTGCAACGAGGTGATGCCCTCATCCGTACCGGCCACCTTGAAGTCCATGTCGCCGAGGTGGTCCTCGTCGCCGAGAATGTCGGAAAGGACAGCGTAACGGTCATCTTCCTTGATGAGACCCATGGCGATACCGGCGACCGGCTTGGTCAGCGGTACACCTGCATCCATCAGGGCAAGCGAGGTGCCGCAGACGGTTGCCATGGAGGACGAGCCGTTGGACTCAGTGATCTCGGAGACGACGCGGATCGTGTAGGGGAACTGGTCCGCCGCCGGCAGCATCGGATGGATGGCGCGCCATGCAAGCTTGCCATGGCCGATTTCGCGGCGGCCCGGCGAACCCATGCGGCCCGTCTCACCGACCGAGTAGGGCGGGAAGTTGTAGTGCAGCAGGAAGCTTTCCTTGTAGGTGCCGGTGAGCGAGTCGATGAACTGCTCATCTTCACCCGTACCAAGCGTGGCAACCACGAGTGCCTGGGTCTCACCACGGGTGAAGACGGCCGAACCGTGGGTGCGCGGCAGGACGCCAACTTCCGAAACGATCGGGCGAACGGTTTTCAGATCGCGACCGTCAATGCGCGTGCCGGTGTCGAGAATGTTCCAGCGAACGATCTTCGCCTGCAGTGCCTTGAAGACGGTGCCGATTTGCTCGGACGACCACTTCTGCTCTTCCTCGCCCTCGGGGAGGAAGGTTTCCTTGACCTTTGCCTTGACCGCGTCGACGGCTGCGTAGCGGTCCTGCTTGTCGGTGATCTTGTAGGCTTCGCGCAGATCGTTTTCGACGACCTTCAGCATCTCGCCTTCAAGCTCGGAAAGATCGGCCGGGAGGAACTCCCGCGGCTCCTTGGCGGCAACTTCAGCCAGCTTAATAACGGCGTCGATCACTGGCTGGAATGCCTTGTGGCCGGCCATGACCGCACCGAGCATGACGTCTTCGGGAAGCTCCTGAGCTTCCGATTCCACCATGAGAACGGCGTCCTGCGTACCGGCAACGACGAGGTCGAGCTTGGTCTCTTCCATCTCGTCGATATGCGGATTGATGACATAGTCGCCATTGATGTAGCCGACGCGCGCCGCACCGATCGGACCCATGAAGGGAACGCCGGAAAGCGTAAGCGCTGCGGAAACGGCAACCATGGCCACCACGTCCGGATCATTTTCCAGATCGTGCTGCAATACGGTTGCGACAACCTGCGTGTCGTTCTTGTAGCCTTCGACGAAGAGCGGGCGGATCGGGCGGTCGATGAGGCGGGAAACCAGCGTTTCCTTCTCGCTCGGACGACCCTCACGCTTGAAATAGCCGCCAGGGATCTTGCCGGCAGCGAAGGTCTTTTCCTGGTAGTTGACGGTCAGCGGGAAGAAGTCGAAGCCAGCCTTCGGCTCCTTCTGCGAAACGACAGTGGCCAGAACGACCGTCTCGCCATAGGTGGCGATCACTGCACCGTCTGCCTGACGTGCAACCTTGCCCGTTTCCAGCGTCAGCGGGCGGCCTGCCCACTCGATCTCAACTTTATGATGTTCGAACATGTCTTGTCCTTAATGCCTTCTGCACCCGCGCAGCATCTGCGGGGTCATCAGGCCAGTTGCTTCCGTTTCGAACGAGCCACGGGCAAGACAACGGGAAGCTTGAAGAAAATGCCGCCCGTCTGGCGGCACAAGCATCCGGCAATCCTGCCCCATGACCTGTCCGGTCAAGCCCTGGCGGACACCATATCCGGCAAGGCGGGTTGCCCCGCATGAAGCGAGGTAGGGGCGCTGGCGGCTCTCCTGAAGGAAAGCCGCCAGCAGCATCCTTTAGCGACGCAGACCGAGACGCTCGATCAGCGTACGATAGCGCTGCTCGTCCTTGTTCTTGACATAGTCAAGAAGACGGCGGCGCTGCGAGACGAGCTTCAGGAGGCCACGACGGGAGTGGTTGTCCTTCTTGTGGTCCTTGAAGTGCTCGGTCAGGTTCACAATGCGCTCTGTAAGGATCGCAACCTGGACTTCCGGAGAACCGGTATCGCCCTCAGCGGTAGCGTATTCCTTGAGCAGTTCCTGCTTGCGCTCGGCAGTAATCGACATCGTGTTTCCTTTCTGATGGGAGGAGTTGGTCGTCGCCCATAGCCGGGATGTCGTCCAGCAAGGGCCATTCAATCGCAGGAGGTCTGCCTCCACGATGCCGCGCATATAAGCGATTATGCCTGAAATTGCCAGTTAAAAGGGGCCGACACCCGCGGTTCTTTCCGCGCGCACCCGCTCCAGCGGGATCTTGAAGATGCATTCGAGACCCGTGCTATGGAAATTTCGGGTGATTTCGGCATCCAGCGTACCGCCCACCATGCGCTCGATGATCTCCGTCCCGAAACCGCGCCTCGTGGGCCTGCGACGCAGTGAAAGCCCCTGTTCCCTCCAGTTGATCGTCAGATACTCGTCATCGACGGTCCAGGATAGTGAGAGCTTGCCTTCGGGAGAAGCGAAGGCTCCGTATTTCGAAGCATTCGTGGAAAGTTCATGCGCGGCCAGGCCTATGGTTTGGGCAGCCTGATTGCTGAGGCGGAACGCAGGGCCTGAGACGGAAAGCTGCTTCTCGTTTACCGGGCGGAATGGCTCGATCTGCGCCAGGAGCAGCTCGCGCAGCTCTACGCCCGCCGCGCCGCCTGCAATGAGCAGGTCGGTAGAGCGGGCAAGCCCGAACAGACGCTTCTGGAAAGCGTCCTGAAAGCCCTTGAGGGTGCGCGCACTGCGCGCCGTCTGCTTGGCCATCGAAGATACGACCGTGAGCTGGTTCTTGGAGCGGTGCGCCACCTCCCGCATCAACAGACGAATATCGTTCTCGGCCTTCTTGCGGTCGCGCGCGGCTTCGGCAAGTGCCGTCGAAACGGTCGCGACTTCCGCAATCGGGTAGGCGACCGCTTCAACCGGTTCGCCGGTGCCAAGGCGTCTTGCATCGCGCGCTAGCTTGCGCACCGGGCCGGCGATCTGGCGGCCCAGAAGCCACGCCGCGCCAAAGCCGATGGCGATCGTGACGAAATTCGCGATGAAGAGCATGCGCAGGGATTGCCGCACCGGCTCCTCTATCGTTGCGGTCGAGGCCCAGACCACCACGCGCCAGCCCGAATAGTTGGATTCGTCCACGATGGCGACGTGGGACGTGACCTCGTTTCCCTCACGGGGAAAAACGGTCATCGGCGCGCCACTGTCCGGCGGCAATTCGAGGAAAAACGGTTGGCCGATATTCGAGGTCATGAAGGAAGAGGCAAGAACGATGCCGTCGGCGTCCACCAGGGACGCATTCCAGCCGCCCCGCAACATCTGCTGTGAGAGAGAATCGGCCAGAGACTCCGCATCACGCGTCATGATGAGGACCTTCTCCTCCCTCCCTTGTTCGGGAATGTAGGGCAGCACGACATTGAAGACCCACTTGCCCGAGGTCTTGCCGAAAAAGGCGCCGGAAATCGTGCCGGTACGGTTCTCCAATGCCTCCCTCGCGCTTTGCGGGTGCGAAGTAGGGCCTAGTTCGGTGCCGTACGGGACGCGGGTGTTGATGATCTGACCCATTTCCGGGTTCAAGAGAATGAGATAGGTGCCGGTCCCCGCGAGTGCGGAACGCGCACGTTCGTAGAAATCCTCGTAATCTTCTTCCGCCAATGCCGGCGAAGTGGAAAGCACACGCAGCGTCGTCATCATGCCCGACAGCTCGCGGTCGACGGCCTCTGCGATGGAGCCGGCCATGGCTTCCGCAAGCGTGTTGACCACCTCGCGCTGCGCCATGTCGTTGCGATGGAGCAAAACGGTGGAGATGGCGATTGCGGGGATGATGGTGACGATAATCAGCAAGAACAGGAAAATGCCGATTGGCTTTGGACCGCCGAGCGACCAAAACCGGCCTTTTTCACCCGTGTTCTTTTCGGGGCCCATACTGTTTGTCTTCACGTCGCCCCTGCTGATCACCGCGTCGCCATATCCAACTGAATGCTAAACTTGCCGATGGGTTGCAAGCATCTTTCAGTATGTGAGCGCATCAGCGGGTTCATCCTTCGGCAAAGACCCGCTTCGGCTTGAACATTCCCGCTTCCACGAGGCCGATGGCAATAAGCTTCCCGCGTGCGCTGGCCCAGGCTTCCGGCGCTTCGACCGGGGCATCGCGCCCACGAACGATAACGGGATTACCCATGCGAATACGGTGGGCAGCGTCGTCGCTAAGCTGGATCTCCGGCAGGCCGCCAAGGGCCGCAGCCGTGTCCATGACATAGGGGTCGATGGCCTCGAAACGCGCATTCTCGTCTTCCGCGGCCTCTTCGGCTTCGATGAGGGTTTCAAGCGAAACCATCTGCGCAGGCTCAAACGGGTAGACTTCCGTCCGGCGCAGCTCGGCAATATGGCCATAGCAGCCAAGGTCGCGCCCGATATCACGGGCAAGCGAGCGCACATAGGTGCCCTTGCCGCAGTCGATCTCGAATTCCGCGCGGTCAGGCTCAGCCTTGATGAGCTCAAGGCGGCCAATCTCGACTTCCCGCGCAGCAATCTCGACTTCCTCGCCCTCGCGAGCAAGGTCATAGGCGCGCTCGCCGCCGATCTTCACGGCAGAAAACTGTGGCGGGACCTGCATGACGAGGCCGGTATATTTCGGCAGAACGGCCTCGATCTCTTCCACGCTCGGGCGCTTGTCGGAGGTCTTCACCACGGGACCTTCAAGATCGTCGGTGGTCCGCTCCTCACCCCACGCGACGGTGAAGCGGTAGACCTTGGCGCCTTCCATGACGAACGGCACGGTCTTGGTAGCCTCGCCAAGCGCGATGGGCAGCATTCCCGAAGCAAGCGGATCAAGCGTACCGGCATGGCCGGCCTTCTGCGCCTGGAACAGCCACTTGACCTTGGAGACAGCATCGGTGGAGCCGTATTTCACCGGCTTGTCGAGCACTATCCAACCGGAAATCGGCCGGCCCTTTTTCTTACCGCGTCGCGCCATCAGTCCGACCGACCCTCATCATTGTCATCGTCGTCCAGGTCGCGCGCCACTTCCGGCGAGCGCAACAGGCGGTCGATCTTGGAGAAATTGTCAAAGCTTGTATCGAGCCGGAAACGGAATTCCGGCATGTATTTCATTTGCCGCAGGGCAGGGGTGACACGACCGCGAATGAAGCGGGCATTGCGGTTGAGCGCATCAACGACAGCCTTGCCATCCTGCTGCCCGAGCGGAGCAACATAGGCGGTTGCGATCTTCAGATCCGGTGACATGCGGACTTCGGAAACCGAAATGACGGTATTCTCGATGGCAGGATCGAGTATCTCGCCGCGCTGGAGCATTTCCGAGAGTGCATGTCGGGCCTGTTCGCCGACGCGCAGCTGGCGCTGTGATGGTGCGGAGGAGGGCATGGTCAGCTGGTCCTGAACCTGTGTTTTTCGTGCAAGTAGCGTCGCAGACAAGGCTGCACAATCTGCAGAAGGCGGGAATTTCTTCCCGCCTTTTCATGCCTTGCGGCCAAGTCTGCATTGGACGCCGGATGAACCCACCCGGCGCAAATATCAGCCGATCAGAGCGTGCGCTGAACGTGTTCCACGCGGAACGCTTCGATGACGTCCCCGGCGCGGATGTCTTCGTAGTTCTCGAAGGCCATACCGCATTCCTGACCGCCCGAAACCTCGGACACTTCGTCCTTGAAGCGCTTGAGCGTCTTCAGCTTGCCCTCGTGGATGACCACGTTGTCGCGGATGAGGCGTACGCCTGCACCACGCTCGACCTTGCCTTCGGTCACGCGGCAACCGGCAACCTTGCCGACCTTCGTGATGTTGAAGACCTCGAGGATCTCGGCATTGCCAAGGAAGGTCTCGCGGCGTTCCGGCGAAAGCAGGCCGGACATGGCGGCTTTGATGTCGTCGATCAGGTCATAGATGATGTTGTAGTACCTGATCTCGATGCCCGACTGTTCGGCCGCATCGCGGGCCTGCTTGTTGGCACGGACATTGAAGCCGATGATGGCCGCTTCCGAAGTCTCGGCAAGCGAGATGTCGCTCTCGGTGATGGCACCTGCGCCCGAATGGACGACACGTGCACGCACCTCGTCGGTGCCAAGCTTGTCGAGTGCTGCAACGATGGCTTCGATCGAACCCTGCACATCGCCCTTAATGATGAGCGGGAACTCTTTCAGACCCGAGGTCTGGAGCTGCGACATCATCTGTTCGAGCGAGCCGCGCTGGCCGGCCTGGCGGGCAACAGCCTTTTCGCGAGCCACACGCTGGCGGTACTCGGAGATCTCGCGTGCCTGGGCCTCGTTCTCCACGACAGCGAAGCGATCACCAGCCTGCGGCGTGCCCTGAAGACCAAGGATCTCGACCGGCGTTGAAGGACCGGCTTCCTTGAGCTGCTGGCCCCGCTCGTTGACCAGCGCACGCACACGGCCCCACTCGTTACCGGCGACGATGATGTCACCGGTCTTGAGCGTGCCGGCCTGAACGAGCACCGTGGCAACCGAGCCACGACCCTTGTCGAGCTTGGCTTCGACGACAACGCCTTCCGCGGTGCGGTCCGGATTGGCCTTCAGTTCGAGAATTTCGGCCTGAAGGATGATGGCTTCGAGAAGCGCGTCGAGATTGGTGCCCTTGATGGCGGAAACCTCGACATCCTGAACCTCACCACCCATGGATTCCACGAAAACCTCGTGCTGGAGGAGTTCGGTGCGGACCTTCTGGGCATTGGCTTCGGGCTTGTCGATCTTGTTGATGGCAACAATGATCGGCACGCCCGCAGCCTTGGCGTGATTGATGGACTCGATTGTCTGCGGCATGACGCTGTCATCGGCCGCAACAACCAGGATCGCGATATCCGTCGCCTGCGCACCACGGGCACGCATGGCGGTGAAGGCCGCGTGGCCGGGCGTATCGATGAAGGTGATGGTCTGGCCATCCTGCTCCACCTGATAAGCACCGATATGCTGCGTGATGCCGCCAGCCTCACCAGAGACCACATTGGCCTTGCGGATGGAGTCCAGCAACGAGGTCTTGCCGTGGTCGACGTGACCCATGATCGTCACGACCGGCGGACGCGGCTTCAGATCGTCCGGGTTGTCCTGAATGTCGAAGAGACCTTCCTCGACATCGGATTCCGAGACGCGCTTGACCGTGTGTCCGAACTCGACCGCGACCAGCTCTGCCGTATCCGCGTCAATCACGTCGCCGGGCTTCATCATCTGGCCCTGCTTCATGAAGTATTTCACGACATCCACGGCACGCTCGGCCATGCGCTGGGCAAGCTCCTGAATGGTGATCGTCTCTGGCAGAACGACTTCGCGAGCGATCTTCTCGCGCGGCTCCTGCGACTGCGCCCGGCGGAACTTCTCCTGCCGGCGGCGCATGGACGACAGCGAACGTCCGCGGGAATCGTCATCCGAAAGCGCGGAGTTCAGCGTCAACTTGCCGCGACGGCGCTGATCGGCGCCTTTCGGCTTGGGAGCCGGACGGGTTGGAACTTCCGGCTTGACCGGTGCGCCGCGCTTTGGCGCGTGGCCTGCACTGCGGCCCTTGCGATCATCATCATCATCTGCCGGTGGCGGCGTTGGCTGAGCCTGCTGCGGCTCAGGCTCCGGAGCACGCTTGCGTGCCTCTTCCTCGGCCTTGGCACGGGCTTCGGCTTCCGCCTTCAGACGAGCTTCTTCCTCTGCCTGACGGCGTGCGGATTCCTCACGCTCCTTGCGGCGCTGCTCTTCCTCGACCGCGCGGCGCTTGGCATCTTCCTCGGCGCGCTTGCGCTCTTCGGCTTCACGAACCTTGGAGTCCTGGAGCGCGCGGCGGCGGGCTTCCATCTCGTCGCGGGAAAGCTCGTTCAGCACAACGCCGGAGCGCTGTGGCTGCTGTGGCCGTGGGCGCTGGGGTGTAGCCGGACGCGCAGCAGGAGCCGGACGCGCAGGCTTTGCAGCCTGGGGCTTCGGTGCCGCGGGCGCTGCCGGCGCTTCGCTGCGCTCATCGGGCCGCGTGAATTTCCGCTTCTTCGTCTCGACGACGACAGCCTTGGTGCGCCCATGCGAAAAATTCTGACGCACGGTACCCTGGTCGGAGCCGGGCCGTTTCAGCGTCAGCGTCTTCTTAGCATTGACGCTCAGCGTCTTGTCGTCACCAGATTTCGTATCCGTCATTCCGTATCCTCTATGGCGCCCGCCGCGCCCGGCAAAGCCGGCTCGGGTTCGATACCCCTGTAAGCCGCCAATGCAGTGATGCGCTTAAGTGCAGCCTCTCCCGGTCCCTGACCGAGCACGGCTGCATGTATCACATTTGTGGCCCCCATTGCCAAACTCATTTCCTGTTCGGAAAAGAGCCTGATCGCAGGAACCTGCGGCCCACCGAGATGGGCGACTGATTTTCTTGCAGCCGCAATCTTGCGGATGCCATCCGGAGAAGCTTCGATCGCGTGCAAGACGCCAGCGGCCTTGCCGCTTCTGACCGATGCTTCCACTTTCGCCGCACCCAATGCCACGGCACCGGCCTTGCGCGCAAGGCCAAGCGTACCAAGAGCAGATGCAGCATATAGCCGATCGACCTGTTCGGCGAGGTCTGAAGGCGCTTTCACGGGCGCTTTCAGGCCCCGTGCGAAAAGATTCTTCGCGACTGCCTTCTCGACAATATCGCGGCGCGGTGTCACCCAGCAGCCGCGGCCCGGAAGATTACGCTTGAGATCGGGAACAACCGTGCCGTCAGGCCCCTCGACAAAGCGAAGAAGCCGCTCGGGCGTGTCGCTCTGCCGGGTCACAATACATGTGCGGTCGTTCATTGCGTTCTGCAAGACCTGTCTTCCGAAACTGTTTCACCTCAGCCTTCCGCAGAATCTGCAGCAGGGGCTTCGGTTGCCTCAACGTCTTCGCCTTCAGCCTCAACTTCCTCTTCGTCAGAAGCGAGATCCTCTTCCGTGATCCAGCCCATGCGAAGGCGTGCGGCAACAACCATCTGTTCGGCTTCCGCGCGGCTGACATCGAATGAAGAGAGAACACCTTCATTGAAGGTCGTCTCTCCGTCCTTGCGCTCCTTCCAGCCAACAAGGTCATCGACAGCGTAGCCGGCGAAGTCCTCGATGGTCTTCACATCGTCTTCGCCGAAGGCCACCATCATCGCGGTGGTGACGCCCGGGATCTCACGCAGTTCGTCTTCGACGCCCAGTTCCCTGCGCTTGGCATCATGCTCGGCCTCGATACGTTCGAGATATTCGCGCGCACGGGTCTGTAGCTCGACGGCCGTGTCCTCGTCGAAGCCGTCGATGGACGAAATTTCGTCGGCATCGACATAGGCCAGTTCCTCGACGCTGGTGAAGCCTTCCGAAGCAAGCACCTGACCGACCATCTCGTCGACATTGAGCGCTTCCATGAAGAGGCCGGAGCGCTCGGTGAACTCCTTCTGGCGGCGGGAGGATTCTTCCTCTTCCGTCAGAATGTCAATGTCCCAGCCCGTCAGCTGCGAGGCAAGGCGCACATTCTGGCCGCGGCGGCCGATGGCCAGCGAAAGCTGATCGTCGGGCACGACAACCTCGATGCGCTCGGCATCCTCGTCCAGAACAACCTTGGCGACTTCTGCAGGCTGCAGCGCGTTGACGATGAAGGACGCGGCATTCTCGTTCCACGGAATGATGTCGATCTTCTCGCCCTGCAACTCGCCGACGACCGCCTGGACGCGGCTGCCGCGCATGCCTACGCAGGCGCCGACCGGGTCAATGGACGAATCGTGGCTGATCACTGCGATCTTGGCGCGCGAACCCGGATCACGGGCAACCGAGCGGATCTCGATGATGCCGTCATAGATTTCCGGCACTTCCATGGTGAACAGCTTCGCCATGAACTGCGGATGCGTTCGCGACAGGAAGATCTGCGGGCCACGCTGTTCGCGGCGAACATCGTAGACATAGGCGCGAACGCGGTCGCCATATTTGAAGATTTCGCGCGGGATCAGTTCATCGCGACGAATGATCGCTTCACCGCGACCCAGATCGACGATCACATTGCCATATTCGACGCGCTTGACCGTGCCGTTGACGATCTCGCCAATGCGGTCCTTGTATTCGTCATACTGACGGTCGCGCTCGGCTTCGCGCACCTTCTGGACGATGACCTGCTTTGCCGACTGTGCCGCGATGCGGCCAAAATCCATGGGCGGAAGCTGCTCGGCGAGGAAGTCGCCGGGCTGCGCGTCCGGATTGCGGGTGCGCGCATCCTTGAGAGCGATCTCGCGGGCCGGTTCCTCGACCGTCTCGACCACTTCCATCAGGCGCTGCAGCTTCATCTCACCGGTCTGCGGATTGATGTCGGCGCGAATATTGGTCTCCTGACCATAGCGCGAGCGCGCGGCCTTCTGGATCGCGTCGGCCATGGCCGCGATCACGATCTTCTTGTCGATGGACTTCTCGCGCGCCACGGCGTCGGCGATCTGCAAGAGCTCCAGCCTGTTTGCACTGACTGCCATGTCTGTCTCCCTGGGGCTTGTATCCGCCGGACTTCAGCCGGCGCAAAACTCAGTTGTCGTCTTCAGCCGTCCCGGCTGCATCATTGTCCGTGCCGCGGCGGCGCTCTTTCTTGCGCCGGCGGCGATCTTCCTTGTCCTGCTTCAGCGCTTCCTTGATGAGAGCGTCTGTCAGCATCAGCTTGGCTTCCGCGATCGTGTCGAACGGGATCTCAACGCGGGCTTCCTCGCCTTCGCCGGCCTTCTCGTTCTCGATCGTCACCTTCTCGCCGTCACATGCCACGATGGGACCGCGGAAACGCTTGCGATTGGCGACGAGGATATCGGTCTCGATACGCGCTTCGTGGCCGATGGCCGCTTCGAAGTCGGAAACGCGGACCAGCGGGCGGTCAATTCCAGGTGACGAGATTTCCAGCTGGTAGGCGCTGTCGATCGGGTCCTCGACGTCGAGAACCGGCGAGATCGCGCGGCTGACTTCCTCGCAGTCATCAACCGTCATGGATCCATCGGGTCGTTCGGCCATGATCTGCAGTGTCAGCTCATCCTGCGTGGACAGCTTCACCCGCACCAGCCGGTAGTTCATTGCCTGCAGCACGGGAAGAACGATGCCTGCGACACGGGCATCGGTTCCCGTCTCCTTGATGATGCGATCGTCTTCGACTGGCTTGTTGATCATATGCGGTACCGGCCCTGAACTTGCGTGTGCGGCCTGCCGGTAACAAAAAAGAGCGGGACCGGTCGGACCCACTCTTCGCCATGCAGACCAAGAATTTGAGGCCTGTATACCCTTTCCGGCTGCGCAATTCAAGCGGGATGCCCGAAGGGTGCAAATTGTCATTGCTTTCCATTGTGCATTGCACCAAACGCATGGGTGGCTTGCAGCATTGTCTGTTCCGCAAACGCCTTGCAGCGCCTATTTATGTTGCATCGCACAAATCTTGGAAGGAAGACCCATGCGCACCCGTAAGGTACTCTCTGGTATCGGTGGATTTTTCGATCTCGTCGGCAGCGCAATGGCCGTTTCGGCAGCTGTCCGTGACCGTCGTCCTGCCCGCAGCTCCGATCTGAGCCGTCTCGGTATCGATCCGGACCAGTTTCGCCAGATCAACCGCTACTAAGCGGTCGTATTCGGCTCAAGGGCGGGGGGCACCGAACTTGAGCCGAACCTAACTCCCGATGCGCACGAAAGTGAGATAGGCCGGTCTCCGGCCTTCTCGGATCGCCTTTGCTTCATAGCGCGTGCCAGGCCAGCCTTCGTAGGGCGTATGCCAGTCCTCCGCGCTCTGCGCCTGCCACTCGAAGGCATCATGCCGCCGGCAGTGCTGCAACGTCCAGTTCACATAAGTGTCGATATCCGAGGCGAAGCGGAAACGCGCGCCAGGCTTCATCACGCGCGCAAAACGATCCAGATTGACCGCGCTCACGAAGCGCCGCTTCCAATGCTTCTTCTTCGGCCAGGGATCGGGATAAAGCAGGTCGATACCGCTGATCGCATTCTCCGGAAGCCAGTCGAGAAGCTGCGTGGCGTCATCATCATAAAGGCGCAGCGTTTGTGGCAATTCGCCTTCAATGGCTGAAGCGAGCTTGGCCATGCCGTTGACGAAGGGCTCGACACCGATGAAACCTGTGTCCGGATAACGGGATACCTCGTTGAGCAGGTGCTCGCCGCCACCAAACCCTATCTCCAGACGCACGTTCTTCACCGCTGCCGGAAACAGCTCTTCCAGTCGGGCAGGAGGCCGGGACGTCAGGTCGATCTTCAGCCGGGAGAGCGCTGTGTTCAGCGCCTCGTTCTGCTGCGGGCGCAGACGCTTGCCGCGACGGCGACCGAAAAACGCCTCCGTTGAACGCTCAGGATGCTCTTCGGCCATTTTCACTTACCTCAAGGACGGCGCGGATGCGCCGTCGCTGTTCGTCTTGTTTGCGGATAGGCTCAGGCGGCCTTGGAGAGCGAGCTCTTGAGAGCCTTCACCAGATCCATGCGCTCCCAGGAGAAGGAGCCGTCACGACCCGGCTTGCGACCGAAATGACCATAAGCGGCAGTCTTCGCATAGACAGGCTTGTTGAGGTCCAGATGGCGGCGGATGCCGGACGGCGAAAGGTCCATGACATCGCGGATGGCAATCTCGACCTCTTCTTCGCTCACCTTGCCCGTGCCATGCAGGTCTACATAGACAGAGAGCGGCTGCGCAACGCCGATGGCGTAGGAAAGCTGGATGGTGCAGCGCTCCGCCAGATTGGCAGCAACGACATTCTTCGCGAGATAGCGCGCCGCATAGGCGGCAGAACGATCAACCTTCGTGGTGTCCTTCCCCGAAAAAGCGCCGCCGCCATGGGGAGCTGCACCGCCATAGGTGTCGACGATGATCTTGCGCCCGGTCAGGCCTGCGTCGCCGTCTGGCCCGCCGATCACGAATTTACCGGTAGGGTTGATGTACCAGTTGCAATCGTCGGCGACACTCAGGCCGCCTTCGGAAAGGGCCTGGCGGATATAGGGCTCGACGACCTCGCGCACCTTCTTGCTGTCCCAGCTCGCATCAAGGTGCTGGGTGGACAAAACGATCTGCGTCGCCTCGTAGGGCTTGCCGTCCACATACCGCACTGTCACCTGGCTCTTGGCGTCGGGTCCAAGAAGGGCCGCGTCGCCTTCGCCGGCCTTGCGTGCTTCTGCAAGCAACTGAAGAATGCGGTGCGAGTACCAGATGGGAGCAGGCATGAGGTCAGGCGTCTCGCGGCAGGCATAGCCGAACATGATGCCCTGATCGCCGGCACCTTCCTCGCCCTGCTTGTCAGCAGCGTTGTCGACGCCCTGGCCGATATCCGGCGACTGGCCATGCAGCAGCACATCCACGCGCGCGGTCTTCCAGTGAAAACCGTCCTGCGCATAGCCGATGGCCTTGATCGCGCGGCGCGCAGCCGAACGGAACTTGGAAGGATTGATGACCGGGTTGCCGCTGGCATCCATCAAGATTTCGCCGGACTTGTCACGCTTGAGCAGGCTCTGCGGCACGCGCACCTCACCGGCGATCACAACGCGATTGGTCGTGGCAAGAGTTTCGCAGGCAACGCGGACCTTCCACGGGTCCATGCCTTCTTTCTTCGCCTCGCGATAGACGAGGTCCACGATCTCGTCGGAAATCCGGTCACACACCTTGTCGGGGTGACCTTCGGATACGGATTCACTTGTAAAGAGATAGTTGCTGCGTGCCACGGGTAACCCCTCTGAGTAAGTCCGGCTCGACTGCCGGTGAATTGGCCGCACTGTGTTAGCCAATCGCCTGTCAGAGGGTCAAGAAGTTATGGCGCAAACACCAGAATGTTGCGCCTTCCCGTCACGAAAGCGTCATGTCCGCCGGCAATGCGGCGGACATCGAAATGCTATTCCTCGGCGTCGGCAAGCGCCTTCACCAAATCGAGAACCTTGCGGCGCAGCTTCGGATCGGAAATCTTTACATAAGCCCGATTGAGCTGGATGCCCTCGGAGCTGTTGAGGAAGTCGGTTACATAGGATGCACCGTCCTCTGCCATGCCTGGAGCCGGCTGACCATCTTCGCCCGGTGCGCCTTCGAAGAAGAAGGATACCGGTGAGCTGAGGATGGAGGCGATCGCCTGAAGGCGGCTGGCACCCACGCGATTCGTACCCTTTTCGTATTTCTGGATTTGCTGGAATGTAATTCCCAGGCTTTCGCCAAGCTTCTCCTGGCTTATCCCAAGCATATTGCGCCGCAGCCTTATGCGGCTGCCGACATGCACGTCGATCGGGTTAGGTTTCTTCTTGTTGTTCTTGTCCATTTAATCCTCGCCGTTCGCCAGCGGCCTTCCCAAATTGCAAGCGCCTGAGCCGGAGCCCTGCGCTGTTGGTAGTTAAACGTTCAATCAGGTCGTCCTGACTATGCTTGCCTCACGGCTGAAAAGTCAATTCGTGCGACCAACGATCCAAGCTACAAGGGCGAAAACACCAAGAAATGCGAGAAAAATAGCCTCACGAACTTCGTTTTGCCCAATAAGTATTCTTTTTGCACGCTTCGGCAGTGCAGGCAAGTCGATTACGCCTGTTGTTCCGATTGCGATTGACTCCAGAATGCGCCCGTTTCCGTCTATCGCAGCCGACAGCCCTGAGTTGCTGGCGCGAAGGATCGGAGTGCCGGTCAGGGCTGCGGTTGCCTGCGCGTAACGCAACTCCTGATATGTACCCAGTTTGGTGCTTCTGCCCGCGGGGTTGGAGAGGTGAAGGATGACGTCCGCATCTTTCACCTGCTCGAGAACCCGCCTGAAAAGCAGAATTTCCGTGTCAAACAAAGATAGAGCCTTCACGTTTGTTGACAAGGGGAGTGTTTGTCGCGGCCCGCCGGCAGTAAAGCTCGGCCGGTTATCCGCTTCATTTGGTTCATCTTTTTTCTGCAACCATGCGGAGAAAAAATTTCGCTCGATGATTGGAAGAAGGGTTTTCTTGTCGGATGCCCCTACAATCTCACCGTTGTGATTAACTACAGCCACCGATTTGTATAGACGCGGTGTATCACCCTCTTCGGTGCGAAAGGTTCCAGTGACTAGAACTTCGCGATTATTCACAGAAGAAGCTATCTTTTCGAGAATTGCAGGGTTTTGCGTAAGAACGGTCGGCAGAGAAATGCCAGGCCACAAGATTACAGTCGATTTGTCGCTAGTCGATTTGAACTGTCTTTGAGCAGAAATAAGAACATTCAGATTATAGTCTGCATTATTTATAATTTTATCTATTGAGGATGCTGTTTGCACGATGCGCGCTGCTGTTGCCGGATCGTCAGGATGTGCCTGATCGAGCGCGAATATGCCAAATCCCAGATGGGCTGCCAAAAGCGCGATTGCTAGACCGATTGAACTAGTCGCGTGCTTTCCGTGTCCGAGCGTTGCGGGGGCGGAAAACACGAAGACGGCCAGCGCAGCCATTCCTGCCATTCCGATAAGGCTCGCAGACTGCATGAGCACGGGCGCAGGCATGGCTGTCATGGCCAATGGATTGAAGGCAAAGCCCGGCAGCAGTGCCGAGCGCAGCCAGTCAGCAGCCGCAAGTGAGAAGGCGAGGGCGGCAAGACGGCCGACACCCTCCGTCCAGATGATGCCGGCAAACGCGGCGCCCAGACCATAGAAGACGCCGCAAATTGCCGGATAAAGAAGAAGGGCCAGAGGAAATGCCCAGGCGAGGTCGGGGCCGCCTTGCAACATTCCTATTGCAAGCCACCATGTGGAGGCGAGGGAATATCCAAAGGAAAACCAGAAGCCGGTTGCGAAAAAGGCGCTCAGTGCCGGGAGCCGGCTCTTTTCAGCCGCGATGCCATCGAGCACCCAGACCAGAAGCGCGAACGAAACAAAGCCGACTGCGGGAAAGTCGAAGGGCGCAAGTGTCAGCGCCAATGCGGCACCGCTGGTGATCGTCAGGAGCCAGCGCTTCAGCCCCGACAGAAGAATTACGCGATCGGCGAGAGTTTCCATGAGTATCCAGGCTCGAATCAGCTGCATACAGATGTATCAGCCTCAATCGAGCGCTCCAACGGCCAGCATCAGCCGCGGAGATGGATCAGGTCTCGCCCGCGCGCACCTTGTTGCGCCGACGGCGCTCTGCAGCGCGTCCCTGCACGATACGCACACGCTTCACCCGGCGCGGGTCAGCGTCAACCACGTGAAACTCGAAGCCGGGAATGGCCTGCACCACCTCGCCACGCGCAGGCACGCGGCCCAGCGCGTTGAAGATCATGCCGCCGATCGTGTCCACTTCCTCGGCATGTTCGCCGGCATTGAAGCCGTCGCCGATGGCCTTGGCGACATCATCGATCTCAGCCTTGGCGTCGACCAGGAAGATGCCGTCGCCTTTCTGCTCGATCATCGGCTCGTCGTCATCATGCTCGTCCTCGATGTCGCCGATAACCATTTCGACGATGTCCTCGAGCGAGACGAGACCATCGGTGCCGCCATACTCGTCGATGACCAGCGCCATCTGGATACGCCCGGCCTGCATGCGCGCCATCAGGTCCGAGGCAAGCATGGAAGGAGGAACGAAGAGCAGCGAGCGCACGAGGTTCAATTCGGAAATCGTGCGGTCGAGATCGACATGGCCCAGGTCGAGAAGTTGCGAGGCTGCAGTCTTGGCATTGCGACCGCGGCCCTTGCGATGGCGCGATGTGCGAATGAGGTGACCCACCACATCCCGGATATGAACCATGCCGCGCGGGTCATCCAGCGTCTCGCCATAGACAGGCAACCTGGAATGGCCGGATTCCTCGATGTGAAGAAGCAGGTCGCGCAGCGTCGTGTTCAGCTCCACCGCCTTGATGTCGGCGCGTGGTACCATGACGTCATCCACGCGCAATTCGCGCAGGCGCAGAATGTTCTGAAGCATCGCCCGTTCGCCAGGCGAGAAGGCCGTTGTGTCTGCCGTATGCTCATCCAGGGCATCGGCGAGATCCTCGCGGATCGTGGAATTGTTGCGCAGTCCGAAGAAGCTCCCCAACGCCTGCCATAGTCCGGGGCGTGAGGGCTGTCGCTGCGCACTGCTACTAGGCCCCTCTTCGCTATCGGGAGAAGGTGTCGCCTGTTCGCTCTCAGGCACCGCGCCAAGCGCGCTGATAGATGTGTCTGTCATTGTCTTTCGATGGTTCAAAACTCAAAGTTAGGCATAGGGATCACTGATCTCAAGACCTGCCAGGATCAGACGTTCCATCGCCTCCATCTCCTCGGCTTCGTCATCACTCTCGTGATCATACCCCAAAAGGTGAAGAAAACCGTGAACGAGAAGATGGGTCAAATGATGGTCGAAGCTCTTGCCTTCTTCCTCCGCCTCGCGCTCCACGGTCTCGCGTGCGATGACAATGTCACCAAGCACCTTCGTGGTGTCGCCGGGAAATACACCACTCGCCGCTGGAAAGGAAAGCACATTGGTCGGCTTGTCCTTTCCTCGAAAATCGCGGTTCAGCACCTGGATATGTGCGTCATCGGTAAAAAGCAGACTGACCTCGAACAGAGAGGGTGCTTCGGTCTTCTCTGCCGCCGCCGCGAAAGCGCGCCGCGCAGAAGCTTCAAGCTCCGCTTCGTCTGGCCAGTCTCCTGCCTCAACGGCGCAGGCAACAAGAATGCCTTCAGCCATTGGTCTCCGGAGCCTTGCGGTCATAGGCTTCGACGATGGCAGCCACCAGTGGGTGGCGCACCACGTCTTTCTGATTGAACTTCACCGTCACGATACCGGGAACATCGCGCAGCACGTTGAGCGCCTCGACGAGCCCTGACTTCGTGTTCGGCGGCAAGTCGATCTGGCTTGGATCACCAGTGATGATCATGCGCCCGTTCTCGCCCAGACGGGTGAGGAACATCTTCATTTGCATCGGCGTCGTGTTCTGCGCCTCGTCGAGGATGACAACGGCATTGCCAAGCGTGCGGCCACGCATGAAGGCAAGCGGCGCGATCTCGATGACATCGGCAGCAAGCGCGCGCTCCACCTTGTCGGCGGGGATCATGTCGTAAAGCGCGTCATAAAGCGGGCGCAGATAGGGGTCGACCTTCTCGCGCATGTCACCTGGCAGAAAGCCCAGGCGTTCACCAGCCTCGACGGCTGGCCGCGAAAGAATGATGCGATCCACGATGCCGCGTTCCAGAAGCATGGCGGCATAGGCCACGGCCAGAAAGGTCTTGCCGGTGCCCGCAGGCCCGATGCCGAAGACGAGCTCGGCCCGTTCCAGCGCGCGCATATAGGCGTCCTGATTGGCCGATCGTGCATAGACGGTGCGCTTGCGCGTGGAAATCTGCGCTGCAGCAAGCTTGCCCTTGCGCTCCAGGGTTGGAAGGCTCAACTGATCGTCGGCTGCAAGCGACAGACGCAATGCGCCATCCACTTCCGACGGGGTGAGTTCAGTGCCGCCCTGGACGAGTTCGTAGAGATAATCGAGCGCTCGGCGGGCCTGTTCGGCGGCGATTGGCTCGCCCTTGATGGCGACCTGGTTGCCCTTGGAGGAAACATCGACGCCGAGCTTCTGCTCGATGCGCGCCAGGTTTTCGTCAAACGGGCCGTAGAGCGTGCCCGCGAGCTTGTTGTCATCGAAAGTCAGGACGATATGGGCCATATCCGACGCCCCGACAGGCGTATTCTTCAGCTCGGTGCTGGCATTCAAACGCTTTGTTCCCTTCGACGCGGTGACAAGGGTCACGCTACCTCTGTTGCCGATATAGGGCCTGCGACCGGCTCCGCAAAGAGGCTGTTACTCCCCGCCTTGCTGATTCTGACATCTATAATCTGACCGATTTCGCCCAGCCTTTCATCAACAATTACGGGCTGCAGCCAGGGAGAACGTCCCACAAGCTGTCCAGCCTCACGACCGGGCTTCTCCAGAAGGAGTGATATCTGTTTTCCTACAAGGCTTTGGGCAAATTCACGCTGCTGTTGATAAAGGAGGTCCTGCAGTCTCTGCAGGCGCTCGCTTTTCACATCTTCTGCAACATGACCATCCATGTCGGCGCCGGGTGTGCCTGGGCGAGGAGAATATTTGAAGGAGAATGCCTGCGCGTAGTTCACCTCGCGCACGATGCGCATGGTCTCCTGAAAATCCTCTTCACTCTCGCCCGGGAAGCCGACGATGAAGTCGCCAGACATGGCAATGTCGGGCCGGGCCTCGCGGATGCGCTCGATCAGGCGCAGATAGTCGTCATGGGTGTGCTTGCGGTTCATCGCCTTGAGGATGCGGTCCGAACCGGACTGCACGGGAAGATGCAGATAAGGCATCAGCTTGTCGAGATCGCGATGGGCGGCAATCAGCGCGTCATCCATGTCGCGGGGATGGCTGGTCGTGTAGCGCAACCGGTCGAGGCCGGGAATTTCGGCAAGGCGAAACAGAAGTTCGCCCAGACCCCATTCGCGGCCATCCGCCCCTTCGCCGTGCCAGCCATTGACGTTCTGGCCAAGTAGCGTGACCTCGCGCACGCCCGCTTCCGCAAGACGTTTCGCTTCCGCCACGATCTGCGAGACTGGCCGGGAAACTTCCGCGCCGCGCGTATAGGGAACCACACAGAAAGTGCAGAACTTGTCGCAGCCTTCCTGCACGGTAAGGAAAGCGGTGACACCACGCTTGCGCGTCACCTTGTTCTGCGCTGCCGGCAGATGCTCGAACTTGTCTTCCAGCGCATATTCCGTCTCGACGATCTTCTCGCCGCCACGCGCACGCTTCACCACCTCGGGCAGACGGTGATAGGTCTGCGGTCCGATAACGAGGTCGACCACCGGCGCACGGCGCAGGATCTCGCGTCCTTCCGCCTGGGCAACGCATCCTGCAACGCCGACAATCGTCTCGCGGCCTTCGGCTGCGCGCTCATCCTTCAACTGACGGATTCGGCCAAGCTCCGAATAGACCTTCTCGGCAGCCTTTTCGCGGATATGGCATGTGTTGAGCAGAACGAGGTCGGCCTCCTCGATGCTGTCGGTCGGGCCATAACCTTGCGCGGCCAGTGCATCGGCCATGCGCTGGCTGTCATAGACATTCATCTGGCAGCCATAGGTCTTCACGAAAACCTTCTTAGCCGCCACCGAAGTCGCGCCGGCATTGCCTTCAGCGGCAGCGGCGTCCGAATGATGCAAAGAATTCTGTTCCATGCCGCGTGTCCTAACGCTTTTACATGTCAAAAAACAGACGGTTTTTGCTCTGCCTGCTTTCTCTGTTCACGCAGCACCTCCACAAATGCGTGAAGCGCGGCCGACTTTTGCCGCCTGTGTGGATAGTAGAGCTTGTATCCACCCCATTTCGGCATGAAGTGCTGCAGGCATGGGATGAGGCTCCCCGCGGTGATCTCCGCGCGCACCAATGGCTCGAAGACATAGGCTAGGCCGAGGCCCGCCCGTGCGGCTTCCACAAGCGCGGCGGTTCCATTCACCGTCAATGAACCGTCCACATCCACTTCAACCGGCTTGCCGTCGCGATTAAACAGCCAGCGGTATCGCTCGCCGTGGGTTGGAAGGCGGTAGCCGATGCAGTCATGCGAGAGCAGCTCCCGCAGTTCCGTTGGCAGACCCATCCGCTCGACATATGCAGGTGATCCGACCACGCAGGCCTTGATGTCCTCGCTAATCGGGATCGCCGTCATGTCCTTCTCCATATGGTCGGAGAAACGTACGCCTGCATCGAATTTTCCTTCGACGATATCGACCTTCCTGTCACTCACATGCAGATCGACCTTTATGGATGGGTGGCGTCTGCGCAGTTCGGCGATGGCTGGAATGAGGATGACTTTGGCAGGATGCTCAAGTGCCGTGATCCGAAGGCGCCCGGCAGGCTCATGCGCCGCGTTACGGATCTGTTTCAGGCTGTGCTCGATCCTCTCGAGGGCCGGTCCCGCCTCATCAAGCAGGGCTTGGCCCGCATCGGTCAGACGAAGGCTGCGCGTGGTGCGCGCGACAAGTGGAACACCCAGCCGCTGTTCGAGCTCGCTGATTGTCTGGCTCACGCCGGATTGGGCCCGGTTGAGGCGCTTGGCTGCCCGCGTGAAGCTGCCGGCATCAGCCACCGCTTTCAGCACCAGCAGAGCGGCAAGTTCGTGGCGGTCCATTCATCACCTCTGGTGAAGCTGTCAATCACATTAATCAGTATATTGATAAGACGCAGGTCGATCTATCACTTTGCACAACTGCAAAGGAGAACAAGATGTTGTCACTGAAGCCAAAAGCGACCCTGATCTGGATGCTGCTGCTCCATGCCCTCCTCGCGGTGCCGCATGCCTCTGCCATGACGGTGGTGCTTGTGCCCGGACTGGGCATGGAAGGTGGGTTATGGCGGAATGTTTCGGAACGCCTCAAGGCGGAGGGAATAGAGAGCAGGATCGTGCAGCTGCCATTCACCTCCATGAAGGACGATCTTGCTGCAACAAGGCGGGTAACGGAAACCGTTGAAGGTCCGCATGTGCTGGTGGGCCACTCCTATGGCGGCATGCTGATCAGCCAGGCAGCCAAGGAGGGGGCGACAAAGGCACTGATCTATGTCGCTGCATTTCAGCCGGAAGAAGGCGAAAGCCTGGCCGAACTGAATGCGAAGTTCCCACCGGTCATGTCCGCCGACCCTTTGATCATCAGCGAGGACGGGCATTTCACGCTGAAGCAGGAGGTGTGGATGCGCGATGTCGCAAACGGGCTGGCAGCAGAAGAAGCAGCCTATTGGGAACGCGCACAAGCAGCGGCAAATATCGGCATCTTCAGTGAAACCGCGGAAGTTGCGGGATGGAAGCAGTTGCCGGTCTGGTCGGTGATTGCGACCGAAGATCGAACCGTCTCGCCTGATCTGCAGCGCTTCATGTCAAAACGCTCGGACGCGCAGGTGGTGGAAGTTGGCGGTGGGCACCTTCTCCCGCTTACCCATGCTGCCGAAATCACGGATGTCATCGTGAAAGCTGTCGATACCCTCGATTGATGACGAAGCTAGTGTTGCGCGGTGTCACGACCGCGCAGCGCCTGCCTGAGCATTGCACGTACCTGCCGTTCGGCTTCACGAGCAACGGTCTTGCGATCACCTGCTCCGGCAAAGCTCAAAGGTTCACCGAAACGAACCTCGACTTCCAGCGGTCGCGCCTTGAGCACGGTCTTCAGATGCGGCCAGAGATCAAGATCGCCGATCCAGGAGATCTGGGCGCGCTCACGGCGGTTGAGATTCATCCCGTGGCTTTTGGTGTAGGCGAGGGCGACGGGCTGTATGGTCACATGCTGGTCGTCGAGCTTTTGCAGTGCAAGTTGGGCTGCACCGAAAAGTGTCGTCTTGAAGGGCAGGACCCCATTGCCGTCACCAGTCGTGCCTTCTGCGAAAAGCACCATCGGATCACCACCCGAGAGGCGTTCGGCGATTTCCTGCGCCTGTTCTGAAGAGGAACGCTTGCGCTCCCGCTCAACGAAGACAGAACGTTGCATGCGTGCGAAAGTGCCAAGGATGGGCCAGGAGGCCATGTCCGATTTGGCGATGAAATGCACGCCGGAAATGGAGCCGAGCACGACGATATCGGTCCAGGAAACATGGTTGGCTGCCATCATCAGCGGGCCGTTCAGCGCCGGTTTGCCAAATTTGCGCACCCGTATGCCCAGCACCCAAAGCGTCATCCGGTGCCACAGGCGCGGGATGATCCGTTCATCCGGCCACCCAAATCTGAGCGCCAGCCTTTGCACCGGCATGAGCGGCAGAGTGTAGAGCGCAACCAGCACAAGCCGCGCATAAAGGCCCAAAGCTTCCATCATCCCTGCCTTGGATGAAGATCCCGGCGCATCACCAACGCATTGCTTCGCCGCGCCTGACCTTCGCCATAGTAGTCGGGCCGTTCGCCCACTTTCTGGAAACCGAGACGGCGATAGAGCGCGAGCGCCGCGACATTGTTCTCGTCGACCTCAAGGAACAGCGCTTCGGCGCGCTCATGATGGAGGTGACGCAAGGTCGCGTCCATCAGATCGCGACCAAGACCTCTGCGGCGGCACGACCGCGAAACCGAGATCGTCAAAATTTCCGCTTCGCCGGCGGCAAGACGCGCCAGCACGAAACCTTCCGCCTTCGCCTTTAGGCGACCTTCGGGTACGGCGACATAGCCGAACACGGTGGATTGGGTAACAAGTGCATCGAACTCGTCTTCCGACCACGGACGCGCAAAACTCTCCTCGTGAAGTTCCGACACACGCGCGCAATCGTCGCGCTCCAGGGCGCGGATGATGAAGCTGCGTCTGCGAAAACCGCCAAAGGAAAGCACGTCAGATGCCCCTGATCGCGAGCGCGAATTCTGACTGCGGCTTTGCGTCGGGGTCGCGCAGATAAAGCGGAACCGCCGGGATGGTGCCCTGCGCCTTGGCAGCAAGTCGGGCAAAGCTTGTTATGTCTGCCGTTGCGCTGTCGAAGTCGCAGTCACGGCCGAGGGCCCTGGCAATGCGACAGCCGCCATCGCCGACAAGGATCGTGTCCCGTTCCAGCTTCTCGCGAGCCTCATCGGCAGAGAGCAATTCGTAGTTCACGAAGGGGAATTCGGAAGTTCCGTCTACGCCCAGACAGGCAAGGCTTTCATCGCGATTGCCGGTAGCCACAAGAATGCTGCGGCCGGGATATTTTTCCCGAGCCTCGAATGCGAGCGCATCAAGCGCGTTCACGCCGCAGGTCTGGCGGTCATGCGCCAAGCCGATCCCGCGCGCGGCGGAAATGCCGACACGCACGCCGGTGAAGGAGCCGGGGCCGGAATTTACGGCCACGGCCTTGATCTGGGGATAGGAGAGCCCGCTTTCCTGCAGGGCGCGCTCCACCACATCCATCACATGTTCCGCATGCCCCTTGCCGATATCGAGCACCACCCGGCTTTTGACCTCGCCTGCGGCGCGATCATAGACGCAGGCGGCACAGAGATTGGCGGCAGTGTCGATGGCAAGAATATTCATGGGCGCCGATGTGTTATCCCGCAGCCTTCAATTCAAGGCGGCGGCGATGAAGAACCGGCTCTGTATAGCCGCTCGGCTGCTCGCGACCCTTGAAGACGAGGTCGCAGGCCGCTTGAAAGGCAATGGAATTGTCATAGTCGGGCGCCATCGGGCGATAGGCCGGATCACCCGCATTCTGCTCGTCGACGACCTTCGCCATGCGCTTGAGCGTTTCCATTACCTGCTCTTTGCTGACCACGTCGTGATGCAGCCAGTTGGCCATGTGCTGAGCGGAAATGCGCAGGGTCGCGCGGTCTTCCATCAGGCCGACATCGTTGATGTCCGGCACCTTGGAGCAGCCCACACCCTGATCGACCCAACGCACCACGTAGCCCAGGATCCCCTGCGCATTGTTGTCGAGCTCCTGCGCGATTTCCTCGTCCGACCAATTGGGGCGTGTGGCGACAGGAATGGAAAGGATATCGGAAAGCTTGGCGCGCTCGCGCTTCTTCAGCTCTTCCTGGACCTCGCGCACATTGACCTTGTGGTAATGCGTGGCGTGAAGCGTTGCAGCGGTGGGTGAGGGCACCCATGCCGTGTTTGCACCGGCTTTAGGATGTCCGATCTTCTGCTCCAGCATTGCAGCCATCAGGTCCGGCATGGCCCACATGCCCTTGCCGATCTGCGCATGGCCTGCAAGACCGCATTCAAGGCCGATATCGACGTTCCAGTTTTCATAGGCTGCGATCCAGGTCGACTGTTTCATGTCGCCCTTGCGGATCATGGGGCCGGCCTCCATCGAGGTGTGAATTTCGTCGCCGGTACGGTCGAGGAAGCCGGTATTGATGAAGACCACCCGCTCTTTTGCAGCGCGGATGCACTCCTTGAGATTGACGGTGGTGCGGCGTTCCTCGTCCATGATGCCCATCTTGATCGTGTTGGGCTTCATGCCGAGCGCGTCTTCGACCTGCGAGAAGATCTCGACGGCGAAGGCCACTTCTTCCGGCCCGTGCATCTTCGGCTTCACCACATACATGGAGCCTTCGCGGCTGTTCATGCGCCGGCCATTGGGGCCAATGTCGTGCAGTGCGATGAGAGCGGTGAACATGGCATCCATGATGCCTTCCGGCACCTCGTTGCCATCACGGTCGAGGATGGCCGGGTTGGTCATCAGATGCCCGACATTGCGCACCAGCATGAGCGAGCGGCCCTTCAGGCTGCGCTCCGACCCATCCGGCCCGTTGAAGGTCCAGTCGGGATTGAGCTTGCGGGTGAAGGTCTTGCCGCCTTTGGAAACCTCTTCCTGCAGGTCCCCCTTCATCAGGCCGAGCCAGTTGCCATAGGCCAGAACCTTGTCCTCCGCATCGACGGCGGCAACCGAATCCTCGCAGTCCATGATGGTGGTAAGTGCGGATTCCAGAACAATATCGGCAATGCCGGCCTTGTCCGTCTTGCCGATAGGGTGGTCGTGATCGATGGTGATGCCGGCAGCAAGTCCGTTGCGGCTTACCATGAGGGCATGAGGTGAGGCGGCATCGCCCTTGTACCCGGTAAACTGCGCTTCATCGCGCAGCGAAACTTCACCGGCCGACGTCTTCACAACAAGCTTGCCACCCTGGATGGAAAAGCCGGACGCATCGGCCCAGCTTGCACCGTCCAGCGGGGCGCTTTCGTCAAGAAAATCGCGTCCCCATGCAATGACCTTCGCGCCGCGTTCAGGATTATAGCCCGAGCCCTTTTCCGCGCCATCCGCTTCGGGAATGGCATCGGTGCCGTATAGCGCGTCATAGAGGGAGCCCCATCGAGCATTTGCAGCATTGAGTGCATAGCGCGCATTCATCACCGGCACGACGAGCTGCGGGCCGGCGATCTCGGCGATTTCCGGGTCCACATTGTCGGTCTGAACCTTAAAGTCCCCACCTTCCGGCAGCAGATAGCCAATTTCCCGCAGGAACGCCTCATAGGCCTCGAGGTCGGAGGGGGCGCCGTTCTCGCGGTGCCACTCGTCGATCTGGGCCTGCAGCTTCTCGCGTTTTTCCAGGAGTTTCCGGTTCTTCGGTGCCAGCTTGTGAACAAGTTCGGAGAGGGCATGCCAGAACGTTTCCACGTCCACTCCGGTGCCAGGCATCGCTTTGTTCACCGCGAAGTCGTGCAGCTCCCGTGCAACCTTCAGTCCATTGATCTCGACACGTTCCACCATTTGGGCCTCCCAAACACTCTTATTGTAGCGTGAGGTTTGACCATGTGGCGAAGGAGCGGTCAATCTCCGGAGGGAACTTCAATCGATCAGAAAAAGGCCCTGCTGCCGGGCAGCAGGGCCTTTGGCCGCATCTCCTTCGAGGCGAGATGCTAATTCACTTTACTGCACCCAGACCACGGTGCGGGATTTGGCGTCTACCAGAGCCGGACCGGAATCCAGCCAGACATAGGAGTATGCCGAGCTATTGGGGATGGTCCGCAGCTCCACCTCTGCCGGGAGGGTTGCGCCGACGGTGATGTCGGTATCCACGGAGATTGGATCAGCCGGGTTCTGCTTTACCCAGGCGATCGTCTCTTCTGGTACGGAATAACCCGGCGAATAGACGACCTCGCGGGTGTCAGCCTTCACGATGATCGGACGGCTGTCCGTGTAGACATAGGCGAATTCCGGATGCTCGGGGATCGGCTGGACGCTTACCGTTTCAGGCAGCGTTGCACCAGCGGAAATGTCCGCATCAATGACCACCGGGTTGACCGGGTTCTGGACAACGTAATTCACGGCAGGCTCCGGAACTGCAGTCTCGGCACCGATCACCGCACCTGCAAAACCGCCTACGATGGCGCCGATCGGACCGCCGACAACCGCGCCGGCAACGGCACCAGTCGTGCCACCGGCCGCAGCACCGAAGGATTTCTGGCCGGACTGGGTGCTATTGGTCTGGACCGTATCCGGCAGCTGCTCATCGTTCTGATTGCTGGCGTCCTGTGCCATCGCAGTACCGGCAGCAAAGACCATTGCAGTGGTTGCCATAAGAAGCTTTTTCATGACTTTGTCTCCTCTCATTGAGGTTTCGCTGTCCCTCTGCCGCCCCAACGATTACACTCCAACGATGTTCCGGAAATTTGGTCACGCTTTGTGTTCTTGTGAAAAATAATTAAGTGAAATCAGCATCTTCCTGATGCTTAGCCAGCAAAAAAGCCGGGCGCGATGCGCCCGGCTTTTTTTGAATGATATCTGCGTTTACCGGATCAGTACGGCGTCTGCTCGTCATTCATGTTGGTTGGCTCGAAATTGCGCTCGGCAACAGAAGGCTGCGCACTGACCGAAGCGGTCGTCATGCCGGACGTGGCGGCATAGCCGTCGTTCTGATGCGCGAAGATGCGCGGGGTCGGCTGGTCATTCTGGTCGCTGGGACCGAAACCGGATGCTGCCGAGAAGCCAACGCGTGCACCCATGGTCTGGGTATTGCCGACAGTGGTGTCCATTTCCTGCGTGTAAGGTGTCGGATCGTCGTTCATGTTGGTTGGCTCGAACGTCTGTGCGGAAGCGCTACCAACACCGATAAGTGCTGCAATGGCGGTGGAATAAACAAGCGTTTTCATTTTCTAACTCCGTTTCATCTGTTTGGCGTTTGGTGTTCGCCGTTCCCTCGGGCTGGACAACGAAACGGATGGGTCGACGTTCCCGAAAATCGTTCACATCCGCTCTCACGCTAGTGTGAATCCGACGATGCGAACTATTTGCGGTTTGGGAAGTTCGTGCGCGCGTTCATCTTACGGATCTGGTGTTCTGGATGCCGCCTTGCCCTCTCTGCGAGCCGGGAAGTTGAGCTCCGGGGAACCAACCGCGCCAGGCGGTGTTGACCCCGCATTATCGGGGCGCGGTACTGAATGGCGAAAAACAGCGAAACAAAGCCCGACCGGCTACTCTCGGTCCACTCTCTCGAGGGGCTCTCTCCGCAGGAAATCGAAAGCGTAAACAGGGCTGGCCGTCCCAGCGCTGCGCTCATCCACGAAACCATTCGCGCGGAAGGGGAGAGCGAACTCCGCCGACCCGTCTCCGCCTTGCTCGCTTCAGGTTTCGCCGCCGGCCTGTCCATGGGCCTGTCCCTGCTGACCGAAGGTCTGTTGCATGAGCAACTCCCCGACGCGTCTTGGCGGGATCTTGTGACCAGCTTTGGCTATTCCTTCGGCTTCCTCATAGTCATTCTCGGACGGCAGCAATTGTTCACCGAGAATACACTCACACCGATACTGCCCCTTCTGCATCACCCGAATCTGAAGACTCTTCGTCAGGTTCTGACGCTATGGATGCTTGTGCTTGCAGCCAATATCGCGGCCACCTGGGTGTTCGCACTCGGACTCGCTGAAGCACCCGCCTTCAATTCCAGTGAGCGAATTGCATTTCTCGAGGTCAGTCGTCACGCGCTGGAAAACGACTTCGAAGCCACTTTCATCAAGGCCGGATTCGCCGGCTGGCTTATCGCGCTGATGGTCTGGCTCTTGCCGTCTGCAGGTGCCGCCCGTCCCTTAGTCATCATTCTCGTGACCTATGTCGTGGGCATAGCCGGTCTGGCGCATATCATTGTCGGGTCGGTGGAGGCCGCCTATCTCGTCGTGATGAAGGACGCCACCTTCGGTGCCTATGTATTCGACTTCTTCCTGCCAACGCTGCTCGGCAATGTCCTCGGCGGCGTGCTCCTCGTTGCAGTGCTCAATCACGGACAGATTGCAAGGGAACTGAAGGAAGAAGATTGATGCTCAGGCCAGGTGGCTTTCAGCGTGGTCGCTTCGCCGGGACGGGGATGCCTCGAGGAGCGCCGTGAAATTCTCCACCGGCTGCGGACGTCCAAAGAAATATCCCTGAAGCTCGCTGCAGCCTGCCAGACGCAGAAGCACGGCTTCTTCCTCGCTTTCCACACCCTCGGCTGTGAGTTTGAGGGAAAGACTCTCGGCGAGAATGGCGGCTGCCTGGATGATGCTTCGCGCGGATTCGTCTTCAGCAATGCCGCTGACCAGCGATCTGTCGATCTTCATGCGGTCAAAGCCGTACTGCCGCAGATAACCGATGGACGAATAACCCGTGCCGAAATCATCCAGTGTGACCGTGATGCCGGCGGCCTGAAGCTTCTCGATGACCGGCTGCGCCCGTTCGGGGTGCTCGATGAGATAGGTTTCGGTTACTTCCAGCTCAAGCTGTGAGGCAGGGAAGTTCGTCTCGCGAAGCGTTTCGAGGATGTCGCCCACGAGGTTTTCGCTTGTGAACTGCACCGGCGACAGATTGACCGACAGTTTCAGTTTACCGAATCCGACCGCGTCGCGGCAGGCGCGTCTCAGGATGTAAACTCCAAGATCGTTGATCAGGCCACTTTCTTCGGCGATACGGATGAACTCCGCGGGCGAGATGTTCGAGCCGTCCGCGCGCGTCCACCGTGCCAGGGCTTCTGCCGCCGTGATCTCATGCGTCTTGGCATCCACGATCGGCTGGTAGTGAACCTCGATCCTCCCTTCCGACATTGCCTCAACCAGCTCCTGTGCCATCTGCAGCTGATGGCTGCGATGCGCGTCCAGGCGGTTCTCGTACATGACGAAGTGGTTCTTGCCGCCTTGCTTGGCGGCATACATGGCCACATCAGCCCGCCGCAAAAGCTCCGAGGCGGTCACCGTTTCGGCTGCCGCCGCAATGCCGATGCTGACGCCGATTTGCGCTGTGTGGCCGGCCATATAGAAGGGGTGACGCACGCGGTCGAGCAGGGCCTGTGCCAGCAGGGAAGCGCGATTTTCCAGATTCCCGCCTGAAACCAGGATGGCAAATTCGTCACCGCCCAGACGCGCAATAACCGCATCTTCGCCTTCACTGATTGCGCTGAAGGCGCTGGCGACTGCCTTGATCAGTTCGTCGCCGACCAGGTGCCCGTGCGTGTCATTGATTTCCTTGAAGCCGTCGAGGTCGGTCAGGAGTACTGCATGGGCCTGGAGCGGATACTGAGCCAGTCGCTGTTCGAGCCGTTCATAGAAGTAGCGTCGGTTGTGCAGCCCGCTCAGCTCGTCCCTTTCGGCCAGCAGCCGGACCGAAGCCGCGGTCTCTTCCAGTGCCTGGTACGCTTTCGCCCGGGCGGCATCGACCATGCTGACGAACAGGAATATCGCGACCATCATGCAACTGATGCTGATGGTGTGCAGGAGCTGGTAGCGACTGGTGTAGATATGCGCGGTAAACCGATACTGGTCGGTCACAAGATAGGACACGAAGAGCGCTGCGATGCAGATCAGGAGCCAGATCGTGCCGGAACGTCGCGACCCCAAAAGAACGCTGACCACCGGCATGACGACCAGCCAGACCGAACCCGGCGGTGTCAATCCGTCGAAATAGAACGATTGCCAGACCAGAAAGCAGAAAAATGCACCCAGGAAAGTGTCCCGGGTGAAGGCGACGTTGCCGGTATATTTGAAGACCCAAAACGATGACATCATGCCTATCCCGGCGATTGCCAGGGACAAGGCGGCCTCATTGAAACCGGTATAGGAATACTGGAAGATGAACCAGGGTATCAGGAGAGCCGCGAGAAGGAACAGGGTGACGAAACGTCCCGCGATCTCGCGGCCATATTCGTCTGCTCGCCCGGACGCACATGCGTAGTCAACCAGCCTGCCGTGCAAGCCCCAAATCATGGTTTGCAGTTTATGCCCCATACGCCACCACTCACTGTAGAGCGACAGGTATAGTCTTGGGAAATTAAGATACGACCGCGAGCAAATTTAGAAATCCGGAATGCGCGGCAACAGTTGCTTAACCCTGCTGCGACCCGCCGCCAGGCTCAGGAGGTTTTGCGCGGACAGAGCTGGTGCCAGGGCAGCGCATTATCGGGGAAGAAGCGGTGCGCTGCCTCGAGTGCAGCCATCAGTCCGGCAACGACACATGTCGCGACAACAGCCAGCGCGGCAGCCTCCGTGCCAAGACCGGCATCTTCGAGATTGAGCAGCGCCACTCCCAGCGTTTCCGTACCCGCCGACCACAGGAGCGCGGATATCGTCAGCTCGTTGAAGGCGATCAGAAAGGCCATCAAACCGCCTGCAACAACCGATGGCAGAACGATCGGCAGGATAATCTTCGTCAGCCGATCCGCCACACTGGCTCCGTCGAGGATTGCGGCTTCCTCCACGCTGCGTTCCAGCGAAGAGACCGCCGCCATCACGGGTTTTACCGCAATGGCGAGAAACGATGCGAGATAGGCGAAGAGAATGATCCAGCCGGTCCCGTAGATCGTAAAGCCGACAACCGGAAGCGGATTGACGAAAAGCAGGATGCAGGCAATCGCCACGACCACGCCGGGCAGGGCATAGGGCATTTCAACAATAGGCATGATCGCCAGCCGTATCCGCGACAGTCTTCGATCAACGATATAGGCCAGGAAGAGCGCCAGAACCGACAGGATGACGGCGGCCGACCCTGAAAAGATCAGCGAATTGGCAAATGCCCGTCGTACCAGCGCCTGATCCCACAGCGTCCCGGTGAACTGGCTGAAAGTGAGCGTCTCGAAGTTCAGTGTAACGCCATAGGCGGGAACCAGCGAGGTGGCGAGCAGCGAGGCTATCGGCAAAATGATCGCGAAGGTGAAAATGACCCACAATGCCACCTCGCATATCCGACGCGCATTCAAGTCTTCGATGAAGGGCTCGAGGCCACGCTCGCCATCGGTGCGAACGTCGCGTCGCGCCATGATCCAGGCGGAAGCTATTACCGCCGCGCCAGCTATGAGCGCGATGAGCATGGATACCAGAGCCGCATTCTCGATGCCGCCGCGACCGAAACTGGCAAGTTGCCTATAGACCATGGTTGGCAAGGTCGTGACGCCCACGGGCAGCCCGAGAAGCGCAGGAATTCCGAAATTGCCCACACCCGCCACAAAGGCAAGAAGTGCCGCGGAGAGAAGATAAAGTCGCGCAACCGGCAGGATGATCCGCGTCACCACGGTCCAAGCGCCGGCCCCGTCCAGCAAAGCGGCTTCCACCAGCGATTTCGGCACACGCGAAAGCCCCGCAGCGACTGTCAGCGCGACCAGCGGCGCATGATGCAGGCCCATCACGAGAATGATGCCGCCGAAACCCAGCATCGGATTGGGAGTGCCGGGCGCGGGAGCCAGGCCGAGCGTGTTCAGGATCGGTGATGAGGGTCCCGCAAGGGTCTTGAAGGCCAGCGCTGAAACCTGTGGCGCCACCATGAGCGAAAGGACGAACAGGAATCCGAGATACCGTCGGGTTCGCATCTCCATGCATGTGAGAATGACCGCAACGGCCACGCCAAGCACCATCGCGAGCACCGTGGAGCCGGCAGCAATGAGCAGGCTGTTCCCAGTGGCACGCAACACGCTAGCACTCGCCAGAAGGTCCGCGGCACGGGGCAAACCGTCCCGCAGCACTCCACCGGCAGCAAACAGGAGTTGCAGCATTGGCACGACGCACAGGATGGCGACGGCGCCGATCACGAATATCGCGATCGTGCCGCCTTCCATTTCGTACCAGCTTTCAGCCCTGCGCCGTCTTGAACGGAGGGGAAGCGTATCGGTGAGAAATGCCATCGAGCACGTGCCTCGAGAGGATCAGTTCTGGCCGAAGATTTCGGCAAACTTTTCCTTGTCGGCTTCCGCGCTTTCCAGTGCCTTGGCCGGGTCAATCGTCAGGAAACTGATTTCTGCCAGAGACGGGAATCCTTCCGGCGGCGCCACGTCGGCAAGTGCTGGCATGTAGCCCTGTTTTGCTGCCAGTTCCTGGCCCTCTTCGGAAAGCAGGAAATCGACGAATGCTTGCGCGGCTTCCTCGTTCTGCGTTCCGTCCAGAATGGCTACGGGTTCGGAAATGGCAGACACGCCTTCTTCGGGGAAGACGAAGTCAACGGGAGCACCCTTGGCCTTTTCGCGGATCGGCAGGAATTCGACCACCATGCCGTAAAGTTTTTCGCCGCCCGCAACGGCCTTGAGAACACCGCCATTGCCACCGGAAGCCTGTGCGCCGTTTGCCGCCAGCTGCTCGTAATAGTCCCAGCCCGTGTCGAGAGTCTCGACAATCGAATGGGTGTGGATCAGGGCTGCACCGGAGGTCAGCGGGGAGGGCATGGCAACCTGGTTCCTGGCTTCCTCGCCAAGGAGATCCTTCCAGGAGGTGGGCTTCATCGGTGCATTGGTGTTGTAGATGATGCCCGTGGTTATCAGCTTGGTGGGGAACCACATTCGCTCGGGGTCCTGCATCTCGTCGGCATAATCCGAGACATCGGCTTCCTCATAAGCTTTCAGATAGCCATCCTTGGCCAGACCTTCCATCGTCACGCTGTCAGCGATCAGAAGCAGATCGGCGGGCGAATTTCCCGCTTCCAGTTCCGCGCGCAGCTTTGCAACGATTTTCGTGGTCCCGTCTCGAACGAAGGTCACTTCGACATCGGGATACTTTGCCATGAAAGCATCGACGGTCTGCTGCGCATCATCGTTCGGCTGCGAGGTGTAGAGGGTGAGCTTGCCCTCAATGGCGAAAGCAGCCGAAGCGGTCGCGAGCAGCGATGCGCCGGCAATAAGGATCTTGGCAAGGGAGTTCATCTGTTCGCTCCGTCTGTTGGATGGATGCGTGTGAGCTAGGGGCTTTGTGTTACCGGCAGATGACACCGGTATAATGGTGATATGAAGCCCGGTCGAGCCGCCTCACGCGTAATGGAGCGCCATCCGCTTGCCTTCGACTTCCTGAACGCGAAGCTCGGCGCCGAAGATCGCCTTCAACGTGTCGGCTTCCATGATCTCCGGCGGCGTGCCCTGTGCCACCAGTCGACCGTCTCGCAACCCGATGATGCGATCGGCGTGAGCGCTCGCATAATTGATCTCGTGGATGACCACGATGATCGTCCGTCCGTGCTCATCGGCGAGCGTGCGGAGCTGATGCATCAGCCCGCGCGCAAAGGACATGTCGAGATTGTTCAGCGGCTCGTCGAGCAGGAGATAGTCTGCCGCCTGCGCGAAACTCATCGCCACCATCGCCCGCTGGCGCTGCCCGCCTGAAAGTTGGTCCAGAAAGCGCTCCTTCAGCCCTTCGAGCTGAAAGGCGGCAAGAGCTTGATCGACCGCAGCGTGGTCGTCAGCGCCCATGCGTCCGCGACAATGCGGAAAACGCCCGAAACCGACCAGGTCGCGCACGGAGACCCGCGAGCCAAGCTGTGTATCCTGCCGAAGGATAGCAAGCTTGCGTGCCAGCGCCTCGCCCCGCGTTCTGCTCACATCCAGCCCGTCAAAGCGGATGCGACCGCTTTGCAAGGTCTGCAGGCGCGCCATCAAAGACAGAAGCGTCGATTTGCCAGCGCCATTCGGACCCACAAGCGCCGTCACGCCGCCCTTGGGAATCGTCAGATTGATATCGTGAAGCACCTGCTGATGGCCGTGGTGATGGCTCACATTCTCGATCTCGATCATCGTTGTGTGCCCCGCAGGATAAGAGTGAGAAAGACGAGGCCGCCGAGGAATTCGACGGCGACTGAAAGCGGTACGGAAAGCGACAGCACGCGCTCGGTGATGGCCTGTCCGCCGACCAGGACAATGCCCGCGCAAAGACTGGCGGCCGGCAGCAGCGTGGCATGGCGGTGCGACCTCACCACCAGATGCGCGAGGCTGGCGACCAGCAGGCCGAAAAAGGTGACCGGCCCGGCAAGCGCGGTGGATACCGAAACTAGCAGCGCAATGATGATCAGGATGATGAGCACCGCGCGCTTGTGGTTCAGCCCCAGATTGACAGCATGGTCGCGCCCCAACGCAATCACGTCGAGCTCGCGGCGATAATGCCATGCGGCTGAAATTCCCAGCACACAAAGCGGCACGCAATAGCGCAGAAGATCCGCATCGAAGCTGTTGAAGCTTGCAAAGCTGCTGGACTGGACGACTGCAAATTCGTTCGGGTCGATCAGCCTTTCGATAAAGGATGTGAGACTGCGGAAGAGTACGCCGAAGATGATGCCGGTGAGTACCAGTCGGTGAATGTCGTGACGCGCGGCACCGATGAGTGTCCCGAACAGGAGAAGTGCAGCACCCATCAGGAGCGCGAACTCCATTGCGAAGCGCAGGCCGCTTGAAAGCTGCGTCACGCCGAAGCCGCCAAGCACGAAGACCAGCCCTGCCTGGAACAGGAGGAACAGCGCGTCGAACCCCATGATGGAAGGCGTCAGAATCCGGTTGGCGGTGATGGTCTGGAACAGCACCGTCGATACGGCAATCGCCGCGCCCACCACCAGAAGAGCCAGAAGCTTCGTGCCGCGGAAGGTGAACACGAAACCCCAGTTCCCGCGCGCCCCCCAGGTCATGAAGACGAGGACTGCGACGATGAGACCAACAGCAAGCCAGACCAGCCGACGCTCAGCCATGGGAAGGCCTTTTGGCATAAAGCAGCCAGAGGAAGATCACGGCACCAACAACGCCGAATACCGTGCCAACCGGGATCTCGTAGGGGTGGCGCACGATGCGACCGACAATGTCGCAGACAAGAACAAGGCCCGCACCAGAGGCCGCAACGAAGGGCAGGCTTGATCGCAGATTGTCGCCCAGTAGACGGCTTGCGATATTCGGCACCACGAGCCCGACAAACGGGATCATGCCGATATTGACCACCGTAAGCGCGGTGATGACCGATACCACGACCAGTCCGAGAAGAAGCATCTGGTTGTAGTTGAGGCCGAGGCTGATCGAGGCATCACGGCCCAGCCCCAGAATGGAGAAACGGTCGGCAGCCAAATAGGCAATCACCGCCGCAACCCCGCTGACAAAGAGAAACTCGTAGCGACCGGCGATCACGCCGGAAAACTCGCCATTGAGCCAGATGCTGACATATTGAAGCAGATCGGCCCGGTAGGCGAGAAACGTGACACCTGCGCCGATGATCGCGCCATAGACCAGTCCGACGAGCGGAACGAGCAGCGGCTGGGTGACAGGCAGGCGTCGCACGATAAGAAGAAAGATGCCGCTGCCGAGAAGTGCTGTCAGGCTGGCAAGACCCATTTTCAGAGCGAGTGGTGCGCCCGGCGCATAAAGCGTGGCAAGCAGAATGCCCAATGCCGCGCTCTGCCCCGTGCCGGCCGTTGTCGGTTCGATGAAGCGATTGCGAGCAAGCATCTGCATGATGACGCCTGCAACAGCCAGCGAGGCACCGGTCAGTATAACCGCGAGCGTGCGCGGCAGGCGGCTGATCGCAATCAGCTTGAGTGCCTCGCTGTCGCGCAAGAGCTGAGAGGGCGCCATGTCGATGACGCCCACGAAGAGGCTGGCTGCTGCCAGCCCCAGAAGCGCGAGCAGCGTTGCTGACCGGACGGGAAGGCTCATGGATCAGGAGGGCTTGTTGAAGCCTTCGATGAGCAGGTCGAGCGTGTTCATGATCGAGCGCGCACCGCCGCCGGCAATGTAGAGATCGGCAGCATTGAGATAGATCACCTGACCGTTCTTCCAGGCGGTGGTTTCGGCCACCAGGGCATTGTCCAGCGTTTCGTCGGCGCGGGCACCTTCCGCACCGATTGCCACCGAGCGGTCGATTACCAGAAGCCAGTCGGGATTGGCATCACGGATGAATTCGAAGGAAACCGCTTCGCCATGCGAATTTTCGCTGGAGGTTTCAACCGCTTCGGGAAGTTCAAGTGCCTGATGCAGCCAGCCGAAGCGCGATCCCTTGCCATAGGCCGAGACCTTCGGCCCGTTGGTCATGACGATCATGGCCTTGCCCTTGCCGGCAACGGTCTCGCGTGCTTTCGCAAGCTTTTCGTCAAGTTCCGCGCTGAGGGCGCTCGCCTTGTCGGCACGATCGAAGAGCTTGCCATAGGCTTCGATTCTGGCTTTCGCCAGACCCAGGAGATCATCACCCCAAACGGTCATGTCGATGGTCGGAGCGAATTTGGAAAGCGGCTCGAGCTGTTCGGAGGAACGCGACCCGACGATGATCAGGTCCGGCTGCATCGCGTTGATCGCCTCGAAGTCCGGCTCGAAGAGCGAGCCGACCACTTCGGCCTTTTCATGCGCGTCCTTGAGATGACCCAGATAGGCCTTGTCCACCGAACCGGCAACCGAAACACCCAGTGCGTTCAGAGTGTCGAACGCCGAAAGGTCGAAGACTGCGATCTTTTCCGGCGATGCGGGCACTTCTGCAGGGCCTCGCGCCGTTTCGACCGTCAGCGTATCGGCGAGTGCCGGTACTGCGAAAAGAACTGCAGCGGCAGCAATCTGGACGAGGCTTCTCATGGACAAGCTCCTTCGGGGTCAGCGTTATACTTGATTGGAAATTTCAACTTTACGCGGCTTAGCCCATTGCAATTTGCGAGTCCAGAATAATATGATTTGCTTACTCAACAATAAGGCGGACACACGAAATGCCTACTGCCACTGCCAGCTATCAGACCGAAAACGGGCGCAGATACCTCATCCAGCTTTGCAAGCATTTCGCACACAAGATCGATGTGGAATATGACGCGGAGCACGGCGGGAACGGCCGCTGTTCGTTCGGGCCTGCTGCAGCCAAAATGAGCGCGGACGACACCGGCATCCGCTTTGCTCTCAGCGCCCCGGACGAAGAGAGCCTTGACCGGGGCAAAGGCGTGATCGAGAGCCATCTCGTCCGATTTGCCTTCCGCGAGAAGCTCGAACGTCTCGATTGGAAGTCCGCAGAGCCTGCCTGAGACTGCCGGAGCTACTCCCTCCAAAATTGCAACAGAGAGGCGGCGCACTTCTTCCGCCTCCCTGAAATTCGCACCCTTGGGTGGTCAGCTCGGCGCGCCAAGGCCCGCAAGCCACAGATAGAGCGGCAGTCCGACCGTGATGTTGAAGGGAAATGTCACACCCAGCGAGAGCGTCAGGTAAATTCCCGACTCCGCCCTTGGAAGCGCAATCCGTATTGCTGCGGGTACCGCGATATAAGAAGCGGAGGCAGCGAGAACCATCAACAGGAACAGGCTCCCGGTCTGCAAGCCGATGGCCCAGCCGGCAGCCCACCCGAAAAGTGCAGCAATCAGAGGCATGAGCAGGCCGAAGGAGAAGAGCCCGGCATTCAGCATGTGACGGTTGCGCAAGAGGCTCCGTCCGGCAGAAATTCCCATGTCCAGGAGAAACAGGCAGAGGATGCCGACAAAGGGCGTGACGACGAATGGCGCGATCATCTCCATGCCTTTTTCCTTGGTCACGGCTCCGATCAGGAATGCCCCTGTAAGCAGTAGTACCGACCCGTTTGCAAACAGCTCGCGTGCAGGAACCCCCTTCGTTTCCCTTTCTCCAGAAAAGCGGTGAGCGATCCACAATGCCGACAGAATTGCAGGCACCTCCATACTCGCGGCAACCGCGACCATGTAGCCGTCGAACTTCACCCCCGCGAGCTCCAGCAAGCTTGATGCCGCCACAAAGGTCACGATGGAGATAGAGCCGTAGTGTCCCGCCACCGCAGCCGCGTTCAAGGCGTCGAGACGGGTCGTGACACGCAACAGCAGAAAGGCGAGAAAGGGGATAAGGAAAGACAAGACCAGGCCCGCCATGATGGCGAGAAGCAGATCGGCATGCAGCCCGTGCTGCGCCAGGCTGTGCCCGCCCTTGAAGCCGATCGCGAGAAGGAGATAGAGCGACATGAACTTCGCGGCACCTTCCGGAATGGAAAGGTCGCTGCGTATGGCCGCAGCCACGAGGCCCAGCACGAAGAAGAGGATTGTCGGCACCATCAGGTTACCGGTTAGCGTGTCGATGACGGCAGACATTGCAGGCTCCAGATTTCGATGCCGCGCTATTGCCGCAACTCAATTCATAGTTAAAATACTTTCTTATCTCTCGAAATATAGTTTGAGACTATGAATGAGGCCGACGTTCCGACAGCTTGAATATATCGTCACCGTGCACCAGCTCGGCGGGTTTGGTCTTGCCGCGGAGACGTTGCATGTCAGTCAGCCAAGTCTGTCGAGCCAGATCGCCGCAGTGGAAGCCGATCTTGGCGTGCAGCTCTTCAAGCGAGGGCGCAACGGAGCCCAGACAACGGCCAAGGGACTGGAATTCGTTCACCGCGCGCGGCGCATCATCAGCGAGGTGGAGAGCCTTCGCAGTGTCATGGCCACCGATTTGCCCTTTGGCGGAAGGCTGAGACTGGGTGCACTTCCCTCAATTGGCCCTTACCTCCTGCCACAGGTGATGCAATCCCTGCATCGCGACGAGCCGGACTTGCGTGTGATCGTGCGTGAGGAAAACACGCTGAACCTGGATGAGGGCATCCGCAACGGGCGCTTTGATGCCATTATCTCAACCCCTGAGGATCATCCGAACACCCGTCAGTATCCTTTGTTCACGGAGCCGCTTTGGGTGTGCGCCTCGCCCGACCATGCCATTGCTTCCATGGACGAGGTGACGGCGGCCAATCTGACTGGCCAGCGCTTGCTCACCCTGGACACGGGGCACCGCCTCGCGCGGATCGTCTACGGCCTGGCCGGCCTAAGCGGCGGTATCGTGTCGGATGACTATGAGGGCACCAGTCTCGACTCAATCCTGCTGATGGCCGCCACGGGCGCCGGCATAGCCGTACTCCCCGATCTGTTCGCGCGCCGACAGGCCGTGCACAGGAAGGAAGTTGTTGTCAGGCCGCTGGTCATGACCGACGCAAACCGGGGCATCAGCCTGATGTTCCCCGACAACCGGACCTTCGACGACAGCCGCGAGCGTCTCGTGGGCGTCATGAGAGAAGCAGCTAAGGCCCTCGATCTGGCTGTTGGTTAAAGCCAAAGCGCTCCCGGCTAACCCTCGTTCAGCCCGGCCACGAGAAACGGCTAGCCACCCTGAAAAAGGATTCCAGACCCGGCGAGAATTTTCGACCCGGGGCAGTCATGGCAGCTATCTGGCGTTCTACCTCCGGCTCGATCAGCGGGCGTTGCATGAGTCCCGGCAGGCTGACCGAAAACTCCGGCATGAAGGCAAATCCGAGCCCTGCAAGGACCATGGCCTGTACCCAGTCCTCTCTCTCGGAACGAAAGCGTGCGTAGAGCTCGACGCCTTCGCTCTGGCATGCGGACATCACCATCTCCCGCATCTCGCAGGAGAGTCGATCCACGTAATCTTCTCCATCAAGATCAGCCAAACTCACCGCGTCGTGTGCACCAAGTCGGTGATCGGGCGGGAAAACGACAACATATCGCTCCCTGTAAAGATCCTGTGTGCGCAAGCGGTCTTCCAGTTCGGCTGTCCTGGTCGCGATCAGGACGTCCAGTTCGCCCTCAAGCAACTGGTCGGAAAGTCCTGATGCGGAGCCCTCGATTACCGACAGCTCAACGCCCGGGTTCTCCTTGTCGAAGCGAGCGAGAAATCGGGAAAGCCGCACATGTCCAACCGTCGAGAGCACGCCGAGGCGGATGGGTATCTTCTTGAGCAGGCGGAAATTTTGCGCCAGCGCGCGCGCAGCTTCCGTTTCCTCCACGATCTGCTGCAGGTGGGGGAGCATTGATCGACCGAACTCGCTCAGCAATATCCGGCGCCCCTCCCGATGAAAAAGCTCCGCTTCCAGTTCGTTCTCGAGTGCCTTGATGCCTTTGGTCAGAGCCGGTTGGGATATACAGCATTCCTCGGCAGCCTTGGTGAAATTCAGGCTTTTGGCAGCCGCCAGCACATATCGGATCTGTGCCATCTCCATGATCAACTCCTCGGTCGATCCCACCGCTTGAGGAGCTTATCACAGCCGAACCCAACCGTAAGTTATGGATCAATGAGAAAACGCCATTTCCGCCATGGCGAAACACGTGGTGCAATCCGATCCATCGCAAGCATGAGGAGGAATGAAAATGACTGTCTATATGGTTGAACGAAACCTCAAGGGTATCAGTATGGAGGACTTGGCAGGAGCGCAGAGGGCGGCAATTGCAACAGCGGCCGACATGTCAGCTAACGGAGAGCGGATCGCATATATTCGCTCGACATTCGCTCCCGAGGATGGTCGCTGCATGTGCCTGTTCGAAAGCAACGACATTGAGCAGGTCCGGCGGCTTAACGACAAGGCGGGTTTGCCTTACAGCCAGGTGGTGGAGGCACTGGACCTCACCCCATAGGTCTGGCTTCTCACCATGCAGGCGTTCTCCGCCGAGACCGTTTCACCGCGCCTACGGAGGACGCCTTGCAGTCAGGCCAATCGTTCCAACGCCCTTCGTGTTGCCTTACCGCAAATTGCGGCACGACGTTGCCTCGCGAAAAACGACCGCATCGCTCCCCTCTGTCCGAAGAGGAATGCAAGCGCCATTTCCGCATTGATGGATCGCCAAGCATCCGCTATGAAAGCCGCGTAACGCCCCCGCGGCCAATGCACCCGTAGCTCAGCTGGATAGAGCGCTGCCCTCCGAAGGCAGAGGTCACAGGTTCGAATCCTGTCGGGTGCGCCAACTTTCGTCGATTGCCCTCCACTGCGCGATATTGGCCCCAATCACCGCCCGCCCACCAAGCGACATGCAAAACCGCCGATACCAAGCTAATGCCCGATAAAACTTGACGGCAAGCGAAAGGCAACTCACGACCCCATGTCGGCTACACAAAGCTAAATCTCCAGTTCCGGAAAGCTGCCATTGGACGTCATCACACCATGGAGCAATGCGCATCATTTCGCAGATCGGCCCTGCACTGATTGAGGTGCGACGTATGCAGCCTGGCGGCTAGCGGCGAATGCGCCCGGTGGGGTGCCGACATGGCGCAAAAAGGCCATACTGAACGCACTGACCGACCCGTAGCCAACGCGCTGCGCCAGCTCTGACATAGCTATTTTGCCGTCCAACAGCATGTCCTTTGCCACCGCCATGCGCCACCCCGCTACATATTTCATGGGCGCGGATCCGACCTCGCGGTGGAAGCGGTCAAAAAAGGTCGAGCGGGACATGCCCGCTGCAGAGGCGAGGGCTTGGACCGATAGGTGGGCAGCGGGGTTGGCATGAATTTGCCGCAGCGCCAAAGCAAGCTGAGGGTCTGCCAGACCGCGGAGCATGCCCGGTTCTGCAGTGGTTCTAGCGACGGAGCGAAGGGCCTCGATCAGCAGCAATTCCAACAGGTGCCGCAGCACCATGTCGTGTGCTGCAAGCTGACTTTGTGTCTCCTCCTGAATCATCTGGACCAGCGCGATCAACCGTCTCTGAGCGCGCACATGGATCACCGTTGGCAGCAGCGAGACCAGCAGTTCGCGGTCAGGCGAGCCAAAGCTGCAGTGGCCCACCAGGCACCGCACATCGGTCGGTGCGTCCCGTTCGCCGAGCTGGAATACGCCTGGGCCGGTTTCCAGTCTCAGGCTTGGGGCGCCTCTTGGGGGTGGGTCGATGCTCGTCATGGTGAAATCGAAGACTTCCGGCACCAGCACGAAGTCCCCCGCCTCAAGAACAATCGGCGCGCCGTCTCGGATGGTCAGAAGGCAGGTCCCCTCCGACATGGCGCAGTAAAACGGGTTGGCCATGTTCGTGCGCTCGACGCGCCAGCGCCCGCCGCCACTGACCAGCTTGGCGATGGAGGGCTGCGGCTTGAGCAGCGCGACAACGCTGCCAAGCGGATCTGTCGTAGAATTATTCAATTCGGACTTTCGATGAAGCAATTTGGACTTTGAAATATAGAAAGTCCGGCGCTCCTTGTCCATCTGTCGTCGTAGCAACGACAGGAGATATCTCAATGCCCAGTATTCTGATCACCGGCGCTTCCACGGGTTTTGGTCTCGCCACCGCGCATCTCTTCCTTGCTCAAGGGTGGGACGTCATTGCGACGATGCGCGCGCCCGCCGCAAATGCAATGGCGGCACATGAACGGCTGCACATCCTGCCGCTCGACGTCACCGACCAAACCAGCATAGCGCAAGCCGTCGCAGACGCCGGTGCTGTCGATGCGCTGGTCAACAATGCCGGGGTCGGCATGTTGAACGTGCTGGAGGGCGTGGACATGGCCAAGGCTCGCGAACTGTTCGAGACCAATGTGCTGGGCACGATGGCGATGACCCAGGCTGTCCTGCCTGGCATGCGCGCGCGCCGGGCAGGAGTCATCGTCAACATCAGTTCCAGCGTCACGCTGCGCCCGTTCCCAGCGCTGTCGGTCTATAGCGCGAGCAAGGCCGCAATCAATGCGTTCACGGAAAGCCTGGCCCTCGAAACGGCCCAGTTTGGCATCCGGACGCGACTGGTTTTGCCGGGTTCAGCCCCGACGACCGCCTTTGGCAAGAATGCCGTAGCGCGCATGGGCATGGACGTTCCGGCGTCATATGAGGCTTTCGTGCAGGACTATTTAGCAACGATGCGCAGCGCGACCGAAAAAACACAGCCCGACGACGTGGCGCAGGCTGTGTGGCGGGCGGTTTCGGATCCAAATGCGCCAATGCGCATGCCCGCAGGTGCCGACGCCAAAACAATCGTCAGCCAATCAACTTCCCGCACCAGCAATTGAGGGAGCGAGCCTTGGGTCGACCGCTTGCAGTGCCGTCAACCAGGATGACACCGTGAATAATCTAATCAATCTATCGCGTTCCATTCCCACGCCCCGAGCCGGATTGACCGTGGCCTACACGCCGATCATCCTGCCCATGGCTGGACGGACACCGCTTGAACTGCGCCTGACGGCACCCGCCAGCGGCGTTGCCCTGCCAATCGTGCTGCTGTCGCACGGAGCCGGGCCTTCCCGATATGTTCCCTCCAAGGACGGCTACGCCCCCCTGGCCCAATTCTGGGCCGAACGCGGTTTCGCTGTGATCCAGCCAACCCATGGAAATTCTCCGGTCGCGGGCCTGCCAGATGATGCCCCCGGTGCACCCTACTTCTGGCGCCAGCGTGTGTCCGAGATGACGGCCATTATCGACCGCCTGGATGAGGTGGAGCAGCAGGCGCCGGCACTAGCAGGTCGCCTTGATCACCGGCGTATCGCGGCCGCCGGCCACTCTTTTGGTGGCCACACAGTCAGTCTACTTCTGGGAGCGCAGCTTGCTGGCGAGAGCTTTGCCGATCCGCGCATATCTGCGGGCGTTCTGCTGGCAGCCCCTGGTCGTGGTGGCCGTGAACTCACCGAACAAAGTGCGGCACGCTTTCCGTTTTTCGACGTGGATTTTGCGCATATGACATCGCCCAATCTTGTGGTCTGCGGCGCCGACGACAACCCGCACTTTACATCACGTGGCCCGCAGTGGCATGCTGACGCCTTCCATGACAGCCCGGGGGCACAGGCTCTTGCTATTGTGCATGGCGTTGGTCACGGACTGGGCGGCATTGCCGGGTTGGATGCAATGGAAACCGAAACTGAAGCACCCGACGCTCTGGAGGCGACGCGACGGCTCAGCCTCGCCTGGCTTCGCACCGCTCTTGCAGTTGATGTGGATGCCTGGCCCTCTGCTATCGCTTCACTCGACGGCCCTGCCAGCGCATTGGCGACCCTAACTCTTCCGAACTACGCCTGAAGCTGAGCCCACTGCCCTGGCTGTCCGCTGGCAGCGCTGGCGCCCAAGCCGCCAATCGAGGACTGTCAGCTATCCTGTCGTCTTAGCCGGAAGCAGACAGTCCCGTCTCCACCCCATTGGAGCCATTCACTCGTGCTTCGATTAGAGGGCTATAGCGTAGATATAGTTGTCATCTTCACCCGGCAAAGTGCGCCAGCGCAGAGCCTGCTTCTTCACTCCACCGATTTCGTTGCACGGGCCCTGATGCGTTTGCGGAAGGCGGAAGGTTTTTCGCGGAAGCGGGTGGCGAAGGCTTCGTAGAAGCGTGAGGTGGAGCCGAAGCCGGATTCGAAGGCGACATCGGTGATCGAAAGATCGGTGGAGATCAGCAGCGACTGCGCCGTGTCCAGCCGGTGGCGCACGATCGCCTGGTTGATCGTGTGACCGATCGTGTCCTTGAAGATGCTCATCGCGTAATTCGGATGAAGACCGGCATAGCGCCCGACATCTTCGGCAGAAATGTCATCGGTCGCGTGCTCGGCTATGAAGCGCAGCATGCTTTCGACCCGCTGGATGCGCGCTGCATCTGCGCCGCCCGCATTGGCGAGAGCAGAGCCGGCCTCGCGCAGATCACGCCAGCCATCGCGCTCTAGCCGCAGGAGACGGGCGGTCAGCTCCTGTTTCACGATTTCCTCAAGCGCATGGTCACCGCTCAGGAGCTCTTCGCGCCAGCGCAGGAATATGTCTTCCTCATAGGTTCGCAACTCTGAGGTCTCGATCACCGCGCCACGAAAGACAGCGTCGCTGAAACGCTGCAGCGCTGGCGATCCGAGGAAGATCGACATGGGAACATAGATGCACACGAAGCGCGTGCCCTCCGGGCGCCCGATCACCTGATGGGGGATCATGCCCCAGAAGATGCACAGGCTGCCGGCACGAACTGTCAGCTCCCGCCCGTCGAACCAATAGGTCATCGCCCCGTCCAGAACCAGGTTCATCTCCACCTGGCTGTGCATGTGCGGGCCATCCATCAGCCGGACATGAAGGCTTTCGCCTGCACAAAATCGGTGGTCGCCGAAGATGACCGCGGGATGTCGTGGATGGAGTTCGGGATGTATAGGAACCGATTCGTCCGGTGGTTGTGCGGCAGTTGCTGGCGCCATCTTAGGATCCCGGAAAAGTTTGGCAAAAGAACGGGAGAATTATACGGTATCGGGATGGAAGATCAATGAGAGCCAGAGGAGGAAGACATCAAGGTGCTTCCGGCTCGTGCATTCGTGACTGACCATGGTCATGGGAGGAAAATATGACCCCTATCAGGAAACTGGGCGGCCTCGCCCTGTCGCTGGCGCTGTTGTCGACATCCGCGCTCGCCGGTGAAATCGTGCTCAATTCCGATCAGTCTGACCCGGCGCCGAAAAAGGCGATGGAAGAGCTGATCGCCGACTTTCAGGAAGCTCATCCCGACATCACGGTGAAGTGGAACAATTTCGACCACGAGGGCTACAAGTCTGCCATCCGCAACTTCCTGACCGCTAATCCGCCGGATGTTGCCGCCTGGTATGCCGGCAACCGCATGAAGCCTTTCGTCGATGCAGGCCTGTTTGAAGACGTCTCCGATGTCTGGGAAGAAAACGGCCTGAACGAGGAGCTGAAATCGGCCGCCGCCTCCATGACCATCGACGGCAAGAAGTGGGGCGTGCCCTATACCTACTACCAGTGGGGCATCTACTACCGGAAGGACATCTTCGAAGAGCAGGGCATCGAGCCGCCGAAGACCTGGGACGAGCTGCTTGCAGCTTCCGCAAAGCTCAAGGAAGCGGGCATCACGCCGTTTACCATCGGCACCAAGGCACTGTGGCCGACCGGCGGCTGGTTCGACTATCTGAACCTGCGCGTCAATGGCTACGAGTTCCACATGGATCTTACCTCGGGCGAGGTGCCTTACACCGACCCGCGCGTGAAGGCGGTCTTCGAGAAATGGGCAGAGCTGATTGAGCCTGGCTATTTCGTCGAAAATCATGCGGCCATCGACTGGCAGGACGCGATCCCTCATCTCGTGCAGGGCGAGGCTGCCATGTATCTGATGGGCAATTTCGCGGTCGCGACCATGAAGGATGGCGGCCTGAAGGAAGAGCAGATCGGCTTCCTGCAGTTCCCGCAGATCAATCCGGACATCCCGATGTCGGAAGAGGCGCCGACGGACACCTTCCACATTCCATCGGGTGCGAAGAACAAGGAAGACGCCAAGAAATTCCTGGCCTATCTCGCTTCACCCGAAGCGCAAACCAAGATGAACGAGACCCTCGGGCAGCTTCCGGTCAACAACAAGGCCGAGAAGCCTGCAGACCCGTTCCTTGAAGCGGGCTTCGAGATGCTCTCTGAAGCCCATGCGCTGGCGCAGTTCTACGACCGCGATGCGGCTGCGGAAATGGCCAAGGCCGGCATGGAAGGCTTCCAGGAATTCATGGTGAAGCCGGACAAGGTGGACGACATTCTCGAGCGACTCGAGAAGATCCGCGCCCGCGTCTACAAGTAAGGTTCCTCCCACCCGGGCGCTCATGCTTAGTCATGAGTGCCCGGGCTTTTTTGACCAGATGTCCATCATGCAGGTGTTGTCGTGACTGAGGCCGTTGCTCACAAGCGCGTGTCGCGCAGGCCGAACCGGCTCAAGCTGGCGCCTTGGCTGTTCCTTGCCCCCGGGCTTTTGATGTTTCTCATCTATGTCCTCGTTCCCATCGTCGAGTCCTTCTGGATCAGCTTTCACGATTGGGATGGCCTGGGCGCGATGTCCTGGATCGGCATGGGCAACTATGTCGAGCTTCTGGACGACGACACCTTCTATGTTTCCCTGTGGAACAACCTTTTGTGGCTGGTGCTCTATCTCCTGTCGATCCCGGCAGGTCTGGCGGTTGCCCTGTTCCTGAACCAGAACGTCGCGGGTATCCGCATCTACAAGTCGATGTTCTTCTTCCCCTTCGTCATCAGCCAGGTGGTGGTGGGCCTCATCTTCACCTGGTTCTATGCACCGGGCTTCGGGCCGCTCTCGGTCTTTCTGGAATGGTTGACCGGCGACGAGATCGCCATTCTGGCGGATGAACGCTACGTCACCTACGGCATCATTCTGGCAGGCCTCTGGCCGCAGACCGCCTATTGCATGATCCTGTATCTGGCGGGCCTCAACAACATCAATTCAGAGCAGGTGGAGGCTGCGCGCATGGACGGCGCCAAGGGCTTCTCCATGCTGTGGCATGTCATTCTCCCGCAGTTGCGCCCCGCGACCTTCATTGCCCTTGTCGTCACCGTCATCGGATCGCTGCGCTCCTTCGACCTCGTGTCCATCATGACGGCTGGTGGCCCCTATGGCTCGAGCCAGGTGCTTTCCTACTTCATGTACGAGCAGGCGCTGTCCGAATATGGCTACCGCATGGGCTACGGTGCGTCGATCGCGGTGGTGCTTTTCCTGATCATGATGGTGTTCATCACCTTCTTCATCACCCGCATGCTGAACCAGGAAAGGAACATCTGACCATGTTCCCGAAACCCATTCAGCAGTCGGCCCCGTGGGCGCGGCTCACCTACAAGGTCCTTCTGCCCGTGGCCCTCGTTCTCTGGCTCCTGCCGCTGATCGGCGTGGCGCTCACCTCGGTGCGCCCGCAGGGCGATCTCGCCGCCGGCAACTATTTCGGCATCCCCTCGGGCTTTGCTGGCATCGAGAACTACACGGCCGTGCTGACCAACTCGCCGATTGCCACCTATATCCTGAACTCGTTCAAGGTGACGGTGCCGACGGTCATCGGTGCAATCGCTCTGTCCTGCCTGACGGGCTTTGCACTTGCGGTCTATCGCTTCCGTTTCAATCTCGGCATCTTCTTCCTGTTCGTGGCGGGCAATTTCATCCCCTTTCAGATCCTCATGGTGCCGGTGCGTGACATGACGCTTCGCGCCGGGCTCTATGATACCACCCTCGGCCTGGTACTCTTCCACATCGCGTTCCAGACCGGCTTCTGCACGCTCTTCATGCGCAATTTCATCAAGGGTCTGCCCTTTGCGCTGATCGAGTCGGCGCGGGTGGAAGGGGTGTCGGAGTGGAAGATATTCAGGCATATCGTTCTGCCGCTCATGCGGCCCGCCATCGCGGCACTCGCTGTCCTCGTCTTCACCTTCGTGTGGAATGACTATTTCTGGGCAACCGTGCTTGTGCAGGGCCAGCACGCAATGCCGGTGACGGCAGGACTTTACTCGCTCAATGGCCAGTGGGTGGCCGCATGGCATCTCGTCTCGGCAGGTTCGATCATCGCCGCCCTGCCACCGGTCGCCATGTTCTTCCTGATGCAGAAACATTTCATCGCCGGGCTGACACTTGGGGCAACCAAGGGATGAACCAGATCATTACCGTGGGCGAAGCGCCCTTCGCGCTCAATCTGCGCCTGCACGAGGCAGGAATGCCCGAAATCATCGCATTGGGCGACGCCGTCGAGGCGCATGAGCCTCTGGCAGCCATCACCCGCGCAAGCCGCATCAACGGTATGGACGAGGCGGTGCCGTCAAATGTCATCCTGCCAACCGGCGGTATGGGTTTTTTCGGCTGGCCGGCTATCACAGGCCATCGCCAGGGGCGTGACTTCCTGCTCGATTTTTCCGACTGGAAAATGCTGCAGACGGGCAACCGGACGCGGCTGTCTGCGCGAGATACCGTTGCGCAAATCGCGATCCAGATCGAGATCGCAAGCCACGCCGGCGGCGTGATATCAATGGCCTCGCGGCTGACCAACGAAGGCTCCTTGCCCTACCAGCTTGACCGCTGCATGGCAGGCACCTTCCGCCTTCCGGCAGGTCAGGCATGGATCGAGCACTTCACGGGGTCCTGGGGGCGCGAATTCCAGACACGGCGCGAGAAGCTGGGTACGGCACTCTGGGTGCAGGAAAACCGCCGCGGGCGCACTTCCCATGACCGGCCGCCCATGCTCTTCGTTGAAAGCGGCGGGCTGAAGCTCGGACTGACCCTTGCGTGGAGCAGCAACCATCAGATTGCGGTGGATTGTGCGGATGACGGTGCGCGGCTTGTCCATCTCGGTGCACTGTTCGAGCCGGGCGAATGCCTGCTTGGCCCCGGCGACACATACGAGAGCCCGCGCGCCTATGCGGGAGCGGATGTTGCAAGCCTGCATGCCTTCGTGCGTGAGGAACTGCTTGATTGGCCGGGCAAAGCCATGAAGCCGAGGCCGGTCACGCTCAACACCTGGGAAGGCAATTATTTCGACCACAAGCTGGATGCGCTCAAGGCGCAGGCGAGCGCTGCAGCCGAACTGGGGATCGAGCGCTTCGTGCTGGATGACGGCTGGTTCGGCCGCCGCGACGACGACACGTCGAGCCTTGGCGACTGGGATATCGACCCGCGCAAATATCCATCGGGGCTCAAGCCACTGGTAGACCATGTCACGGGCCTTGGCATGGAATTCGGCATCTGGTTCGAGCCAGAGATGATCAACCCGAATTCCGAGCTTTTCCGCGCTTACCCCGACTGGTCCCTGCAGGCGGAGGGGCGTCCGCTCCTGCTCTCGCGCAATCAGCTCGTGCTTGACCTGACGCGGCCCGAGGTCTCCGACTACATCTTCAACAAGATGCATGCCGTGCTCTCGACGCATGATATCTCCTACATCAAGTGGGACATGAACCGCGATCTGACCCATGCGGCGGGTCGTGACGGTCGCGCGCGAACCGATGCGCAAATCCGTGCGGTCTATGCGCTCATGGACAGTATCCGCGCAGCCCATCCCGATGTGGAAATCGAAAGCTGCGCTTCGGGTGGCGGGCGCGTCGACTACGGCGTTCTCGCGCGCACGCATCGTGTCTGGGCTTCCGATTGTACCGACGCGCTGGAGCGGCTGGAGATCCAGCGCGGCATCTCCCGTTTCCTGCCGCCCGAAATCATCGGCTCCCATGTGTCCGCCGTGCCCAATCACCAGACGGGACGCAGGCATTCCTTGAGCTTCCGCGCCATTGTCGCGATGGCCTACCATTTCGGGGTGGAGCTCAATCCGCTGGAGATGACCGACGGCGAGCGCGCGGAGATGGCGGGCTTCATCGAGGCGCACAAGAGGCTTCGCCCGGTGCTTCACGAAAGTGGTGCGAATTTCTTCTGCGAACCGCTGGATGGTCGGTATCTCTGGGGGGCGGCAAGTGAAGAGAAAATCGTGCTGTTCATCGCACAAGCCACGCAGGCAGTGAGCGAGCAACCTGCGCCACTGCGTTTGCCGGAGAAGCTGCGCACCATCGGTGGCGCCTGGCGCATCACAAACAAAATGCCGGACCATCCGGCTTTCATCCGAATACATGACGACCAGAGGCGGCTGCTCGCAGGCGAAATCAGTTTCTCGCTTGATGCAGCAATAAGCGGTGGGCTGCCGCTGCCAATGATGATGCCGGAAAGCGCACTGCTTCTTGAACTGGACCGGGAGGACGATTGAGATATGGCCGAGGTTAGCCTGCGCGGGATCAGGAAGAGTTTTGGAAGCGTCGAGATCATCAAGGGCGTTGATCTGGGCGTGCAGCATGGCGAGTTCTGCGTCTTTGTCGGCCCGTCGGGCTGCGGTAAGTCCACGCTTCTGCGCATGATCGCTGGTCTTGAGGAGATAAGCTCCGGGTCGCTGCTGATCGACGGCGAGGACGTGACGGAAATCGGGCCGTCCGAACGCGGTGTGGCGATGGTCTTCCAGTCCTACGCGCTTTATCCGCACATGACGGTTCGCCAGAATATCGGCTTCGGCCTCAAGATGACCGGTCATCCGAAGGAACTGATCGCCGAGCGCACCGCAATGGCGGCGAAGATGTTGCAGCTTGAGCCGCTGCTTGAACGCAAGCCGGGTCAGCTCTCAGGTGGCCAGCGCCAGCGCGTCGCCATCGGCCGCGCCATCGTGCGCGACCCGAAGGTGTTCCTGTTCGATGAACCGCTGTCCAATCTGGACGCAGCATTGCGCGTGCAGATGCGCGCGGAGATATCCAAGCTCCACCAGGACCTCGGCGCGACGATGATTTACGTCACGCACGATCAGGTCGAAGCCATGACCATGGCCGATCGCATCGTGGTTCTGTCTGCTGGCCGCATCGAGCAGATCGGCTCGCCGCTGGAACTCTATCACCGTCCGAAGAACCTCTTCGTGGCCGGCTTCATCGGTTCGCCGAAGATGAACTTCATCTCCGTGCGCGCAACACCGGCGGAGGCAGGCAAGGTGAATGTCGCGCTGCCCGGAGGAGCCACCCTCACGCTCGACACGCATGGTGCTGAGATCGCCGGGGGCGAGATGACCCTTGGCATCCGCCCCGAACATGTCGACCTTTCCGGCAAAGCCGACGCGGTTGTGGAAGGTCGCGTTGATCTGGGCGAAAGGCTCGGTTCCGAAACCATGTTCCGCGTCGTTCTGCGCGACGAGACGGTAATGGTCGTCAAGACCGATGGTCTGGCGCCGCAACGCGCTGGCGACAGCCTGCGCATCGGCATTCCTGCCAATGCCTGCCACCTGTTCGACCGCGACGGCAATGCCGTCATCTCCGGAGACCTGACCCGCTGATGCTTGGCGTTTGCTACTATCCGGAACACTGGTCCGAAGATGTCTGGGCGCGCGACGCGCAGCGCATGGCGGAAATGGGCATTCGCTATGTGCGTATTGGCGAATTCGCCTGGTCGCGCATCGAGCCGCGCCGCGATCATTTCGAGTGGGATTGGCTCGACCGCGCCATGGATGTGCTGGCGCGTCACGGTCTCAAGATCGTGCTGGGAACCCCGACGGCTACACCGCCCAAATGGCTGGTGGACGAGCATCCGGACATTCTTCCCCATGACGAGCAAGGGCAGGTGCGTGGTTTTGGTTCACGCCGCCACTATACCTTTTCCTCCGAGACCTGGTGGCGCGAAAGCGCACGCATCGTCGAGGCAGTCGCCAGTCGCTATGGCGAACATCCTGCATTGGCCGGCTGGCAGACCGATAACGAATATGGCTGCCACGACACCGCGCTCTCCTATGGCCCGGAAGATCTGAAGGCTTTCCGCCGCTGGCTGCGCCTGCGTTACCAGTCGCCCGACCAGCTCAACGAGGCATGGGGATCGGTCTTCTGGTCCATGGAGATTTGCTCCTTTGACGAGGTGGAGATCCCCGTCCGCACTGTCACCGAAGCCAACCCCGCCGCGCGGCTCGACTATTGGCGCTTCCAGTCGGAACAGATTGCGGCCTATGACCGGATGCAGTGCGAGATCATCCGCAAGCATTCGCCGGGGCGCTGGATCACCCATAATTTCATGGGCTTCGTGCTCGACTTCGACCATTGGGCGGTGGGCGACAATCTCGATTTCGCTTCCTGGGACAGCTATCCCATCGGCTTCGTCGAGAAGTTTCCATTCTCCGAGGAGGAGCGAAACCGCTGGGCGGAAACCTCGCATCCTGATATCGCACCCTTCCACCACGATCTCTATCGCGGTGTGGGGCGCGGACATTTCTGGGTGATGGAGCAGCAACCCGGACCGGTGAACTGGGCGCCGTGGAACCCGGTGCCAAAGCCGGGAATGGTGCGTCTGTGGACGTGGGAAGCGCTGGCGCACGGTGCGGAAGTGGTCAGCTATTTCCGCTGGCGTCAGGTGCCCTTCGCGCAGGAGCAGATGCATGCCGGTCTGAATCTGCCGGAAGGTGACGAGCTTTCGGTCGGCGGGCACGAGGCAGAGCAGGTTGGCCGCGAACTCCGGAAGCTTGGCGATCTGCCGGCAAGCAAGCGCGCTCCCGTGGCCATGGTGTTCGACTACCAGACCGACTGGACCTCCCGCATTCAACCGCAAGGCAAGGACTTTCGCTATGAGGAGCTCGCCTTCCGCTGGTACGAGGCCTTGCGGCGTCTGGGGCTGGATGTCGACTTCGTGCGACCCGGCGAAGTGCTGGATGGCTATGCGTTGGTCGTGGTGCCGTGTCTTTCCATTGTGGACGAGAAGGCACTCGCTGCACTTCGAAAGACGAATGCGAAATTGCTCGTCGGACCCCGCAGCGGGTCGCGTGATCGCAATTTCCGCTTCCCCGAAAATCTTGCACCCGGCGTCCTGCAGGAGCTGACCGGCAACCGCATCACCCAGGTGTCCACCTTGCGACCGGGACTGCGCGAGAACGTTTCAGGTGCGATCAAGGGTGGGGCGGTTCGCTGGCGCGAATATCTGCAAAGTGACGCGGATGTTTTGGCCCGTTTTGCCAAGGGCGACCCTGCACTGACAAAGAAGGGCAATGTCTACTATCTCGCCTGCTGGCCGGATGAGGTTCTGCTGACCTCGCTGATGCGCAACCTTGCACAGGAGGCTAGACTGGAATTTCTGGAACTGCCCGAGCATATCCGCATCAGGCGCAGGGGAGGGCTGACATTCGCCTTCAACTACGGCACGGAAGCCTGGGATGTTCCATCAGGGGCAGAACTCATTCTCGGCGAAAAAAGCCTGAAGCCGCAGGAGGTCGCGATCTGGCGCTAGGGCGCGACCGCCTGCAATCGTGCCAGAACCTGCGCGCGCGCCGCACGAATTGCATCCTCCAGCGCCATGCCGCGGGCGAGCTGGCCGGCAATTGCGCTGGAAAGCGTGCAGCCGGTGCCACGCGCACTGCCACTGCGTCGCGGCGCCGAGAATGCGACCGACTGTTCGCCCTCTACATAAAGCAAATCACTGCTTTGCTCGCCGCTGCCATGTCCGTCCTTCACAAGCACCCGGCGGCAGCCGAGCGCGTGCAGCCGTTCCGCTTGCGCCTTCGCGCCAGCCGCTGTCGGGGCTGCGGGCATGCCGGTCAGAATGGCGGTCTCCCCGAGATTGGGCGTGAGCAGAAAGACGCGCGGCAACAGGCGCTCGCGCAGCACCTGCCGCCCTTCCTCGTCAAGCAGGGTGCCGCCGGATGAAGAGGCCAGCACGGGGTCGAGGACGACGGGGAGTCTCTCGCAATTCGCGAGCGCTTCGCTCACCTGCGCGGCAATCTCTGCCGTTGCCAACATCCCGATCTTGACCGCACCGATCCCACCGCTGACCAGCGCAGCGTCGATCTGTGCACGCACCATCTCCGGCCGCACGGCTTCAAAGCCCGCAAAACGCTCATGTGTCTGTGCGGTGATGGCCGTGATGACAGGTGCTGCTTCGACGCCGATCGCAGCCAGTGTGGCGACATCGCGTGCAATGCCGGCACCACCGGATGGGTCGCTGCCGGCAATTACGAGAACCCGCTTCACCGCCATTTAGCCGTCGCCGCCAGCCATTCACGCGTGCGCGCCTCGGGGTTCGGGTTCAGCGTGATGTCGGTCACCACCGCCGCGCTGTCGGCACCATTGGCGAACACGCCGGGCAGCCGTTCCGGACGCAAGCCGCCGATGGCCACAAGCGGCAGGTCGCCGACTCTTGCTTTCCAGGTGGCGATCTTCTGGACCCCCTGCGGCGCCCATTTCATCTTCTTCAATATGGTGGGGTAGACCGGTCCCAGTGCAACATAGTCCGGTTTGGCGGCAAGCGCGGTGTCTAGCTCCGCATCATCATGGGTGCTGACTCCAAGCTTCAGCCCGTGCGCGCGGATCGCGTCCAGATCGGCATCGGCCAGGTCTTCCTGGCCCAGATGAACGAAGTCGCAAGCCTCCTCAATGGCGATGTGCCAATAGTCGTTCACGATCAGCTGACACTGATGGCGTGCGCAGATTTCCCGCGCCTCGCGGATTTCCTCGCGCAGCGGCACCTCATCCATATCCTTGATGCGAAGCTGAACGAGCTTCACGCCGAGCGGCACGAGCCGACGCACCCATGCGGCACTGTCGACGATCAGATAAAAAGGGTCGAGCTTCATGAGAACTCCGCCATGCCGAAGGTGGGCGTGGAGGGCACGGCCATGTCGCGTGGCTCCAGCATTCCGCTCTCAAAGGCCAGCCGGCCCGCATCGACGGCCAGTGCAAAGGCGCGCGCCATGCCGACCGGATCGTCTGCACCTGCAACCGCGGTATTCAGAAGCACGGCGTCATAGCCATGCTCCAGCACCGTCATGGCATGGGAGGGGCGACCAAGGCCGGCATCCACCACCAGCGGCACATCGGGGAAATAGCCGCGCATGCTTTTCAATGCCTGCACATCCTGCGGACCGCGCGCCGAGCCGATGGGCGCGCACCACGGCATCAAAACCTCGCATCCGGCTTCCAGCAGCCGCTCCGCCACGCCGATATCGGTGGTGGTGTAGGGGAAGACCTTGAAGCCTTCCGCGCTCAGCGCACGCGCCGCCTCCACAAGGCCGAAGACGTCTGGCTGAAGCATGTCGTGATGCCCGATCACCTCCAACTTGATCCAGTCCGTCCCGAAAAGCTCCCGCGCCATCTGCGCGGTGGTGATGGCTTCTTTTGCGGAATGGCATCCGGCCGTGTTCGGCAACAGGTCGATGCCGAGTTCACGCACCACGTCCCAAAACCCGCTGCCGGTCTGGCCGCCCGCCATTTCGCGGCGAAGCGAAACGGTCAGCATTGCCGGATTCGAAGCCCGTGCAGCATCGGCCAGAATGGCGGGCGAGGGATATTGCGCCGTGCCGAGGAAAAGCCGCGAGGACAGTGTTTTGCCGTAGATGGTCAGCATCTCACCCTCCCTGCATGGGCGACAGGATTTCGACCCGGTCACCCTCCTTGAGCGCATGGGCGTCACGCCTGTCGCGCGGCACCATCGTGCCGTTGACCGCCGTTGCCACCCATTGATCCTGGTGGTCGAGTTCGCGAATGAGCGCGTCCAGCCGTGTCGCCGAAACCTGAGCCTCGCATCCGTTAATGATGAGCTTCATGGGCAAGCCTCCTTGCCTGAGTTGTCGCAAAAACCATATCCGCCGCCTGCTGCGCTATTGCGGGTGCGAGCAGGAAGCCGTGGCGGAAGAACCCGTTGACGCTGATCGTTTTGCCATCGCGCGTGACGCGTGGAACATTGTCGGGATAGGCCGGTCGCACACCCGCATCCGTCTCGATCACACCAGCCTCGCCAAATCCGGGATGAATCGCATAGGCAGCGCTCAGGAGCTCCATCATTGAGCGCGCGGTCGCCGGACCATCCGCAGCACTCTCGATCATGGTCGCGCCAACCATGAAGCGCCCGTCGCCGCGCGGCACGATGTATAGGGGAAAGCGCGGATGGATGAGGCGAACCGGGCGGGTAAGCTCCAACTCGTGCGTGGCCAGAAGCAGCATCTCGCCCCGCACGCCGCGCAAGCCCGTTTGGCGGCTGGCCAAGCCGGTGCAGTCGATCTCGAAATCGAAGTGTCCCGCCACCTCAACCTGACCGAAATTGATGGCCACACCGAAAGACTTCAGCTGCGAAACCAGTCCTTCAAGCGCCTTGCGCGGATCAAGATGGGCTTCGTCCGCGTAGTGGAGGCCGCGACGGAACCGGTCTCCCAAAGCAGGCTCCAGCCGCGCGATGCCGTCCGCATCCAGCCACTGATGGTGTCTGCCGGTGCGTCGAGCAAAGCGCTCCAGTTCGCCCGCATCACGCGGCTGCGCGACCACCAGTGTGCCGCAACGCTTCACCTGACCGGGCAGTGCTGCATCCCACCAATCAGCCGCGCGGACCCCGAGCCGAGCCACGATCTCCGGCGCGCTCTCGCTCTCGCACCAGGGTGCCAGCATGCCGCCTGCCTTCCAGGATGCGGCCTGAGTGAGGTCGGCAGCCTGTTCGACCACAGTGACCTCTGCGCCCCGGTGCGTCAGCTCCCAGGCGGTCGCAAGGCCGGCAACACCGGCCCCGCGTACCAGAACACGCATGGCGCCTATTCCTTCATCGCGCCGGCTGTTTCGAGCGGCATGTAGAGATCGCCGCCCTTGCGGAACTTCTCCGCCATCTTTTCCATGCCTTCCTTCTGCGCTTCGGCACGAATGTCGTGCGAGATGCGCATGGAGCAGAATTTCGGCCCGCACATGGAGCAGAAATGCGCCACCTTGTGCGCTTCCTTGGGAAGCGTCTCGTCGTGGAAGTTCCGCGCCGTCTCCGGATCAAGCGAGAGGTTGAACTGATCCTCCCAGCGGAACTCGAAGCGCGCGCGCGACAACGCGTCATCACGGATTTTCGCCGCCGGATGACCCTTCGCAAGGTCTGCGGCATGGGCCGCGATCTTGTAGGTGATGACACCCGTCTTCACGTCATCGCGGTCCGGAAGACCCAGATGCTCCTTCGGCGTCACATAGCAAAGCATGGCTGTGCCGAACCAGCCGATCATGGCTGCACCAATGCCGCTCGTGATGTGATCGTAGCCAGGCGCGATATCGGTCGTGAGCGGTCCAAGCGTATAAAAGGGCGCCTCGCCGCAGACGTCGAGCTGCTTGTCCATGTTCTCCTTGATCTTGTGCATCGGCACATGGCCGGGGCCCTCGATCATCACCTGGCAATCTTTCGCCCACGCGATCCTGGTCAGCTCACCCAGCGTTTCGAGCTCGGCAAACTGCGCGGCGTCATTGGCGTCGGCGATGGAGCCGGGGCGCAATCCGTCGCCGAGCGAGAACGAAACGTCATAGGCGCGGCAGATGCCGCAGATTTCCTCGAAATGCTCGTAGAGGAAGCTTTCCTTGTGATGGTGCAGGCACCACTTGGCCATGATCGAGCCGCCGCGCGAGACGATGCCGGTCACACGGTCGACGGTCAGCGGAATATAGTGAAGCCGCACCCCTGCATGGATGGTGAAATAATCGACGCCCTGTTCGGCCTGCTCGATCAGCGTGTCGCGATAGACTTCCCATGTCAGGTCTTCGGCAATGCCACCAACCTTCTCCAGTGCCTGGTAAAGCGGCACCGTGCCGATCGGTACTGGCGAATTGCGGATGATCCACTCGCGGATATTGTGGATGTTGCGGCCCGTCGAAAGGTCCATCACCGTGTCGGCACCCCAGCGGGTGGCCCAGACCATCTTCTCCACTTCCTCAGCCATGGAGGAGGTGACAGCCGAATTGCCGATATTGGCGTTGATCTTCACGAGGAAGTTCCGCCCGATGATCATCGGCTCGGCTTCCGGGTGGTTGATGTTGGAGGGGATGATCGCGCGGCCCTCTGCCACTTCCTGCCGCACGAATTCCGGTGTCACGTGATCGGGAATATGCGCGCCGAAGCTTTCGCCGTCACGCTGTAGGGCTGCTTTGGCTTCTTCGCGGCCCAGATTCTCGCGGATCGCGATGAATTCCATCTCCGGCGTGATGATCCCGGCGCGCGCATAGGCAAGTTGCGTGACGGCCTTGCCGTCCTTTGCCTTCAGCGGCTGGTGACGGATGGGAAATTCCGGCGTCAGTCGCTCGCCCGAGACGAAACCATTGTCCTCCGGCTTCACGTGGCGGCCCTCATAGGCTTCCACGTCACCGCGCGCCTCGATCCATTTCTGGCGCAGGCGCGGCAGGCCCTTGTCGATGGAGATTTCCGCTGTCGGATCGGTATAGGGGCCGGAAGCGTCATAGACCGTCACGGGCGGCTCGCCCGCACTTGGATGAACGGCGATCTCGCGCATCGGCACGCGGATATCCGGGTGTTGCTTGCCCGGTTTGTAGACCTTGGTGGAGGCGGGAAGTGGTCCGGTGGTGACCGTGGGGGACACACTTTTCTGGTGGATGGTCATGCGTTGAGGCTCCTTCGCGCTCGCGATGAAGACCCAGTACTGCTTGGAATGATGAGGATTGGCCGCGTCGGTTCTGCCGCATTGGCAGCATCGGCAATCTGCACCGTCCCTACGCCAGTATGAACTGGATCAGGTTCGACGGGTCACTGTGCGCATTGGGCTTCAAGCCCCGCCAACAGTATCTCAGCCCCTTGCCGGGGCACCCCTGGTGGAATGGCGCGATGGTGAACATTCGAACGAGAGATTGTCAAGCCGTTCTGCGGCTGGAAATCGAGGGGACGGCCTGCCGATTTCGTCTTCATCCAGGTGGATAATAGCTTTAAGGGAACCTGCGTGGTACCGTTTTCCAAATACCTGCCGAGGGGGCACCTATGTCGGTTTTGCATCGCAACAACGTGGCTGTCCGCGGTTCTGGCGAGAAGGCGATGATGTTCGCCCACGGCTTCGGCTGCGACCAGAACATGTGGCGGCTGGTCTATCCAGCATTCGAGGACGAGTACAGGATCGTCCTGTTCGACCATGTCGGCGCCGGGAAGTCGGATCTCTCCGCCTATGACCACGACAAATACGCTGATCTGCAAGGCTATGCCGACGATGTCGTCGAGATCCTCCGAGAGCTGGAACTGAATGACGTCATCTTCGTTGGCCATTCGGTAAGCGCCATGATTGGCGCTCTCGCCTCCATAAAGGCGCCCGCACTGTTTGAGAGCATAGTCATGGTAGGGCCTTCGCCTCGCTACATCGACGAAGGGGACTACAAGGGCGGCTTCTCGCAGTCTCAGATCGAAGAGCTTCTCGATTTCCTCGACGACAACCATATGGGCTGGTCGGCAGCGATGGGACCGACGATCATGGGTAATCCGGATCGGCCTGAACTCTCCGAGGAACTCGTGAACAGCTTCTGCAGGACCGATCCCGATATTGCACGTCATTTCGCCCGCGTCACCTTCACCTCCGACAACAGGGATGACCTTTCGCGCGTGAATACCCGGACGCTGGTCCTTCAATGCGAGGAAGACGTGATCGCCGCTCCGCATGTGGGTCAATATGTGCACGAGAAGCTTCCAAACAGCGAGTTTGCGCTGCTCGAGGCGACAGGTCACTGCCCGCATCTGAGCGCACCCGATGAGGTCATCAGTGCAATGAGGAATTTCCTTTGAGCGCAACCGGGCAATTGGCGGACGGCTTGACTGAAGATCTTGAGGATCTCTACGAGCGTGCCCCCTGCGGTTATGTTTCGCTGGACCGTCACGCTCGCGTGGTGAAGGTCAACACCACCATCTGCACCTGGCTGGACAGGTCGGCAAAGGAGATCCTGGGGCGACCCTTCCATGAAATGCTGAGCGTGCCGAGTCGCATGTTCTTCGAGACGCATTTCGCCCCTCTGCTGCGCATGCAGGGCTTTTTCCACGAGGTTGCCGTCGATCTGGTGGCGAACAACGACGAACGCCTGCCCGTGCTTGCCAATGCGATGGAGCGACGGGATGCGCAGGGCAATCTGCTTTTCACGCGCATTACAGTCTTCAAGGCCGCCGAGAGGCGTCGCTACGAGCGGGAAATGGTGGAGGCACGGCGTGCCGCCGAGAAGGCCCATGCAGCGCTGGGAAAGCTGAACAATGAGCTGGAACGGCGCGTTGAGGAAACCGTCGCCGAACGGCTGAAGCTGGAACGGGCGCTCCAGAGTGAGCGAAAGCAGGGAGACCTGCGCGAGCAGTTCATAGCCGTGCTAGGGCATGACCTTAAAAACCCGCTTGCGGCCATCGATTCGGGCCTGCGGGTATTGTCTCGCGAGCAGCTGAGCGATCGCGGAGAGCAGGTGCTGAGCCTGGTGGGCAAGAGCACGAACCGCATGGTCGAGCTGATCGACGACGTTCTGGACTTCGCGCGCGGTCGCCTGGGCGAGGGCATTCCCGTGGACCGGAGTCCGCCAGGGCCGCTGACACCGGTTCTGCAGCAGGTCATCGAAGAGATCGCATCGAGCAATCCCGATCGGGAGATAGTTGTAAAGCTTGAACTGAGCAGCGACGTGGAGTGTGATCGCCATCGCCTGGCACAGATGGTTTCAAATCTGCTGGGCAATGCTGTCATTCACGGCGATCCCGAACGTCCTGTCAGGCTGGAGGCGCGCGAGGAGAACGGTCGGTTGGTGCTCAGCGTCATCAATCACGGCAAACCCATTCCGGCGGAGGTGCGCAAAAGGCTGTTCCATCCCTTCTCGCGTGGAGAGCCGGGGGGAACCCACAAGGGTCTCGGCCTTGGCCTGTACATCGCACGCGAGATCGCGGTTGCGCATGGCGGCACCTTGCGTGTCAAAAGCGACGAAATGGAAACCCGCTTCACGCTGCGCATGCCGCTGCGTGCACCGACGCCTCGTGCGCCCTCGAAGTAGCACCGAGAACTACTGCATCGGGCATCCCTCGGAACTCAGCGCTCCTTTCGGATATCCTCACGCGTGTCTTCGACGAAATCTTCAGACACGGCTGTCGCAGCATTGCCGAAAGCATTGCGCACATAAGTCGCCACGGCCGCAACCTCTTCGTCATTCAGCTTCCACTCGAATGCGGGCATGACGTGGCGCGTGGGGTAGCGTTCGGTCTGCGCCGCTCGTGCACCTTCGAGTATGATGCGTACCAGAGACGTGGCGTTTGAGGACTGTGCGAGCGAGGATTTCGCAAGCGCCGCAAACTGGCCGGGGATGCCCATGCCATCAGGGGCATGGCAGGCAGAGCATTGTGCCTCGTAGATGGTGCGGCCGAGCAGCATCTCCGGTTCATCCTCATCCAGAGGTTCGTGCTCTTCCGTGTCCTGCGCGGGGATCGAGCGGATATATTCGACGATGGCCTGCACATCCTCGTCGGTCATGTGGCTCGTCGAAATCTCGATCACTTCGGCCATGGGACCGAAGGCCGCGGTCCGATCATTGCGTCCGTGCTTGAGGAACTCGAAGAGCTGCTGGTCGCTCCAGTCGCCGATGCCGTCGTCAGCGGAGCTGGTCAGGGAAGGGGCCCACCAACCCTCTGCATAGCCACCGGTAAACGCATCGTCGCCCTCCTTCACCGCACCGATGATGTTCTTCGGCGAATGACACATGGCGCAGTGGCCTAATCCATCCACAAGATATTTCCCGCGATTCCAGGCTTCGGATCGCTCCGGATCCGGTTCGAATTCCCTGTCCTCGAAGTTGAGCATGTTCCATCCGCGCAGGGCAAAGCGCATGCTCAAGGGCCAGGGAAAATCGGGCTCGCGAACCTGCTGGCGCACCGGTTCCAACGAGTTCAGATAGGCAAAGATCGCATTGCTGTCGTCGCGCGTAACGACCGTGTAATGCGTGTATGGAAAGGCCGGATAAAGCCGCTCTCCATTGGGTCGGATGCCCTCGTTCATCGCGCGATAGAAATCTTCAGCGGTCCAGGCACCGATCCCCGTTTCCTCGTCCGGCGTGATGTTGGCCGTGTAGATCGTGCCGAACGGCGTCGGCAACGCGTAATCGCCTGCCATCGGCTTGCTCTCGTCGACCGTGTGGCAGGCAGCGCAATCACCGGCACGTGTCAGATACTGTCCGCGCTGACGCATGGTCCAGTCATTGGCATCGACGGCCATGGCGGCGGTGGAAGCCATGAGGCCAACGAGCGTTGTTCCTGCAAAGATGACGCTGCTTGATCTAACCATCATGCCTGCACCAGCGGTCCGGGATTGCTCAGATACTGCTCACGAATGGCCTGCACCGAATGGTAGGCCAGCGCTGCTACTGTGCCTGTCGGATTGTAGCCGGGGTTCTGCGGGAAATTGCCCGCACCCATCAGGAACAGGTTGGGCAGGTCCCAACTCTGATTGTAGCGGTTGGTGACGCTGTCGGCCGGGCTCGCGCCCATGATATGCCCTCCGGTATTGTGCGTGGTCTGATAGGGCACGATGGAATAGGGGCCCTCCCGGCGGCTGACCTTGTAGCTCTTCGGGTTCATCACCTTGGCGATGTCCACCAACCTGTCGGTGAGGAAGTTCGACATGTTGTAGTCGTTTTCGGTGAAGTCGAAGGTCATGCGCAGAAGCGGTCGGCCATAGGCGTCGCGATAGGTCGGATCGAGATCGAGATAATTCTGCCGGTAGCTCATCTGGGCGCCATGCGCGCCGATGCTGATCGAGTGTTGGTAGTTCTCGCGGACGGCCTTCTTGTATCGAGCACCCCATGAGGGTGTGTCTTCTGGTGTCGGCTGGTGCTCGATGGGTCGTCCGTTGGTCTGCCACTGAGCAAGATAGCCGCCCCCGATGAAGCCGAGCCCGGTGTGATCGAAATTGTCGCCGTTGAAGTCGTCCACGCACATGCCGAGCGCACCGGCGCCGACGAAAGGGTTGAACCAGGTATCGTCGTCATAGAACAGCGTCACACCTGACATGGTCTGATAGGCGTAGTTCTTGCCGACGAGCCCTTCACCGGTGCGGGGATTGTAGGGCTGCCCGATACCCGACACGAGCATCAGGTGAACATTGTGCGTGATATAGGCGGCGAGGATAACGATATCGGCCGGTTGCTCGACCAGTTCCCCCTCCGCGGTGATGTATTCCACGCCGGTTGCGCGCGTCTTCTGCTTGTCGGTCAGCACTCGAAGCACCATGGACTCGGTGCGCAGCGTGAAGTTTTCCTTCTCCATCAGAACCGGGAGGATGGTCGTTTCTGCTGTCGCCTTGGAATAATTCCCGCAGGCGAATTTCTCGCAAAAGCCGCAATAGGTGCATGGTGCCAGAGAAACGCCGAGCGGGTTCGTGTAGGCTTGGCTCATATTGGCCGAGGGACCGGGGAACGGGTGATAGCCGAGTTCCGCGGATGCCTTGGCAAAAAGCGTCGGCCCATAGACCATGTCCATGGGCGGCGTGGGGTACTCGGTGGAGCGCCAGCCCTCGAACGGGTTGCCGCCGAGCTGGATTTCGCCCTTGATATTGCCCGCCTTGCCGGCAATTCCGCACAGATACTCGAACTGCGTGAAATGCGGCTCCAGGTCGTCATATGTGACACCCCAGTCCTGGACCGTCATGTCTTCCGGGAGTGCCCCGTAGCGCTCCTCGTTGTGGGAGCGCGCGACGAAATCGGACGGCAGGAATCGCCAGGTCTGCCCGTTCCAGTGCACGCCGGACCCGCCGACATTCGTTCCCGGCAGAAACGAGCCCAGCTGACGCATCGGCAGGGCGATCTCGTTCGTGTTGTTGCGAAAGGTCAAAGTCTCGCGGCTCAACGACTCGAACAGCTCATGGCGAAAGCGGTAGCGCACTTCGTCCTGCGCATTGGTGACGGCAAAATCTTCGGAGGTTGCCCGCCAGACGCCGCGCTCCAGGGCTAGAACCTCAAGCCCCTCTTCGGTCAATTCCTGCGCGACGATGGAGCCGGTCCAGCCAAGCCCAACGATGACCACATCCTTGCGCGGCATTATGCGTGCCATGCTCTAGTCTTCCCTGCTTTCGGGGGTAAATCGGGTGAAGCCTGCAACAGACACCGGTTCGAGCTCGACACGCCTGTTGTACCAGTCGACATATGGCCGGTAGTCGTAGCGCGCGCCGGGAAAGCCGATCATGCGCCATGATTCCATGTTGCGGTTGCCGCCATGGACGGGATCGCCGAAATAGCCTTCCTTCGTGTTCTGCAGAAGCATGGTGAAGAAGTCCGTGGCGCTGGCTTCGCCAAGTTCCATCTCGCCTTCTTCCAGCTGCCTGAGGATATCGTCCTGCTGGTCAGGCTCCAGTTCCGCAAAATGCGCGCCGTGGCTATCCACAACGCGTTGCTCGATCTCGGCAATGGCGGTCCGGTAAAGCCGCGCGGGTTCGCCTGATTGGTAACCCTGCTGTTCGCTGCCTTTCAGGAATGGGGGCTTCGTGTAGTAGATCGCACCGCGCCCGAATGGGCCTGCCAGTTGGTGATCGATAAAGTTCACCACCCCAAGCTCCGAGGCGCTCGGCCATTCATCGGCCGGAATGAACCGATCGACGGCGGCTGTCAGAAATGCGCGCTCTTCCTCTGTGAGAAAGCGAAGTGTCGGATCATATCCGCGGGGGGAGGGAAAGGGTGCGGGGCGATAGGGCATCTCGCCCGAATATTCCCGGCTTGAAAGCAGGGCGGGGCTTACACCGGCCAAGATGCCGGCGGATGCGCCGAGCAGCAGTCTACGACGTGAGAAACGAAACAACTGCCTCCCTCCGTACAAGTCTCACCTTCCATCTCAATGACTGCAGCCGGATCAAGTTCCATTTTTCTCAGCACATCAGCGGGAAGGCTTGGTTCCGGCGTGAAAACTCCTTATCTGGCAGGACAACGCAGGAGATGGATGATGACTGAGCCCACACGCGAAGCAGTTTTGGAACGCTTGTCCTCGATCAAGGACCCCGGTCTTGAGGGCGACATCGTCTCGCGTGGGCTTGTTTCGGAAATCTTCATCGCGGATGGAAAAGTCTTCTTCTCCATCACCGTCCCTGCCAAACGTGCCAAGGAGCTCGAGCCGCTGCGGGCGGCTGCGGAAGATGCGGTCAAGGAGATTCCGGGCGTGAAGGGCGCGATGGTCGCGCTGACTGCTGAGAAGGAAGGCGGAGGCATGGGCACGGAACCTGCCCGCAGGCCCGACCCCAAACCTGCACCTCAGCCACGCAGCAGCCAGAAGGCGGGCATTCCCGGTGTCGAAAAGATTATTGCGGTTGCCAGCGGCAAGGGCGGAGTGGGAAAGTCCACCACTGCGGTCAATCTGGCGCTTGCGCTTGCGGGCGAAGGCTTGAAGGTCGGCATCCTGGACGCCGATATCTATGGCCCCTCCATGCCGCGCCTGCTTGGGTTGAAGGGCAAGCCGGAGATGGTCGATTCCAAGACGCTCAAGCCGATGGAAGCATATGGCGTGAAGGTCATGTCGATCGGCTTCCTCGTCGAGGAAGAAGCGCCGATGATCTGGCGCGGGCCAATGGTGATGTCTGCACTCAGGCAGATGATGCGGGATGTCGCCTGGGGTGAGCTCGACGTCATGGTGGTGGACATGCCGCCGGGAACGGGTGACGCGCAGCTCACCATGGCGCAGCAGGTGCCGCTTGCAGGCGCGGTCATCGTCTCCACGCCACAGGATCTGGCGCTCATCGATGCCCGAAAGGGCCTCAACATGTTCCGCAAGGTCGAAGTGCCGCTGCTCGGCATTGTCGAAAATATGAGCTACTTCATCGCCCCTGACACGGGCAAGCGCTACGACATCTTTGGCCATGGGGGGGCTCGTTCGGAGGCGCAATGCCTTGGCGTGCGCTTCCTGGGTGAGGTCCCGCTCACCATGGACGTGCGTGAACTCTCCGATGCAGGCGACCCGGTCGTTCACTCGAATCCGGATGGTGCACAGGCCAGAACCTACCGGTCAATCGCGCGCGGCGTGCTGGAGCAGCTTGCCCTCGAAGGTGAAGCCGCCCAGGCTCCGGCCATCCTTTTCGAGTGAAGTGACAGCTGGCCCGATGCAGGGCGTGTCCTAAGAAACAGCCTCTTCCGCCGACTTGCCGCTGACGCATTCGTTGAAGTCCGAGAAGAACTGGGCTGCAAGTTTCTTTGAAGTCGATTGGATCAGGCGACTGCCGAGTTGCGCCATCTTGCCTCCGACATCCGCCTTGGCGGTGTAGGACAGGATGGTTGCCTCCGGGCCATCCTCTTCAAGCGAGACATCCGCACCGCCCTTGGCAAAGCCGGCAACACCGCCCTTGCCCTCGCCGGAAATGGTGTAGGAGTGCGGCGGATTGAGATTGGTCAGCTCAACCGCACCGTTGAACTTGGCCTTGATGGGCCCGATCTTGAGCGAGACGGTGGCGGCAAATTCGGTGTCGGATTTCTTCTCAAGCTCTTGGCAGCCGGGGATGCACTCCTTGAGGATGTCGGGATCATTGAGTGCCGCCCAGACTTTCTCGACCGGCGCTTCAATGCGCTCCTGGCCTTCGATCTCCATCGCCATGCTCATCTCCTCCATGTGTAGTGCTTCTTCTGGCTAGCTCAGCTCCGGTGGCTTGTCCATCGGCCTTGCTGCCAATCCGCGCGTGAAATAATCCTGTCATGCCTCGCGGCTACGCAGGGGCAATTGAGCCGGCTTCCCTGCCGGTACTGGATCTGGGGGTGAATTTGTCACGCATGGCTGATGCCGGTGAAGTTAGACGGAAAGGCTGGGTCAGTGAAGTTTTCGCCGCCTTCCTGAAGCTTGGCCTGACCTCCTTCGGCGGTCCGATCGCGCATCTGGGCTATTTTCGCGATGAGCTGGTCAAGCGCCGAGGCTGGCTTTCCGACGACGCTTATGCGGAGCTCGTGGCACTCTGCCAGTTCCTGCCGGGCCCGGCCTCAAGCCAGGTCGGTTTCGCTCTGGGGCTGCAGCGCGCCGGTGCACTCGGTGGTTTGGCCGCATGGACCGCTTTCACCTTGCCCTCGGCCTTTCTGCTTGTCCTGTTTGCGTATCTTGCCGACAGCCTGCAGGGTGAAGTTGGACAGGGGCTGGTTCACGGGTTGAAGCTCGTGGCGGTTGTCATCGTGGCCCAGGCACTGCTCGGTATGGCGCATGCGCTTTGTCCCGATCGCAAGCGCGCCGCCATCGCCCTCGCAGCGCTTGCGCTTGTCACTCTTCTCACCAGCGCCTTTGGTCAGGTTCTTGCGATTTTGGCGGGTGCGGCTGCAGGCATGACATTGATGGCCCGCACAGACGACACGACAGCGCCTGCACTGGCCTTCCCCGTCAGCCGAAGGGTGGGATTTGCTGCGCTGGTGCTTTTCGCCCTTTTGCTATTCGGTCTGCCACTGCTGAACGGCATTGCAGGAACAGGCGCGATGGAACACGCCGATATCTTCTATCGTGCAGGCGCGCTGGTCTTCGGTGGTGGCCATGTGGTCCTGCCGCTCCTGCAAGCTGGAACCGTCGAACAGGGGCTTGTCAGCAGCGACGTCTTCCTCGCCGGATATGGTGCTGCACAAGCCGTACCCGGTCCGCTCTTTACCTTCGCCGCCTATCTTGGTGCCGTGATGCAGGGGGCGCCTTCGGGTGTGGCGGGTGCGGCACTGGCGCTCGTCTTCATCTTCCTGCCGGGTATCCTGCTTCTTGTCGGTGTGCTGCCATTCTGGGCAGCCATCAGGAAATTCCCGCTGGCGGCGTCAGCCATCAAGGGTGCCAATGCGGCGGTGGTCGGCATATTGGCTGCAGCACTCTATCACCCGGTCTTCACCACCGGTGTGCTGTCGCCGCTGGACTTTGCCGTTGCGGCGACTGCCTTCATGCTGCTCGTTTTGTGGAAGCTCCCGCCATGGATGGTGGTCGTCTTCTGCGCGCTTTCCGGCGTGTTGATGGCGGCTGTTTAGGCCGCCACCGAACGCCGGTTCGCCACTGCTGCCAGTTCACGAATTCCAGGCTCGATTTGCTGAAGGGCAATCGAGGAAATGCCAAGACGCATGAAAGGTGAGGAGCGCTCCGGCCCGTCGAAGAAGCGCGGTCCCGGTTCCACCAGCACGCTGCGCTGGGCCGCCGCTTTCGCGATTGCTTCGGTGTCCGTGCCGGGTGGCCCCTGCAGCCAAAGCGAAGTGCCGCCGCGCACATCGCAGGCGCTCCATTCTGGCATATAGGTATGTATCGCATCCAGCACCTTCTCCCGCCGCTCCTCGAAGGCGGAGGAGAGCCGGCGGACAAGCGCATCGTGGTGGCCCAGCGACAGGAACAGTGCGACCGCGCGCTGGTTGTTTGCGGGCGGATGGCGCAGCATGAAGCGGCGCAGCGCACGCAACTCGGCCACCAGATCAGCCGGTGCCACGATGTAACCGAGGCGCAGGCCTGGTGCGAGCGTCTTGGACATTGAGCCGACATAGATGACGCGGCCGGTGTGATCGAGACCCTTGAGCGCTTCCTGCGGCGTTTCGTCCGCAAGCTGGCTGTCATAGTCGTCCTCGATGACCACCCAGTCGTTTTCTTCCGCGCGCGCCAGGAGCGCCTCGCGCCGTGCCCGGCTGAGCGGCACCATGGTCGGGCAATGATGGCTTGGCGTCGTGAAGACAAAGTCGGCATCCTGCGGGATGGCCTCCACATTGATGCCTTCCTGATCGACCGGCACGGGTAGCGTTTCGGCACCCGCCAGGCGGAAGATGGAGCGTGCATCAGGATATCCCGGATTTTCCATCGCGACCCGCGCGCCGCGCATCATCAGAAGCGTGGAGAGCATGTAGAGCGCATGCTGCGCACCCAGCGTCACGATGATCTCGTCGGGATTGGCGAAGATGCCGCGTCGCGGCAAGAGCCGGGCCTGGATCTGCTCGATCAGAAGCGGATCATCCTTGTCGACCATGTCGGCCGCCCAGTTGCGGATTTCCAGAACCGCCAGCGCCATGCGGTTGCACTCGCGCCATTCCGCCGTCGGGAATAGTGCCGGGTCGAACTGCCCATACACAAATGGATAGGAATACTGCATCCAGTCGCCGTGCTTCATGCCTTCCGGCATGTCGGATGCAAAGACCTGACGCCGCGCCTTCCAGTCGATCTGGCCGGTTTTCTTCGGTCCTTTGCGGGCGGCACGGGGCGGTGAGGCCAACACTTCCGGATTGACGAAGTGACCGCGGCGCTCGCGCGCGATCAGGAACCCCTGGTCCACGAGTTGCTGGAAAGCCAGCACCACAGTGCCACGCGCCACGCCCAGTTTGTCCGCCAGAATACGGCAGGACGGCAGTGGCATGGACGGCGCGATCTGGCGGTCCAGAATGGCGGAAACGATGGCCTGACGGATCTGCGCCTGCAGTGTCTGTCCGGAATCGGGGGATATTTTGAAGAGCCCTGCCCACAGGGCTGTGTCATTTCTCGTTGGCATAGCAAACCTCTCGCGGGCGGATGCTATATACGCCTTACTAAATTCGCAAGCCTGGACCAAACAATTGCACCAAAACCCTTGTATCTTATAGCTTTGCCTGCGCTTCACATTTGCTGCACTGCGCCCTAGATTGCCGCCGAACCGTCAGGAGAGGTTGTTGATGAGCGCGTATGAAGCTGCACTGGAAGCCCTGAAAGATCATGCAAGGGGAATCGCCGACTTCGATCTGCGTGACACTTTCGCGAAGGATCGGGATCGGTTCGCACGCTTTTCGGCCAGCCACGACGACCTGCTTCTCGACTACTCGAAATGCGCCGTGACCGAGGAAACGCTCGATCGCCTCGTGAAGCTCGCGCAGGTTGCGGGTCTTGCCGAGCGCCGCGAGGAAATGTTTTCCGGCAAGCACATCAATATTACCGAAGACCGCGCCGTCCTGCACACGGCCCTGCGCGCCGGCGCGAACAGCGCAATCAATGTGGACGGGCAGGACATCGCCAGCGACGTCGAATCCGTGCTTCGGGACATGTCGAAATTCGCCGAAGCCGTTCGGTCCGGCAGCATCAAGGGTACCAGCGGCAAGCCCTTCACCGATGTGGTGAATATCGGCATTGGCGGCTCCGATCTCGGGCCCGCGATGGCAACGCTGGCACTCGCGCCGTTCCACAACGGTCCACGCCTGCACTACGTGTCCAATGTCGACGGGGCACATATCGCTGACACGTTGGACGGCCTTGATCCGGCAACCACGCTCTTCATCGTTGCTTCCAAGACCTTCACCACCATCGAGACCATGACCAATGCCCGCACCGCGCGGGACTGGATTGCCAAGGCGCTGGGTGAGGACGCTGTCAGCGCCCATTTCGCAGCCGTTTCCACCGCGCTCGACAAGGTGGCTGATTTCGGTATTGATCAGGACCGCATCTTTGGCTTCTGGGACTGGGTCGGCGGGCGCTATTCGCTCTGGTCAGCTATCGGTCTCCCGATCATGATCGCCGTCGGCGCCGACAGTTTCCGGAAGATGCTGGAAGGCGCACGCGATCTCGACAGGCATTTCCGGCAGGCACCGCTTCGTGAGAACCTGCCCGTGCTGCTTGGTTTGATCGGCTTTTGGCACCGTGTCGCCCGCGGCTACCCGGCCCGTGCGGTCATCCCCTATGACCAGCGCCTGGCACGTCTTCCGGCCTATCTCCAGCAGCTCGACATGGAATCGAACGGCAAGCGCGTGCGCCTCGACGGTACGGATGCGCTGACACCCACCGGCCCGCTGGTATGGGGTGAGCCCGGCACGAACGGCCAGCACGCTTTCTTCCAGCTTCTGCATCAGGGCACTGACGTCATTCCGGTGGAATTCATCCTCGCCGCCAAGGGCCACGAGCCGGAGCTGAAGCACCACCACGACCTTCTCATCGCCAACTGCCTGGCCCAGTCCGAGGCGCTGATGAAGGGTCGCACGCTGGAAGAGGCCCGCGCACAGTTGCAGGCCAAGGGCATGGACGCCGAAAAGATCGAGAAGATCGCGCCGCATCGCGTCTTCCCCGGCAACCGTCCCTCGCTCACCATCCTCTACGAGACGCTCGACCCTTATTCCTTCGGCCGCCTCATCGCCCTCTACGAGCACCGGGTCTTCGTCGAAGGCGTTCTTTTCGGCATCAATTCCTTCGACCAGTGGGGCGTCGAGCTCGGCAAGGAACTCGCCACCGAACTCCAGCCGGTCGTCGAGGGGAAGAAGTCAGCCGATGACCGCGATGCCTCCACCGCCGGCCTCGTCGCGCAGGTAAAGGCGCTGCGGGAGCGGTGAGGGGGAGTAGCGAATAGCGAATAGTGAATCGGGAATAGGTGTGGGTAGTGGAGCGCGCACCACTCCCTCCTATCAGGAGAAGGCGCTGCCATCGCCACAGCCAATCTCCCCCCTTGTGGGGGAGATGCCTGGCAAGGTAGAGGGGGTGTGCTTGGCACTGCCGACCAAGGAAATGATCAAGCAGCCTTTGCCGCAATCCGCTTCCTGATGCTTTCCACATCCGCCCGTGGCGTCGCGGCGAAAAGCGTCTTCGTGTAGTCGTGCTGCGGGTTGGAGAACACCGCTTCGCGCGTGCCATATTCCACTGCTTCGCCGAAATACATCACCATCACCTCGTCGGCGATATATTTCACGACCGAAAGATCGTGGCTGATGAAGACGAAGGTGAGGCCGAACTCGTCCTGCAGGTCGGCGAGCAGGTTGAGCACCTGTGCCTGAACCGAAAGATCGAGCGCCGAAACCGGCTCGTCGAGGACAAGCAGACGCGGATTGAGCATGAGCGCGCGGGCAATCGCGATGCGCTGGCGCTGACCGCCGGAGAACATGTGCGGATAGCGGTTGAAGTGTTCGGGCTGGAGCCCGACCTTCAACAGCATCTGCATGGCGCGTTCGCGACGTTCGGCCGCCGGCACATTGTCATTGATGATCAGCGGCTCCATGAGCACGTCGCCGATCTTCTGCCGCGGATTGAGTGAACCATAGGGGTTCTGGAAAACGATCTGCACCTTGCGGCGCATTTCCGAGGTAAGCCCCGCCTTGGTGATGTCGACCGGCTGGCCATCTATCAGAAGCTCGCCGCTGGTCGGCGCATCGATCATGGTGATGATGCGGGCAAGCGTGGACTTGCCGCAGCCGGATTCGCCCACAATGGCGAGCGTCTTGCCCTTTTCCAGCTTGAGGTCGATGCCCTTCAGCGCATGGATGGTCTTCTGCTTGGAAAACAGACCACCGCCCACATGGTAGTCGCGGGTAATGCCGCGGGTTTCGAGAACGATTTCGCTCATCACTGTGCTCCCTCGGCGGGTGCCTCTTCGAAGTTGAAGTCGGAGACGGTCGGCAGACGGTCGCCGGTGGCATTCTCGGGCAGGGCCGACAGAAGCGCGCGCGTGTAATTGCTCTTCGGGTTCTCGAAGAGCGAAAGCACGTCGGCTTCCTCCATCTTGCGGCCCTTGTACTGCACGATAACGCGGTCGGCGGTCTCGGCGACGACGCCCATGTCATGGGTAATCATGATCATGCCCATTCCCTTCTCCTCCTGGATGGAAACGAGAAGGTCGAGGATCTGCTTCTGGATCGTCACGTCGAGTGCCGTGGTTGGCTCGTCAGCGATGAGCAGCTTCGGATTGCACGCAATTGCCATGGCGATCATCACGCGCTGGCACTGCCCGCCCGACATCTGGTGCGGATAGGCGTTGAGCCGATCCCCCGCATTGGGCAGGCCCACTGCCTCGAACAGCTCCACCGTGCGTTCACGCCGCTGGCGGCTGTTGAGATTGGTGTGCATTTTCAGCGTCTCGTCGATCTGGTAGCCGACGGTGAAGCAGGGGTTCAGGCTTGCAATCGGCTCCTGGAAGATCATGGCGATGTCCTTGCCAACGATCCTGCGGCGCTCCGACGGCGACAGATTGAGGATGTCGCGGCCCTGGAAACGCATGGCATCGGCGGTCACGCGAGCCGTCCAGGGCAGAAGGCCCATGACGGCCAGCATCGAGACCGACTTGCCGGAGCCCGATTCACCCACGATTGCAAGCACCTCGCGCTGGTCGACATGGAGCGACACACCATTGACGGCGCGAAGCACGCCGCCTGCGGTATCGAATTCGACGGTGAGGTTCTCGATTTCGAGAAGATGTCCGTTGTCAGCCATGTCAGGACCTCTTCAGCTTGGGATCGAGCGCGTCGCGAAGACCGTCGCCCATGAGGTTGATGGCAAGCACCGTGACCAGGATCGCGATGCCGGGGAAGGTGACGACCCACCAGGCGCGCAAAATGAATTCGCGGGCCTCGGCAAGCATGGTTCCCCATTCCGGCGTCGGCGGCTGCGCACCCATGCCAAGGAAGCCGAGTGCTGCTGCATCCAGAATTGCCGTGGAGAAGGAGAGCGCTGCCTGCACGATAAGCGGTGCGGTGCAGTTGGGCAGGATGGTCTTGAACATCAGCCGGATGTTCGACGCACCTGCCACGCGCGCGGCGGTCACATAGTCGCGGCCCTTCTCGCTCATGACCGCAGCACGCGTCAGGCGCACATAGTGCGGCTGCTGCACAAGCGCGATCGCGATCATCGCATTGACGAGGCCCGGTCCCAGAATGGCAACGAGAACGAGCGCCAGAAGCAGGGACGGGAAGGCCAGGATGATATCCATGGCGCGCATGATGACGGTATCGACCGCACCACGGAAATAGCCGGCAATCAGCCCGATGAAGATGCCGACGGACACCGCCACCGACACGACGACCACGCCGATAAAGAGTGAGAAGCGCGCACCATAGATGAGGCGCGAAAGAAGGTCGCGGCCCACCGCATCCGTGCCAAGGATGAAGGACCAGTTGCCGCCTTCCTGCCAGACGGGCGGCAGGAGGAACGCGCCACGGTTCTGAACGCTTGGGCTGTGCGGTGCGATTACCGGCGCCAGAAGCGCGATGACCACGATGGCGAGGAAAACGTAAAGGCCGATGACCGCGCCCTTGTTCTGGCTGAAATAGTACCAGAACTCGGCAAGGCGTGCGCGGCGGGTGACGGCAATCTGCTTGCCGCCTTCAAGGCCGATAGCCGCATTGGCGTCTTTTGCTTGTGACATTGTTCAGTGCCTGATTCTGGGGTTGATCAGACCGTAGAGCACGTCGACGATCAGGTTCACGATCATGATGATGGCGGCGATCAGGAGAAGGCCACCCTGCACCACGGCGTAGTCGCGCTTGAAGACGCTATCCACCATCCATTTGCCGATGCCAGGCCACGAAAAGATCGTTTCCGTCAGGATGGCGCCGGCAAGCAGCACGCCGACCTGCAGGCCGATCGTGGTGATGACGGGGATGAGTGCGTTGCGCAGAGCGTGAAGGCCAATGACCCGACGCGGCGGCAGGCCCTTGGAGCGGGCCGTGCGCACATAGTCCTCGCCCAGCACCTCCAGCATGGCCGAGCGCGTCTGGCGGGCAATCACCGCAAGCGGGATCGTTGCCAGCACGATGGTCGGCAGGATGAGATGTGATACGGCAGAGGCAAAGGCTCCCTTCTGTCCCGAAAGCAGGCTGTCGATCAGCATGAAGCCGGTCACCTGGGGGAAGAAGTAGAGAAGCGAGATCCGGCCTGAAACGGGCGTCCACTGAAGGATGCCGGAGAACAGGATGATCAGCAGCAGGCCCCACCAGAAGATCGGCATGGAATAGCCGACAAGGGCAGCACCCATCACCGACTGGTCGAGCCACGAGCCGCGCCGTACGGCCGCAATCACGCCGACCGGAACACCGATGGCGATGGCAACGATGATGGCGCAAAGCGACAGCTCGATTGTCGCCGGGAACAGGGTCATGAACTCCTCGAGAACAGGGCGCTTGGTCACGATGGACGTGCCGAAATCACCCTGGAGAAGATCCGCCATGTAGTTGAAATACTGCATGAAGATCGGCTGGTCGAAGCCATAGGCCGCGCGCAGCTCGTCATAGCGTTCCTGCGACATGCCGCGCTCGCCGGCCAATAGCATGATTGGGTCGCCGGGCAGCAGTCGAATGAAGGAGAAGGCGACGATGGACACACCGATAAAGGTCGGGATCAACAGCGCCAGCCGGGAAAGAAAAAACCGAAACATGAACGGCAAAGCCGGCGACAGCTTCTAAGCTGCCGCCGGTTCCTGTCTTAGAGTGAAGTGGCTTACTCGGAAATGTCCACGCCTTCGAAGGAGTGGCCGCCGAGCGGGTCCATCTTGTAGCCGGTGACTTCCTTGCGCATTGGCATGTGAACGACGGAGTGAGCGATGGTTGCCCATGGAGCTTCACGCTTGAAGACCTCCTGGGCCTCCATGTAGAGCTCGGCGCGTTCTTCCTGCGTCGAAAGCGTCTTGGCCTTCTGCACCAGGTTGTCGAACTCCTCGTTGCACCACTGTGCGCGGTTGGAACCGCCTACGGCGTCGCAGCCGAGAAGAACGGCGAGGAAGTTGTCCGGATCACCATTGTCACCCGTCCAACCGAGCAGAACCGCACCGTCGCGGTCTTCAGCCTTCGAACGCTCCAGATACTCGCCCCACTCATAGGAGACGATTTCCACATCGACGCCGATCTTGGAGAAGTCTTCCTGTATCAGCTCGGCCATGCGGCGGGCATTCGGGTTGTAGGGACGCTGCACCGGCATTGCCCAGACCTTCATGGAAAGGTCGGAGACGCCAGCTTCTTCCAGCATCTTCTTGGCTGCTTCCGGATCATACGCGTCGTCTTCAACATTCTCGTTGTAAGACCACATCGTCGGCGGGATCGGGTTCTTGGCAGCTTCGCCTGCACCCTGGAACACGGCATCAAGGATGGCTTCCTTGTTGATGGCCATGTTCAGCGCCTTGCGCACTTCCGGCTTGTCGAACGGTTCCTGCTTGGTGTTGTAGGCGAGGTAGCCGACATTGAGGCCTTCCTGCTCCATCACCTCGATATTCTCGTCGTCCTTCAGGCTCTGCACGTCTGCCGGGTTCGGGTATGGCATGACATGGCATTCGCCCGCGAGCAGCTTCTGCTGACGCACGGAAGCTTCCGTGGTGATGGCGAAGACGAGATCGTCGATCGGCTGCTTGCCTGCCCAGTAGTCCGGGTTGGCCTTGTAGCGGATGACCGCGTCGGGCTGGTAGGCAACGAACTGGAAGGGACCGGTGCCGATCGGCTTCTGGTTCAGATCGGATTCACTGCCGGCTTCTGCCAGCTTGTCGGCATATTCCTTCGAGAAGATCGATGCGAAGTCCATGGCGAGATTCGCAATGAACGGTGCTTCCGGACGGGTCAGGTTGAACTTCACCGTATAGTCGTCAACCTTCTCGATGGACTCGAGCAGGTCCGGCATGGACATGGCGTTGAAATATTCCCAGGACGCGCCTTCAACATAGGAGTTGTAGGCGTTGTCTTCCTTGAGCTGACGCTCGAAGGAGAAGATCACGTCATCGGCATTGAAGTCGCGAGACGGCGTGAAGTAGTCCGTCGAATGGAACTTGACGCCTTCGCGAAGCTTGAAAGTGACTTCCGTGCCGTCCTCGGAGATTTCCCAGCTTTCGGCCAGACCTGGAACAACTTCCGTGGTGCCAGGCTTGAACTGCACGAGACGGTTGTAAACCGGCTTCGACGAGGCGTCGAAGGTGGTGCCGGCGGTGTAAAGCGCCGGGTCAAATCCCTCCGGGCTGCCTTCGGAGCAATAGACGAGTGTCTTGGCTGCTGCAGCGCCACTGAGCATCGTGGCAGCCATGAGTGCAGCCGCAAACGTCAAACGGGTTTTCATCAGGTTTCTCCCTGTCGTTATGTGAGCCGTCCCATCCCGGCTCTTGGAGCGGGCATATAAGCAAAGATCATTGGAACTGGGAACTCCCCTTTGGCAGATCGCCGCAATAAAATTTCACATATCATGAATATTGTTGCGCGGCGCTGCCTTTACCTTCAGCCTGTGAAGAACCGAGACAAGGTCGTGGAGAATGGACATGGAAGCGGATTGGAAGAAGGGCGTGCTGGACTTCTGGTTCACGGAACTGACGCCGGAGCAATGGTTCACCGCCAACGAGGAAATCGACACGACCATCCGCAACCGGTTCGAGCCCATCCTGCAGGAGTTTGCGGAAGAGGTGCCGGATGAAGCAAGGACGACAGTGGACGGTGCTCTTGCAGGGGTGATCCTGTGCGACCAGTTTCCGCGCAATATCTACCGCCGCACCAGCCGTGCCTTTGCTTTCGACCGGTTAGCCTTGGATCTGTGCCATCATGCGCTCTCGCGTGGCTTCGACAAGGAGATGGAGACGAAGCAGAAGCAGTTTCTCTACATGCCGCTGATGCATTCCGAGGCCATGGGCGATCAGGATCGGGCGGTGGAACTGTTCACGGCGCTCGGGAATGAAAATGCACGCAAATATGCGGTCGAGCATCGCGACATCATCGCGCGCTTCGGGCGTTTTCCACACCGTAACCGTGTTCTGGACAGGGATAGCACTCAGGAAGAAGAGGCATTTCTGGAAGGGCATGAAGGCTACGGTCAATAGTGGGATGAATCGCACGAACCCCTTGCTACACAACGGGTTCACACCATAAGGTGGTGTTATGAGTGCAAGCGCTTTGAAACCTTCAGGGGCAGGTTCACCATAAAATTTGGGCTTGCATTTTCCCGTTGACGTGTACGTTAAAGTCAGAACATCTTTTTCCAGGGAGGGAAATTTTGGCGAAGTCGAGCGATACGAAGACCACCAGCGCCCCGAAGACGCGGGCGCGCAAGGCACCAGCGAAGTCTGCAGCCGAGGGAGAAGTCGCAGACGCCCCCAAGCCCGCGCGCAAGAAGACCACGAAAGCGGCTGCTCCGGCCAAAACCGCATCGACAGACGCAAAGGCGACTTCCGCGCCAAAAACAGCTGCCCGCAAGGCACCAGCGAAGCCCGCAGGCAAGGCCGCCGCTGCAACATCCTCCAGATCCACCACGCGTTCCAGCGCAACGAAAGCAGGCGCAGCAGCCAAGGGTGCCGCAAAACCTGCCGCCGCGGCAAAGGCGGCACCGAAAAAGCCCGCTGCGAAATCCGCTTCGGCAGCAAAGGGGACGGCCAAGACCGGACCGCGGCCATGGCTGGCGACCTATCCGGACGTTTTGCCGGCGGAGATTCCTCCTTTCGCGCATAATTCCATAGGTGAGATGTTGGTGGAGGCTTGCCGCAAGCATTCCGACCGACCGGCTTTCACCTGCATGGGGAAATCGATCACCTTCGCGGAACTGGAATCCGCTTCGCGGGACTTTGCGGCCTATCTCCAGTCGCTGGGTCTCAAGAAGGGCGCACGCGTTGCGGTGATGATGCCCAACGTTTTGCAGTATCCCGTGGCGATGATGGCCATTCTGCGCGCCGGCTACACGGTGGTGAATGTCAATCCGCTCTACACCCCGCGCGAGCTTGAGCACCAGCTCAAGGATTCCGGTGCCGAGGCAATTGTCATTCTCGAGAATTTCGCCAAGACGCTGCAGACGGCCATTGGCAAGACCGATGTGAAGCATGTTGTTGTCACCACCATGGGCGACATGCTTGGCCTCAAGGGTCATATCGTCAACTTCGTCGTCCGCAAGGTCAAGAAAATGGTGCCGGATTGGAAGCTGGCCGATCATGTGTCCTTCAAGACGGCAATGAAGAAGGGTGCTGACGCCAGCTACACCAAACCCGAATGCACGCTCGAAGACGTGGCATTCCTGCAATATACCGGCGGCACGACCGGCGTGGCCAAGGGCGCGATGCTCACCCACAGCAATGTCATGGCCAATGTGATGCAGAACGAGGCGTGGCTTGAGACCGCCTATATCGATCAGGCCCGGCCGGAGCGTTCCATCTATATCTGTGCCTTGCCGCTCTACCACATATACGCGCTGACGGTGAACGCGCTGATGGGCGTGAAGCTGGGCGCGGAAAACGTGCTGATCCCCAACCCGCGCGATATTCCCGGCTTCGTGAAGGAGTTGAAGAATTACAAGTTCAACGTCTTCCCCGGCCTCAACACGCTCTTCAACGCACTGCTCAACAACGAGGATTTCCAGAAGCTGGACTTCTCGTCGCTGAAGCTCACCTTCGGCGGCGGAATGGCGGTGCAGAAGGCCGTGGCCGAGCGCTGGATGAAGCTCACCGGCTGCATGATCGCGGAAGGCTATGGCCTGTCGGAAACCTCACCGGTCGCGACTGCCAATCTGTTCAACGCGAAGGAGTTTACGGCCACCATCGGCCTGCCGCTTCCCTCCACGGATGTTTCCATCCGCGACGAGGACGGCAAGGAGGTCAAGCAGGGCGATGTGGGCGAGATCTGCATCAAGGGTCCGCAGGTCATGGCCGGCTACTGGAACCGCCCGGAAGAGACAGCCAAGGTGATGACGTCCGACGGCTATTTCCGCTCCGGCGATATGGGCGTCATGGACGAGCGCGGCTTCGTGAAGATCGTGGACCGCAAGAAGGACATGATCCTCGTCTCCGGGTTCAACGTCTATCCGAACGAGCTGGAAGACGTTGTTGCAGCCCATCCCAAGGTGCTTGAAGTTGCAGCCGTTGGCGTTCCGGACGAGAAGTCGGGCGAGGTGCCCAAGCTCTTTGTTGTGCGCAAGGACGACAGCCTCACCGAAGAAGAGATCATCGAGTTCTGCCGCGACAAGCTGACGGGCTACAAGCGCCCGCGCCATGTCGAGTTCCGCGACGAACTGCCGAAATCCAATGTCGGCAAGATCCTGCGCCGCGAGTTGCGCTAGCCGCCGACGCACCACATTCAAAAAAAGCCCCGGCATCGCTGCCGGGGCTTTTTTGTTGCGTCCAGTTGGGGCCGGTTCAGACCACCATGACAGGGCAATCCGCAAGGCTCGTCACCTTGTGCGAAACGCTGCCAAGGAGATAGCCCTCCAGATCACCCAGTCCACGGCTGCCGAGCACGATCAGGTCCGCTTCCTTGTCCTTGGCGAATTTCACGATGGTGCGCGCTGGCTGGCCCGCCTTCACAAAGGCGCGGGCGCGGGGGCTCTCATGCTCCAGCGCATATTGCTTGGCGTGTTCCGCGATCTCCCTGGAATGTTCGCGCAGCACGTCATCCATGTTGCTTGGATCACTGGCCCTGACCATGGACATCGACTTCTCACGCAGACTGTGATGCCGGTAGACAGTCAGGATCAACAGTTCCGCATCCGTTGTCTTCTGCATCTCGACCGCGAGTTTCAACGCCTTGAGTGCGCCTTGCGAGCCGTCGACCGGTACCAGTATCCGTTCGAACATTTCCAGTCCTTCTAGCGGAATGCCAGGTCACGCAGGAAGAGCGCGATCTGCGGGAAGAAGATCAGCGCCGCCGAGACGCAAAGCAGGATCAGGATGAAGGGCGGCGTACCACGCACGACATCCATATAGGGCCGCTTGAAGACGGCGATGGCCGTGAAGATGTCGCAGCCGAAGGGCGGGGTCGCCGAGCCGATCGCCACCTGCAGCGTGATGATCGTGCCGACCAGAACCGGGTCCAGGCCGACATTGTCCACCACCGGAGCAAAGATCGGGACCAGAACCAGGATCACGACGATCGGGTCGACAAACATGCAGCCGATGAAGAAGGCGATGGAGATGACCACCAGAACGCCAATCTGGCCCATCTGGTCGATGCCGATGCCGGCCAGGATCTGCTGGGGGATCTGCGCAAAGGAGATGACCCAGGAGAACGCCGCACCCGCCGCCACGAGGATGAAGACAACGGCAGTGATAAGACCGGTGGACTTGGCCGTCTTGTACAGGCCGTGCAGGTCAAGCTCGCGGAAGACCACCATTTCAAGGAAGATGGCATAGAGAACACAAACGGCTGCAGCCTCGGTCGGGCTGAAAATGCCGCCATAGATGCCGCCAATGATGATTGCCGGGAAACCCAGTGGCCACAGAGCCTTCTGCGTGGTGCGCAGGCGCTCGCCCCATGTCGCCTTCTCCTCCGTGGGCACATTGTGCCGCACGGCGTAGATGTAGGAATAGATCGAGAAGAGCAGCAGGATCAGAAGACCAGGGCCGACACCGGCAATGAAGAGCTCGGAAATCGAGGTGTTCGACACGACGCCATAGATGATCATGCCGATGGATGGCGGGATCAGGAAGGCGATGTCGGAGGAATTGACGATCAGCGCCAGAATGAAGCTGTCATTGTAGCCGGCCTTCAGCATGCGCGGACGTAAGGGTGAACCGATTGCCACGACGGTCGCCTGGGTCGAACCGGAAACGGCGCCGAACATGGTACAGGCCGCAGCCGTGGATACGGCAAGGCCGCCACGGATATGCCCGACGAAGGACATGACCATGTCGATGAGGCGCCCCGCAGACTGGCCGCGCGTCATGATGTCGGCAGCAAAGATGAACATGGGCACCGCGATCAGCGATGCGGGACGGATACCGGCCATCATCTGCTGGACCATGGTCTCCAGCTGACCAAAGCCGCCGAACAGCGTGTAGAATCCGACAAAGGAGCCGATGATAAGCGGGATCATCATGGGGAAGCCGAGAAGAAGCAGCACGACCATGATGGAGAAGATTGTTACAGCCATGACGCGCCCTCAGATCTCAACTTCGTCGTCATCATAGCCCTCGAGCACATTGGTCGAGAGATAGATGTCTTTTTCGATCATGTTCTTGATGGCCGTCAGAATGTACTGCAGCCCCGTCATGAAGAAGCCGATGGGTGCCCAGACATAGATGATCCAGACCGGAATCTGCAGCGAAGGCAGCACGCGCCCGCGATCATACAGCGTCAGCATATATTGCGCGGAATACCAGGCCAGACCCAGCATGAAGACGGCAGTCACCAGCGTGATCGCGATCATCAGCGGCTTGCGCAGCGAGGAGGGCAGAGCGTCATACATGGCAGACATGCGGATATGGCGCCCATGCCGCGCGGCATAGCTGATGCCAGCAAAGGTGATCAGAACGATCAGGAGCCGGTTTAGCTCTTCAGAGAAGAAAAGACTGCTCTGGAAAACAAAACGGCCCACCACATTGGCAATTGTGTTGAGTGCCATCAGCAGAACGCCTGCGGCAAGCAAAACGGATTCGATCCTGCTGATTGCGTTGTCAACCGTGCCCAGAAAACCGGGAAGCTCGGACTTGTAGTCACCGGTGTCGGTGTCATCGGTCGAAGTGGTGTCGGTCTGGGATTGAAGCTGGGACTCGTGATGCTGTTTCGACAATGGCGTGATCCCGCTGGAACTCGGACAGAAAAAGCGGGCGCGGCTGGCGCGCCCGCTCCATTGCAACCTTACTTGGTTACGTTTTCAAGGTCAGCCTTCATCTGGTCGAGGATTTCCTTGCCGCTGTCGCCGGTCATCTCGACGAAAGCTTCCTCAACCGAGGACGCCGTTTCCTGGAACGGCTTGCGCTGTTCTTCGTCCAGCACCGTGAAGGTCATGTCCGGCTTGGCTTCCTTGATCTTCTCCATCGAGGTCTCGTGGAGGCCCTGCTGATATTCGAGGATGTGATCGAATGCCGCCTCGATGGCATTATTGACCATCGTCTGGTCTTCCTCGGACAGACCGTCGAAGAAGTCCTTGTTGGCCATCACCGCAGTGGTGAAGTTGTTGTGGCCGGCACAGGTGATGTAGTCGGTGACTTCGTACATCTTGGTCGACTCGATGAAGAACATCGGGTTTTCCTGGCCCTGGATGATGTTGGTCTGCAGACCGCCATAGACCTCGCCCCACGGCAGCGGGGTCGGCGTTGCGCCGAATGCCTGATAGCTTTCAACCAGAAGCGGGTTCGTCATGACGCGGAACTTCACCTCGTTGAGGTCTTCCGGCGATTCCACGGGCTCCTTGGTCGTCATGCAGACTTCGCCCTCGGGGAACATGGTCAGGAGTTCCAGACCCTGCTCGGCGTAGAGCTCGGGGAACATCTCGTTGATGGCCTTGGAGGTGCGGAAGAACTCGTTGAGCTGTTCCTGGTCCTGCGGCAGCAGGTAAGGCACGAAGAAGACCTGAGCTTCCGGGATCAGCGAACCGGTGAAGCCGGGCGACTGATCGACGAACTGCAGGATGCCCGACTGGGCCTGTTCCATGATGTCTGCGGATTCGCCCAGTGTGCCATAGGGGAAGAGCTGGATCTCATGGTCGGAATTGGCTTCCACCTCTTCCTTGAACTTCTGTGCGAAAACGCCCTGAACCTCGTTCAGTGCTTCTTCGAAAGCATAGCGCCATGTTTCGGCAGAAGCACTCGCGCTTGTGGCCAGTACTGCGACACCGGCAATACCCGCCATCAAATAGGATTTGAGTGAAGTCATTCTGCTCTCCTCTGTTGGTAATCGGAAATGTTCTTAGTTGTGAGATAGCGCTCGAAGCTGGAGCCTCCAGACTTAAACGCATCATCTTCCGGCAGGTTTCCTGCCGAACCACGCTTTTAGCTGGCGGGAAGCCAGCCCGGGACTGTGGCAAAGCCCGGTGTACGCACAGCCAGTCTCGTGCGCTCGCGACCGGCATTCAGCCGGCGCGTGCTGCTGACACTGCGCGATTGGTGGGGAAGGGGGCGCGCGAAACCTGCAGCCGACGCAACCTTGCATGCGTTCCGGTGCAAGCACACCGGACGACTGGTCGCATCCATGGTTTCGTCAGCGAGCAAGCGCCCCTCCTTGTCGGTCTGTTCTGCAGAGACCTTCCCCCTAAACCTGAAACACCGCAGGGGCTGTGTCAAATCGGGAGGCGAAGAAACTGTGGGGCCAGCCGTCCCGGCGCCGCGAAAGCCCCGGGAACGGCTTGCAGTTGCGGCAATCAGGCGCGGATTTCGGCCTGTCGCTGGAGCACCTCTCGCAGCTGGAAAGCTGCCTTCATGAGGTCGCGCGTGTAATCGCTTTGCGGATTGTCGAAGACATCGGCCGTGATGCCTTCCTCCACGACCTGCCCCTGCTTCATCACGATCGTGTAGTCGGCCAAGGCCTTCACGACGGCCAGATCGTGGCTGATGAAGATATAGGAGAGGTTGTGGCTTTCCTGGATGTCGCGCAGAAGCGTGATGATCTGCTTTTGCACGGAACGGTCGAGCGCCGAGGTCGGCTCGTCGAGCACGATCACGGTGGGTTTCAGCACCACCGCACGCGCAATGGCAATGCGCTGGCGCTGCCCGCCGGAAAATTCGTGGGGGAAGCGGTTGCGCACCGAACCGTCAAGGCCGACCTCTTCGAGGACCTTCACCGCCACCTCGTTGCGCTCGCGCGCCGACATCTGAGGCTCATGCACCAGAAGCCCCTCGGTGATGATGTCACCGACCGTCATGCGTGGGCTGAGGCTCCCATATGGATCCTGGAACACCATCTGCAGGTTTCGCCGATAGGGCCGCATGGCGCTGCGGTCGAAGCCGCTGATCGGCGTGCCCTGATAGACCACGCGCCCTTCGGACGGCAGAAGCTGCAGGATGGCACGTCCAAGCGTGGACTTGCCCGAGCCGGATTCACCCACGACACCGATCGTCTGACCGGCGCGAAGTGCCAGGCTCACATTGTTGACCGCCTTCAGCTCGAAGCCCTTGGAGAAGAGCCCCCCTTTCTGTCCGAAGGTGACACAGACATCCTTGGCGTCCAGCAGAATGGGAGCAGTGGAATCGACCGGCGGCTTGGAGCCTTCCGGTTCCGCCCCCAGAAGCATCTTCGTGTAGTCCTGCTGCGGACGCTGGAAGATGGCTTCGGTCGGCCCTTCCTCGACCACCTTGCCCTTCTTCATCACATAGACGCGGTCGGCAAAGGCCTCGACGATGGTCAGGTCATGGGTGATGAAGAGGATCGCCATGCCAAGCTTCTTTTGAAGCTCTGCAAGAAGGCCCAGGATCTCCGCCTGAATGGTCACGTCGAGCGCAGTGGTCGGCTCGTCGGCAATCAGCAGGTCGGGGTCATTTGCAAGCGCCATGGCGATCATCACGCGCTGGCGTTGCCCGCCGGAAAGCTCGTGCGGATAGGATTTCAGCCGCCGTTCCGGATCGGGAATGTGAACGAGCTTCAACAGCTCCAGTGCCCGCTTGCGCGCAGCCCCTGCCGACAGTCCTCCATGAACCCGCAGAGGCTCCGATATCTGGCGCTCGATCGTGTAGAGCGGATCAAGCGAGGTCATCGGCTCCTGAAAGATCATGGTGACCTTCGCGCCACGGATGCGGTTGAGCTGGCGGCGTGACATGCCGATCAGCTCCTGCCCGCGATATTTCACCGAGCCCGAAGCCTTGCCGTTGCTGGCAAGCAGCCCCATCGAGGCCATCATGATCTGGCTTTTGCCCGAGCCGGATTCACCCACGACAGCGACCGTCTCACCCGCGCGCACCTGCATGTCCACCCCGCGCACGGCTTCCACCGTGCCATCGGGTGTGTCGAAGGAAACGCGGATGTCGCGAATGTCGAAGATGGTTTCTTTCATCTGTTCGCTCATGTCAGCGGTCCTTCGGATCAAGTGCGTCACGCAGGCCGTCGCCCAGGAAGTTGAGGGCAAAGAGCAGCAGCGTGAGTGCAAGTGAGGGGTAGAGCAGCATATAGGGCGAGCCGCGCATGTTCTTCGCGCCTTCGGCGATCAGAACACCAAGCGAGGTCAGCGGCTCCTGCACACCCAGCCCGAGGAAGGACAGGAAGCTTTCAAGCAGGATCACCTTGGGGATCAGAAGCGTCATATAGATGATGACCGGCCCCAGCGTGTTCGGAATGACATGACGGCGCAGAATGCCGCCCGAGCGCACGCCCAGTGCCTCTGCCGCCTGCACGAATTCGCGCCGGCGCAGCGAGATGGTCTGCCCGCGCACGATACGTGCCATGTCGAGCCATTCCACCGCACCGACGGCCACGAACATCAAGACGACATTGCGCCCGAAGAACACGACCAGAAGGATGGCGAAGAAGGTGAAGGGCAGCGAGTAGAGAATGTCCACCACGCGCATCATGAGGTTATCGACGCGCCCGCCAAGGAAGCCCGCTGTAGCGCCATAGATGACGCCGATAATGAGTGCCACGCCAGTCGCCAGTGCACCGATCATCAGCGAGATGCGGATGGAAATCAGGATGCGCGAGAACAGGTCGCGGCCATTGGCATCAGTGCCGAAAATGAAGCGCACGCGGCTGACTTCCGCTTCGATGGTCGCAGTCATCCCGTCCGCACTGGTCTCCACGACCTGCGCATTGGAGAAGAGGTTCGAGCGGTCGAAATAGCGCGTCACGCGCGGGTCGATCTCGCGTCGCGAAGTGGCGACCACACGAAGCGTGTTGCCTTCAACCTCGACGGATTGTGCTTCAAGCCGTGCACGGGACACGAGGCTTTCGGCCTCGGGCACGATTTCGTCTTCGCGCGGATAGGCCTCAAGGCTCGCAGGCACCTTCACATATTCCGGATAGACCGTCGCATAATGGTGCGGCGAGAGCATCGGGCCGAAAATGCCGGCGAAGATGAACAGGACGAGCATGATGAGGCTCGCCATGGCCGCCTTGTTGCGCTTCAGGCGCAGCCAGGCGGTTGCCCAGAGCGAGCGGCCGCGCGGTGTTTCTCCCGCTGCCGCCTCGGGCGTGTTTGTTGCGATATCAGTCATAGCGAACCCTCGGGTCCAGGGCGGCATAGAGGAGGTCGACGATCAGGTTGAAGACCACCACGAAGACCGCGATGATGATGACGGTGCCCATGACCAGCGTGTAGTCGCGGTTGAGCGCGCCCTGCACGAAGTAGCGGCCAATGCCGGGCAGGCCGAAGATGGTTTCGACGACTACGGAGCCGGTCAGAAGTGCGGCGGCTGCGGGGCCGAGATAGGAGACCACTGGCAGGATCGCCGCGCGCAACGCATGCACCACGACAATCATCCGCGACGGCAGGCCATAGGCGCGTGCGGTGCGCACATGGTCGGAGCGCAAGGCCTCGATCATTGAGCCGCGGGTCAGACGTGCGATGATGGCGATCTGTGGCAGGGCCAGCGTTATGACCGGCAGGACCCGATTGGCGATTGCTCCGTCATTCCAGCCACCGGCGGGCAGCATGGAAAGCCAGACGCCGAAGATGAGGGAAAGAACGGGCGCGACAACGAAATTCGGAACGGTAATGCCGAAGGTGGCAACCGAAATGACGCCGTAGTCGACCCAGGAATTCTGCCGGAGTGCAGCGATGGAGCCAAGCAATGCACCGAAGAAGAGTGCAACCAGAAGGGCAGTTCCGCCAAGCTGGATCGATACGGGAAGACCGTTGCCCAGAAGCTGCTGAACAGAAAAGTCGCGATAGATGAAGCTGGGGCCAAGATCGCCGCGGAACAGGTTGCCCAGATAGCGCAGATATTGTTCCCAAAGCGGCTTGTCGAGGTGGAAGACCTTGTTGAGGTTTTCCAGAACCTTGGCTTCAAGCGCGCGCTCGCGGTCGAAAGGTCCGCCCGGCGCAATGCGCATGAGAAAGAATGATGCTGTTATGACGAAAAACAGCGTCGGAATCGCGCCCAGAAGGCGGCGAATGACGTAGCCAAACATCGGCTTGCTCTCAAATATGGGCCTGGTGAAGCGCCGTTTGCGCATCGGGCAGGACGGCTCGCTAGCCCCTGCGGATTGTCGAGCACTTGCCCGATAAGGCACCGGCGCCACCTGATCCTCGGATCAAAATGGCGCCGGCGCGTTTCACAAGGCTCGCTGGCTTACTCTTCGATGCTCAGGAAGCGGGTGGCGTGGACGTTCTGGATATTGTCCTCCCAACCCTTCAGCTTCTCCGATACGAGCGAATGCGAGGAGTAGAAGAGGATCGGGATGAACGGCATGTCCGTCATGAACATCTCTTCCGCCTCGGCAAGGATATCCGCGCGCTTCTCAAGGTCGGTTTCTGCAGCCGCCTTGTCCATGACCGCGTCATAGTCCTTGTTGTCATATTTGGCGTAGTTGAAGCCGGTATTGTCGCTTTCGACCAGGAACAGGAAGTTCTGCGGGTCGGAATAGTCGCCAATCCAGCCGGCACGGGCGATCTGGTAGTCGTCGCTGTCGCGCAGATGCGCATAGTGAGCCGAAGCATCGCGCACATTGTAGGTGATGTTCACGCCAAGGGGCTTCCACATGTCGGCAATGGCTGTCGCCGTGTTCTTGTGGTTTTCCGACGTGTTGTAGGACAGCTCGAGCTCCAGCGGCTTGTCCGGGCCGAAGCCGGCTTCCTTCATCAACTCGATGGCCTTGTCTTCTCGGTCGAGCGGAGACATCTCGGCCCAATCGGGCTTCGGCGGGTTGTCGACATAGTTGGAGATGCCGGGCGGCACCAGCGTGTATGCGGGAAGCATCGAGCCGGACCAGATTTCGTCCGCAATGAACTCCCGATCGATGGTCATGGCAAGCGCCTGGCGCACGCGGTTGTCGGCAAGCGCCTCGTTCTGCGTGTTCAGCGCATAATAATAGGTGCCGAGATAGGGCGGGGTGCGGACCTGGTCACCCAGGCGCTCCTTGATGGAGGCAAGCTGCTCGGTCGGAAGATCGGAGCAGGAATGCACCTCACCAGCCTCGAAGCGGCGCACGCAGGCCGAACGATCCTCGAAGGGGATCCATTCGATCATGTCGATCTGCACGCTGTCGGCCTCACGGAAATTCTCGTTCTTCTCCATGACGATCTTGTCGTTCACTTCGAAGGATTTCAGCGTGTAGGCACCGTTGGTGACGATGTTTTCCGGCTTCACGAAGTCCGAGCCATGCTCTTCGACGGAAGCCTTGTGCACCGGAAGACCGGTCTGGTGCGTCAGAAGTTCGAGGAAGTAGGGCGTCGGGCGCTCGAGCGTGATCTCAAAGGTGTGCTCGTCGACCGCCTTCACACCGAGTTCGGAGGGCTCCATCTCGCCCTTGTTGATCGCTTCGGCATTCTTGATCGGATACTGGATCGTGGCGTATTTCGCCCCGGTTTCCGGGTCCTGGATGCGCTGGAAGGAGAAGACGAAGTCTTCAGCCGTCACCGGATCACCATTGGACCACTTGGCATCCTCGCGCAGCTTGAAGGTATAGACGGTGCCGTCTTCCGACATTTCCCAGCTTTCGGCCACGCCCGGCACAACCTTGGCCTTGGCGTCATAGATGACCAGACCTTCATAAAGGTCGCGCAGAAGATGCGCTTCCGAGACAGTCGATGTCTTGTGCTGGTCGAGCGTCTCCGGGTCGCCGTCATTGCCGCGCACATAGGTCACGGCTGATGCCATCGAAACGCTGGCAAGGATCGCCGCGCCTGTCATCAGCCCCCTGATGGATGCCTTAACGAACATTTTTTTCTTACTCCCACTTGTCGCTTCGCGCGATCATGATTGGCTGGCTCGAATGGTGCATTGCCGCTCCATCGAACAGTCATGTGTTTTATCAGTCCCGAAATTCGGGCCAGTCCTCCACAATCAAGCTGTTCTTCTGGAAGGCCGAGAATGCGCTCTGGCGCAGCTGTCGCATGCGCAAGCCATCACGCTTTGCGCAAGATAATGCGGCAAATGCCGCATCAAACTGCAGGATCAAGGAATGGTTGTCGTCCATTCAGCAGAAAACCTCAGCGGCAATCTCGGTTCGAGCCGGGTTGAAGCGGGGATTAGGACTCCAAATTACGAATACGTCAAACGCTTTCCTCCAGCGAGGACAAAGGTGCAACACTTTGTCCTGCTTAAGCGCTTTATGCGAAATAAACTTGCTCACTTCGCGCCGAGGTTGTTCCGAAAGTTGCCCCTGCGCCTGTGGATGAGCGCAGGGGAAATGCGTTGCATGGCTAGGACGACTTGCCGGCTTTCGACCAGGCGAACTCTTCAAACACCGGGTCGACCGGCGTCTTGGCCAGATGATTGGTGTAGTTGGACATGATCTTCTGCGAGTAGCCGAGGATCACTTCCAGCACGTTGCGCCTGGTGAAGCCGGCATCGAGAAAGGCCTCCACGTCCTCATCCGCCACGAAGCCGCGCTCGCGCACCAGCTTCAGGGTGAAGCTGCGCAGCTCTTCCAGTCGATCATTTGGAAGCGGCGTCTCGTTGCGCAGCGCTTCGGTGATGGCGTCATCCACGCCCATATTCCTGGCGATCCCCGTATGCGCCGGAACGCAATAGTGGCACTCGTTCTCCACATTGATGGTCTGCCAGACGACGGTCAGCTCATCCTTGTCGAAGCTGGAATTGACGAATAGCTCGTGCAGGCGCTGATAGCCTTCCAGAAGGCCCGGCGCCTCTGCCATGACCTTGTGCAGGCCCGGCAAACGGCCAAATGCGGCCTTGGACTTCTCGATAAGCGGCTTGCTCTCTTCCGGGGCTGTGGTCTCGTCGTGGAAGGTGAAATCGACCATTAAAAATCTCCTGTCTGTTCCTCCGGCGGCGTCGGCGGCCGGGACAGGGACGAAGATAGGCAATTTGAGTGATCACTCAATAGTGTATTTGAGCGATCACTCAAGTGCGAGTTCTCGGCAGGCCGCTCTCGTGGCGACAAGCCGGGTCGCAGACGCTATATAAGGAGCCATGACACGCGCACGCCCTTATGATCGTGAAGAAGCCCTTGATGCAGCCCTGACCCTGTTCTGGCGCAAGGGCTTTCACGCCACTTCGCTGAAGGATCTCGAAAACGCGCTGAACATGAAGCCCGGCAGCATCTATGCCGCCTTCAACAGCAAGGAGGCTCTCTATCTGGCGACGCTGGAGCGCTATTTCGAACGCAACCGTGATGCCCTCCGCCAGATGGCCGAAGCCTCACCTTCACCCTTGAAGGCGCTTGCCGATCATCTGCGCAGCTTTGCGGGTGAGGACGGCGCAAAGCCCGCCTGCCGCGCCTGCATGCTCATCAAGGCCCTGCTGAACGCAACGGAAGAAGACGACGCCATCGCCACTCAGGCGCGCCAATATCTGGACGCCATGTCCGAAGAAATCCGCGCTATATTTGAAAAGGCCAAAACGTTGGGCGAGATCCCCGAAAGCGCCGATCCCATGCGCCTCGCTCAACACTACCAGGCCGACATGACCGCATTGCGCATAGAAACCCACCGCGCCCCCGCCACCCCGGCACTCAAGGCGCTGGCAGAAGACATGGCGCGCGAGGTGGAAGGCATGCGCACCTAGCACGCGGCTTGAGCAATGTGGTTCTTCGGGAGCAAAACTGGTGCCGCTTGCGTGACTCGAACACGCGACCCCATCATTACGAATGATGTGCTCTACCAACTGAGCTAAAGCGGCCCGGCGCGGGAGTGTCCGCGCGTGATGTGCGCCTGATAGCTCCAACCGCTGCGAAGATCAAGTCGCGAATTTCGGATTTCGCGCCGCCTTGTCCCCGGTTGCAAAACAGCATGGACTCTTCTTCCACCTGCGGTAAGCTGCCTGTCGCGGCGGGAGGAGCCGTCGCCATGAAGCTTAGGCAATCCGTTTGGAGGAGGACCCATGGCAGATGTGTCGATGGTGGTGAATGGCCGCAAGGTTTCGGCCAATGTGGAAGATCGAACGTTGCTCGTTCACTTCCTGCGCGAGACGCAGGGACTGACCGGAACCCATGTCGGCTGCGACACATCGCAATGCGGGGCCTGTGTTGTTCACGTGGACGGCAAGGCCGTCAAATCCTGCACCATGCTGGCCGCCCAGGCCTCCGGCTCCGAGGTCCTGACGATCGAGGGGCTGGCCGAGGGCGATGAACTCACCCCCGTCCAGCGCGCCTTCAAGGAACATCACGGTCTGCAATGCGGCTTCTGCACGCCGGGCATGATCATGGCCGCCACGGACATGATCGCCCGTCACCCCGAAGGGCTCGACGAGAAGACGGTCCGCGCGGAGCTGGAAGGCAATATCTGTCGCTGCACCGGCTACCACAATATCGTGAAAGCCATTCTCGCCGCATCCGAAGAGATGAGCGGCAAGGCGAAGGCAGCTTGAGTGAGTGAGTAGTGAATAGTGAATAGTGAGGCTCGGTCTGACGGAGGAGGTCAGGCATGAGGTTCAACGCCCCCATTCACCATTTTGCCATTCACAATTCACCCATATCCGGGAGGAGAACCCATGGGTATCGAAGGCATCGGCGCGCGGGTGGCGCGCAAGGAAGACAAGAGATTCATAACCGGTCTTGGCCGCTATGTGGACGACATGGCAGTGCCGGGCATGAAACATGCGGTGTTCGTGCGAAGCCCGCATGCACATGCGCGCATCACATCCATCAGTGTCGATGCGGCACGCGAAATGCCGGGCGTCGTGGATGTGCTCACCGGCAAGCAGCTTCAGGCCGATGGCATCGGCAATCTCATTTGCGGCTGGATGGTTCATTCCAAGGACAAGAGCCCCATGAAGATGGGTGCCTGGTCGGCACTCGCAACGGAATATGTGCGCTATGTGGGTGACGCGGTCGCCATCGTCATCGCAGACACAAAGGGTCAGGCGCGAGACGCGGCCGAGGCGGTGGAAGTGGATTACGAGGAGCTGCCGGCTGTTACCGATGCGGTGAAGGCGCTGGAGCAGGGCGCGCCGAAGCTCCACCCGGAAGCCGACGGCAATCTCATCTATGACTGGGAGATCGGCGACGAGAAGGCGACCGACGAGGCGCTCTCCAGGGCCGCCCATGTGACGCGGATCAGGATCGTCAACAATCGTCTGGTGCCCAATGCGATGGAGCCGCGCGCGGCCCTTGGCCACTACAACAAGGCGGAAGACCACTATACCTGCTGGACCACCAGCCAGAACCCGCATGTGGCCCGCCTCGTCATGAGCGCCTTCTACAACGTGGCGCCGGAAAACAAGCTGCGCGTCATCGCGCCCGATGTGGGCGGCGGCTTTGGCTCCAAGATCTTCATCTATCCCGAGGAGGTCACCTGTCTTTGGGCTTCCAAGCGCACCGGCGTGCCGGTGAAATGGGTGGCCGATCGCACCGAGAGTTTTCTTACCGATGCCCATGGCCGCGATCACGTGTCGGAAGTGCAGATGGCCTTCGATGCGGACAATAAGGTGATTGGTCTGAAGGTCGACACCATCGCCAATTTCGGCGCCTATATGTCTCTCTTCTCTTCCTCGGTGCCGACCTATCTCTACGCGACGCTTCTGTCAGGGCAGTATGATATCCCGGCGATCCACTGCAATGTGCGCGGCGTCTATACCAATACCGCACCGGTTGATGCCTATCGCGGGGCAGGGCGGCCGGAAGCGACCTATGTCGTGGAACGCACCATGGAAACGGCCGCGCGTGAACTCGGTGTTTCCCCGGCAGAACTCCGGCGCAAGAACTTCATCCGCGAGTTTCCGCACCAGACGCCCGTCATCATGAATTACGATGCAGGCGACTACGACGCCTCGCTTGAGGCGGCGATGCGCGAGGCCGATTACGAAGGCTTCCCCGCCCGTCGCGAGGAAGCGAAAAAGCGCGGCAAGCTGCGCGGTATCGGCATGAGCTGCTATATCGAGGCCTGCGGTATCGCGCCTTCGGCGGCTGTCGGCTCTCTCGGTGCTGGCGTGGGTCTTTGGGAATCGGCGGAAGTGCGTGTGAATGCTGCCGGCACGATCGAGGTGCTGACAGGTTCGCACAGCCACGGCCAGGGGCACGAGACCACCTTCGCCCAGCTCGTGGCGGACCGTTTCGGCGTGCCCATCGATCAGGTGTCCATTGTTCATGGCGATACCGACAAGGTGCAGATGGGCATGGGCACCTATGGCTCGCGCTCTGGCGCCGTCGGCATGTCGGCCATCGTCAAGGCGCTCGACAAGGTCGAGGCGAAGGCAAAGAAGATCGCCGCGCATATGCTGGAGGCCGACGAGAGCGACATCGTCATCGAGAATGGCGAGGCGAAGGTGGCCGGCACCGACAAGACGGTGCCGTGGTTCCAGGTGGCTCTTTCCGCCTATACCGCCCACAACCTGCCCGAAGGCATGGAGCCGGGTCTGAAGGAGGGGGCGTTCTACGATCCCACCAATTTCACCTTCCCGGCAGGCTGTTACATTTGCGAGGTGGAGGTCGATCCCGAAACGGGCAAGACCGACATCGTGCAGTTCGTGGCAGCCGATGATTTCGGCAATATCATCAATCCGCTGATCGTCGAGGGGCAGGTGCATGGCGGGCTGGCGCAGGGGATCGGTCAGGCGCTCCTGGAAGGGTGCCAGTATGACCCGGACACGGGCCAGCTCATCACCGCGTCCTACATGGACTACACCATGCCGCGCGCCGATGACCTGCCAAGCTTCAAGGTCTCGACCACCAACACGCCATGTCCGGGCAATCCGCTCGGCATCAAGGGTTGCGGTGAGGCAGGCGCCATCGGTTCACCCCCGGCACTCATCAACGCCATGACCGATGCCATCGGCCACAACAATCTGACCATGCCGGCAACCCCGCAGAAGGTGTGGGCTGCATTGCAGAAGAGCGAATAGTGAGTAGTGAATAGCGAATAGGAAGATGAAGTCTTCGGCTACTCGCTAACCCCTATTCGCTACTCGCTCTCCAGAGGAGAAACGATATGTATGAGACGATCTATCACCGCGCCTCCTCCGTCGATGAGGCAGTGAAGCTTTTGGGCGGGGCTGACGATGGCAAGTTCGTTGCCGGCGGTCAGACACTCATTCCTACCATGAAGGCGCGGCTGGCTGCGCCCAGCGACCTGATCGACCTGCGCCGTATCGCGGAGTTGATGGGTATCGAAGTCAGCGGAAACCGCGTGAAGATCGGTGCGGGGACAACCCATGCCGAAGTGGCCGCGAATGCGGCTTTGGCGAAGGCCTGCCCGGCAATCTGCCATCTGGCCTCGCATATCGGTGACCCGCATGTACGCCATATGGGCACGATTGGCGGTTCGGTTGCCAACAATGATCCGGCTGCCGACTATCCTGCAGCACTTCTGGCACTGAACGCTACCATCCACACGAACAGCCGCGAGATTTCTGCCGACGAGTTCTTTGTAGGCCTCTTCGAAACGGCCTTGGAGGAAGATGAGGTCATAACCGCGATCTCGTTCGAGCTGCCGGAAAAAGCGGGATATGCCAAGTTTCCCAACCCTGCCTCGCGTTATGCCTTGACCGGTGTCTTCGTCGCGAAAGGCAATGGTGGTTTGCGTGTCACGGCGACAGGGGCAGGCGAGGATGGCGTCTTCAGGGTCGGCGCAATCGAGGAGGCCCTCGGCAGCTCCTTCAGCGAGGACGCGCTTCAGAACGTGTCCGTTTCATCAGATGGCCTGATGTCGGACATTCACGCATCGGCGGAATACCGTGCAAATCTGATCAAGGTAATGGCCAAACGCGCGGTGGCAGCGGCACGCTAGCCCGAGACGGCCCGGGCCAAGAAAAAACCGGCCATGGCAGGAAGCCGATGGCCGGTTGTTTGCTCCCGCTTGCAAGGCCCGAGGGACAGCATATGCTGGAGCCTTGAGCGGGAAACTCAAGGACAGCCTATTCGGCAGGCTGCGCAACCTTCGGTGCGTCGATGTCCACGTTCAGCTCGGCCTCTCCGCCGCCCGTACCAAGCACGCCGCCGCCAAAGAGCCATACGGCCACCAGCGCAGCAACAACAAGCGCACCAACGATGAACCATCCGGCGCCGCCGCCGCTATCCGTCGTTACAACCGTTGTTCTCTCTTCCGGCTCACGTGTCATGCTGTTTCCTTTCTCTGCTCACGACGGTCGCACCGTCTTGATTTGTGAGTGGAAAATTCAGCAGGAGTGGATTTAGTTCCCGGTTGATGATGATGCTTTGGCGGCGGATCAGCCCAAGGCTTCAGCCAGCCTGTCGGCTCCATTGCGGAACGGGTCGACGGTCGGCAGCCCCATGCGGCTCTCGATTTCTTCCAGGCACCTGGCGGCCGCATCTTCATCAAGCGCGGCGGTATTGACCGAAACACCCACCACCTTCACGTCAGGATTGACCACCTGCGCCAGCGTCAGGGACAGATCACGCAGTGCTTCCAGGCTCGGCAACCCGTAATGCGGCAGGCCGCGCATATGCGTGCGCGTAGGTTCATGGCACAGCACCAGCGCGTCCGGCTGTCCGCCATGGACCAGCGCCATGGTGACGCCCGAGAAGGACGGATGGAAAAGGCTTCCCTGACCTTCGATGAGATCCCAATGGTCCTCGTCATTGTCAGGAGTAAGCCATTCCACACTGCCGGCCATGAAGTCGGCAATCACGGCATCGAGCGGAACGCCCGAACCGGTGATCAGGATGCCTGTCTGGCCGGTGGCACGGAAGGTGGCTTTCATGCCCCTTTCGCGCATGGCCTTCTCCATGGCGAGAGCCGTGTACATCTTGCCAACCGAGCAATCCGTGCCGACAGCCAGGCACCTTTTGCCGCTGCGCTTCTTGCCATCGGCTATCGGATAGTCATGCTGCGGCACGCGCACATCATAAAGAGACGTGCTGTTAATGTTCGAAGCGTGAACGAGGTCGGGCAGCGAAGTCAGCCGGTTGTGAAGGCCGGATGCGATGTCCATCCCGGCTTCTGCAGCCTCGACCAGCGTGGCAAGCCAGCTCTGAGAGATGACACCGCCGCGATTGGCAGCGCCAACGATCAGCGTTTCGGCACCCTTTTCGCGCGCTTGCGCAACGGTCAGCTCCGGCAGGCCCAGATCCGCCTTGCAGCCTTCAAGCCGCAACTGACCGACGCAATGCTCCGGACGCCAGTCCTTGATGCCCTGTGCGACCTTGGCCGCAAGCTGGTCCGGCGCGTCGCCGAGAAAGAGCAAATACGGTGTCTTCAGCATGGCTGCCCCGCCTTTCAAAAGTGGAAGTCTTCTCCGTGATAGCTGCCGGTTATGCCGCCAGCCTGTCAAGCGCACCCGATTGGTCCAGAACTGCACCTGCCTTGGCGAAAGTATACATTCTAGCCACAGATTTCTCTTGCCCGCAGGACCTTTGACGCGCGTAACTGCGTTGATCGCCGGTCCAACTGCGTTTAACGATTGATTTACCGGGTGAAGGGGAAGTGGTTTGGAGTCGGTCAAGAACTCAATACGAAATGCGCTGGAACGCGGTGATCCGCTGGACAAGACGCATCGCGAGAAAGTGTACCGGCAGGTCTTCTCCGCCTTCGAGCGCTCGCTTGCGGAAAAGCAGGATCTCAGCTCGGCGGAGAAGGCTGATCGTCGCTCCCGTCTGCTGCAGGTCATTTCGCAGATCGAAAAGGAATTCGTGCCCGCCGGTCCTCCGGCGACGGTGGCCGCATCGATTCCAAGGCGTCGTCAGCCAGCGTCGGAAGCGCAGGCACCCACAGCACCATCTCCCGCAGCCCCAACCGTCACCGCGCATGATCGGTTGAACCCTGCCGCACCAACGGTCCAAACCGGTACCGAACGGCCTCAGCGCAGCGAGCCTGCTCTTGATGCACCAGCGCCAGCGGCTCCGCAGACCGCCGGAATGCGCGGACTTGCCGCCGATGACCGCCTGGCTCCCGAAGAACGCGCGGCAGTTGCGCCAAGATCGCGGCGGCAGAAGAAACATGCTTCGCGCGATGAACGCCCGCGCCGACCCTTCGCAAAGCTGTTCGTCACGACGACCATTCTGGCGATGCTGGGCATCGGTGCATGGTGGGTCATGGATACGGGCCTGCTGAAGTCGGCGGCGGAACGCGATGGTTCCGTTCCCAATCCGCCGCGCGGAACCGAAGAGGAATCATACGATCCCGGGAGCGGCAGCGAAGCGCGTGCGCCCATCGGCGGCTCACCCGATGACCGGACATGGATCACCATTTTCTCACCAGATGACCCGACGACGGTGGCGGCACCGGCAGGCGCTCAGGCTCAGATTGCAGATAGCGGCGAAGGCCAGCTGATGCGCCTTTCCTCCGGCCAGACGGATACTGCGGTCATCTTCGATGTCGGCCAGGGCATTCTCGAACAGCTTGCAGGCAAGACCGCAATCTTCAATGTCACGGCCGCTGCCGGCGAAGGCGAGGAGACGCAGCTTTCGCTATCATGCAATTTCGGCAATCTGGGTGATTGCGGGCGCATTCGCTATGTGGTGGGACCGCAGCAGAACGATCATCTGTTCGAGCGGACCTTCCCCGACGTCGATCCCGAAAGCGGAGGCACGATCGCCATCGTTCCCGATGTGGAAGGTCAGGGGCGCGAACTTGGCATCTACTCGATCAAGGTCACGGTCTACGATGCCGAATAGTCCTCAGGTCAGCATGTCTTCCAGCGTCTCTAGCCGGTCAGCCTCGTGAGGCGGCTTGTCCCAGCGCAGGCGCGAGATGCGCGGGAAACGCATCGCAACGCCTGACTTGTGGCGTGTGGAGCGGTTGAGACCCTCGAAGGCGATTTCCAGAACCAAACCGTGATCGCGGTTTGCTCGGACCGAACGCACCGGCCCGAAACGCTCTATCGTGTTGTCGCGGACAAACTTGTCGATCTGCTTCAGCTCATCGTCGGTAAAGCCGAAATAGGCTTTCCCCACCGGCACGAGCACCGGGTCATCCTGTGGCCCTGACCAGACGCCGAATGTGTAATCGGAGTAGAAGCTCGACCGTTTTCCATGACCGCGCTGGGCATACATAAGCACCGCATCCACGGTGAATGGATCACGCTTCCACTTGAACCACGGTCCCTTGGGTCGCCCGGCAAGGTATGGCGCATCATGGCGTTTGAGCATGACGCCCTCGATGACCGGATGCGGCGGCTCGTGGCGCAGCCGGTCCAACTCGTCCCAATCGGAAAAGGTAACCACCGGCGAGAGATCGAAGCGCTCCGCGGGAAGCTTCGCCATGAAGGCTTCCAGCCGCTTGCGCCGCTGGTCAAAGGGCATCGAGCGCAAGTCCTCACTTCCCTCGACGAGAAGATCATAGCAGCGCAGGAAGACCGGATACTCCTTCATCATCTTCTTTGAAACGGTCTTGCGGTTCAGACGCTGCTGGAGGTCGGAAAAGCTACCCGTGTGATCGCGCGGATCGCCAACGAGAAGTTCTCCATCCAGGGCCGCGTTGAAGTTCATCGCTTCCAGAAGATCGGGGAATGCTCCGGATATGTCGTCGCCAGTGCGCGAATAAAGCCTTTGCACGCCATCTTCACAAACCGCCTGGATGCGGATGCCGTCCCATTTCCATTCCGCGCGATAATCCGACGGCTCAAGCGCGCGGTCGGGTTCCTGGAAAGCATGGGCCAGCATGACAGGGCGAAAAGGCGCCTTGGCTGCATTTTCAGGCTTCTCCGCCCAGCCTTCAAGCCAGGCGAAAAGGTCTTCGTATGGAGCTTCAAGCCCATGCCAAAGCTCTTCCAGCTCGGCCACATCCTTGTCCCCGAACTGCGCCAGGGCCTGTTTTGCAAGACGCGCGGAAACGCCGATACGCAGCCCGCCGGTGGCAAGCTTGATGGCGGCGAAACGGCCTGACGGTGTCAGCCGGTCGAGAAGATCGCTCATCACGGCTGGCGCGTCCGAGCGGCTGGTGGAGGAGAGACGATCAACCACCTGCGTCAGCGTCGGCGCCTGCACCTCTTCACCGCTGCCCGGCCAGATCAGCGACACGGTCTCCGCCAGATCGCCCACATAGTCATAGGAATAGGCAAAGAGCACATCATCCATGCGCTCGGTGGCGAGGCTTCGAATGAGAGCAGGCTTCACCGCTGGAAAATCAAGCCCGCCTGTCAATCCCGCAAGAGCGTAGCCGCGGTCGGGGTCCGGCGTGTCGCGGAAATAGTCGACCATCAGGCGCAGCTTGCCATTGCGCGATGGCGTCAGGACCAGGCGGTCGAGGAGTTCGGCAAAGCGCTCCATCATTCCGCCTCGTCTTCATAGCCGACAAGATGAAGTGGGCGGGCGGCTATACCCTGCAGCTCGCACCAGCGCACCAGCGCTTCCTCGCGTCCATGCGTCACCCACACCTCGCGCGCACCGGTGGCGTGGATGGTTTCGCAAAGCTCGTTCCAGTCCGCATGGTCCGATACGATCAGCGGCAGCTCGACCCCGCGCTGCTTGGCACGCTGGCGAATGCGCATCCATCCCGATGCGAAGCAGTCGAGCGGATCGGCAAATCGCCGTGACCAGCGGTCGGCCAGCGCCGAGGGTGGCGCGACGACAATCTGCCCCGGCAGCTTGTCCTTCGCATTCTCCATCGTGGCGGCGCGCAGTTCGCCCAGATCCACGCCTTCCCGCTGATAGTAATCGCAAAGCTTCTGCAGTGCGCCATGCAGATAGATCGGCGCGGTGTAGCCCGCCGCCCGTATATGGGCGATGACCCGCTGTGCCTTGCCCAGCGCATAGGCGCCGATGATGTGGGTGCGTTCGGGAAACTGCTTCAGCGAGTGCAAAAGCCGCTCGACCTCTTCTTCAACCGGAGGATGGACGAAGACGGGCAGCGCAAAGGTCGCCTCGGTTATGAAGATGTCGCAAGCGACCGGCTCGAATGGCAGACAGGTCGGATCGCGGCGGCGCTTGTAGTCGCCGGAGGCCACGATCTTCAGTCCGTTATGCTCGACGCTGATCTGAGCGGAGCCGAGCACATGGCCTGCCGGGTGATAGGTGACTTTCACGCCATTGACGTCGAGCGTCTCGCCAAGCCTTGCGGTCTGCCGCTGGCCTGCGAAATCCTTGCCATAGCGGATAGCCATTATGTCCAAAGTTTCGCGTGTCGCGAGAACATGGGCATGGCCGGAGCGGGCATGGTCGGCATGGCCGTGGGTGATGAGCGCGCGGTCAACCGGGCGCACCGGATCGATGTAGAAGTCGCCCGGCGGGCAATAAAGGCCTTCCGGCCGCGGGCGAAGGAGATCCTGTGCTTGCATGCGAAACAAGATAGGCGCTGAAGCGGCGAAAGAAAGATGCTTGCAAGCACGCAAAAGCTGCATCATAAGCGCGCGCCGATCACTCTCTGCGAACATCTTCAGATGAAGCCACTCTTCCTACCCTCGGGCGATCCGATTGCCGATCGCCGTGCCGATTATGCCGAGATGCTTTCCGCTTCAGGCGATCATGCTGCTGCAGCCGATCTCATGGCGCAGGCGGTGGAGTGCGCGCCGGAATGGCTTGGTGGCCAGTATCGCCTGGGCGAAATGCATGAAGCGGCTGGCAATCGCGAGGCCGCAGCAGACGCATTTCGCCATTGCCTGAGGCTCGACCCGAAGGATCGGCTGGGGGCCACATTGAGGCTGGAGCTTCTTGGCATATCCATCGGCATCGAGGCCCCGCCCAGCGCCTTCGTCGAAGCGCTTTTCGACCAATATGCGGAAGATTTCGACAAGTCGCTGGTGGAACGGCTCGACTATCGCGTCCCCGAGCTTCTGGCCGAAGCCATAGCAAGCCTGCCTCGCGAGGCAGGTGCAGGTTTCGCGCATGCTCTTGATATCGGCTGCGGCACAGGGCTGATGGGCGAACGGCTCCGGCACCATGTCAGCTTTCTGGAAGGCATGGACATCTCTGGCGAGATGCTGAAAAAGGCCGAGGAAAAAGGCTTCTATGACCGGCTCGCCCAGTCGGATCTGAACTTGGTGGAGCGGCTGGGTGCCTCTGTCGATCTCGTGGTCGCGGCCGATGTCTTCATGTATCTGGGCGCACTCGACCGCGTGATGCCGCTTGTGGCGGATGCGCTTTCGGCCGATGGCGTTTTCGCGTTTTCGGTCGAGGAACATACAGGCGAGGAAGATTTCTTCCTGCGCCCCTCGCGTCGCTTTGCCCATTCCCGCCCCTATCTGGAACGCTTGCTTGCGCGAAACGGCCTGGTGCTGGTCGACTGTCGCCGTGAAGTCATCCGCACGGATCGCGCAGAGCCGGTAACGGGTCTCATCTGCACCGCCAGACGTGATGTGATGGGCGATGCGGCAGCACTTGCCATACCTCTGCCCGATACCGAAAGCGCGCCGGCTCTGTAGAAAAAGCGAAGCTGCTGGTCTTGGCGGACGGCATGTTCTGCTTTAGTTCTGGAGCGTGACCAAGCCCATAGCGCCGACCGATATTCCTGAGAACCTGCTGCCGGAACAATTCGGGCGGTGGTTTGCCGCACGCGGCTGGAAGCCCAGACCACACCAGCTGGCGCTTCTGGATGCAACGCGGCAGGGCAAGTCTGCACTCCTGATCGCACCAACCGGCGCAGGCAAGACGCTGGCCGGGTTTCTGCCCGCGTTGACCGATCTTGCCACACGCACTCCGACGAAACCGGGTGAGGCTGCCCGCGGTATCCACACGCTCTACATCTCGCCGCTCAAGGCGCTCGCTGTCGACATTCATCGCAACCTTACCAAGCCGGTGGAGGAGATGGGCCTGCCGGTCACGATCGAAACGCGCACGGGCGACACGCCGTCTTCGAAACGCCAGCGCCAGAAGATCAAGCCGCCGGATATCCTGCTGACGACGCCTGAGCAGCTTGCACTTCTGATTGCCTCGCCCGATGCGGATCGCTTCTTCAAGGATCTGCGCTTTGTCCTTCTGGACGAACTTCACTCGCTGGTGACTTCCAAGCGGGGCCATATGCTGGCGCTTGGGCTGGCTCGCCTGCGCTCGCTCGCGCCCGATTTCCAGAGCCTCGGCCTCTCGGCCACAGTGGCAGAACCCGACGAACTGCGCCGCTGGCTGGTGCCTCAGAACCCGCCTGGAGCCATGGCGGAACTGGTCACGGTTGCCGGTGGTGCCAAGCCGCACATCACGATCCTCGAGACGGAAGAGCGTGTGCCTTGGGCTGGTCACTCCGCACGCTACGCCATTCCTGCGATCTATGAGGAGATCCGCAAGCACAAGACGACGCTGCTCTTCGTCAATACGCGCAGTCAGGCGGAATATCTTTTCCGCGAGCTGTGGCACATCAACGAGGATACGCTGCCCATCGCGCTGCACCATGGCTCGCTTGACGTCGCTCAGCGCAGGCGTGTGGAGAAGGCGATGGAGGACAATGCGCTGCGCGCCATCGTTGCCACTTCCACGCTTGATCTGGGCATCGACTGGGGGGACGTCGATCTCGTCATCCATGTTGGCGCGCCGAAGGGTGCAAGCCGCCTCGCGCAGCGCATCGGGCGTTCCAACCACCGCATGGACGAGCCGAGCCGCGCGATCCTTGTGCCCGCAAACCGCTTCGAGGTGATGGAATGCCGTGCCGCCCTTGAAGCGAATTATCTCGGTGCGCAAGATACGCCACCACTGGTGGACGGCTCGCTGGACGTGCTCGCTCAACATGTCTGGGGCAGGGCGGCGGCAGGGCCGTTTCACGAGGATGAGTTCTACCGGGAAGTGATCTCTGCAGCACCTTATGCGCAGCTCGACGCCGACACGTTTTCGCGCGTGATCGAGTTCGTCGCCAATGGCGGCTATGCGCTGCAGACCTATGAGCGCTATGCCCGGATCCGAAAGATGAAGGATGGCCGCTGGCGCATCAGCCATCCCCGTTTCGCCCAGCAATACCGCCTGAATGTCGGAACCATCATCGAGGCGCCCATGCTCAATGTTCGCCTGACGCGCCGGGGCGCGAAGGCAGGAAGCCCGCGCGGCGGCATGGTGCTGGGCAAGGTGGAGGAATATTTCCTCGAAACGCTGGCACCCGGCGACACTTTCATGTTCTCCGGTCGGGTCCTGCGCTTTGAAGGCATTCGCGAAAACGAGTGCTACGTCACCAACGCCTCCGGGCAGGATGCAATGGTGCCGTCCTATGCGGGCGGCAAGTTCCCGCTCTCCACCTATCTGGCATCACAAGTGCGCGCCATGCTGGCCGATCACGACCGCTGGAACGCGCTGCCCGAACAGGTGGCCGAATGGCTCAGGATCCAGGAACTGCGTTCGGTACTGCCGAAAAAAAGCGATCTTCTGATTGAGACATTTCCGCGCGGGCGAAAACACTATCTGGTTGCATATCCTTTCGAGGGGCGTCTGGCGCATCAGACGCTGGGAATGCTGCTCACCCGTCGGCTGGAGCGCGCGGGCGCAAGGCCGCTTGGTTTCGTGGCCAGCGACTATGCTCTCGCAATCTGGTCGATAAACGACATGAGCGCGATGATTTCTAACGGATTGCTTTCGCTTGATGCACTTTTTGATGAAGACATGCTGGGCGACGATCTGGAGGCATGGCTGGCTGACAGTTGGCTTTTGAAGCGCACTTTTCGCAACTGTGCGGTGATTTCCGGCCTGGTGGAGAAACGTCATCCGGGAAAAGAGAAAAGCAGACGGCAGGTGACCGTGTCTGCCGATCTTATTTATGACGTTTTGCGCGCGCATGAGCCGGATCACATCCTGCTTCAGGCAACATGGCGGGATGCGGCCACGGGTCTGCTCGACATAGCGCGCCTCGGCGAAATGCTGTCGCGCACCCGTGGCCGAATCATGCACAAATCATTGTCACGCGTCTCCCCGCTGGCCGTGCCGATCCTTCTGGATATCGGCAAGGAAGCCGTGCCGGGTGAGAGCGACGATGCGCTCCTGCGCGAAGCTGCTGATGATCTGATCGAGGAGGCGATGCACGAATGAATCCGATAGCCCGCCCTCCCGCGACCGAAATCACTCTCAATGGCGAGACCGTTCTTTGTGACGCAAGTGGTGCACTCTACTTGCCGGACGACCGCGTGTTGGTGATCTCCGATCTCCATCTGGAAAAGGGTGCTGCCTATGCCAGGCGCGGCCGTTTCCTGCCGCCCTACGATACGGCCGCGACGCTTGATCGGCTGGATGGCGTGCTCGCGCGCTATCAGCCTCGGCTCGTCATCAGCCTTGGCGACAGCTTTCATGACAGGCTCGGCTCGGGCCATCTGCCGCAGATATTCCGTGATCGCCTCAACGCGCAGATCAGGGGACGCGATTGGTGCTGGATCTCCGGCAACCACGACCCCGAACCGCCTGAAGAACTGGGTGGATTCTGTTCCGAGGCGCTGGCGCTTGGCGCGCTTGTTTTCCGTCACGAGCCCACAAGCGGCAAGGCCTCTGGTGAAGTGGCCGGCCATCTGCATCCCGGCGCGCGCATCGTGCGGCGGGGGCGCTCGGTCCGACGCGCATGTTTTGCCAGTGATGGCGAGCGCCTGATCATGCCTGCATTCGGAAGCCTGACCGGAAACCTGAACGTTCTGGATCGCGCATTTGCCGGAATCTTCACCGTCGAGCGGCTCATTGCTTATGTGCTTGGCGCTCAGATCTATCCGATCAACGCTTCTTCCCTGAAGCCTTCCTGATCAATCCTTGCGGAAGATCACCCGGCCAAGCCAGCCGGTGACGATTGCCAGAAGTACTGCGGCAAGGCCGTAGGCAAGGCCGTTTTGATGCGCGAACTCGAAGATGCGCTGCTCAAGGCCGGCCTTCTTGATGGTGAGTGCAGCTGAAGTCTCGCGGATGAAGTCCCCGTTGCGAAAGAGGAACGCACGAGCGCGATGCGTGCCGACGGGCACGTTCGGTGCAAGCTTCAGTGTCGCGCGGAAAAGGTTCTGGGACAGGAAGCGCACACCACCCGGCTGCTCCACATATAGACCCACCGCGTTCTTGCGGTCGCGCAAGGCCTCGGTGAAAGCCTCGATCGTGTTCTGGTTGCCGTCGGGATCAAGCGGCTGCAGGTGGATGTTGTCCGCCCTCAGCGCGAGGCGGGAATAGGCGGCAGGGGTGGTGATATCCTGCGGCTGGCGCGTCATCGCCACCGAATAGGACGCAGGCACATCCTTGAAGACGACCGATTGCGTGTTGATCCACATGCCCAGAACGCGCGATTTCTTGCGAACCACCACGGGCCGGGCCGGCCCTTCAAGCACGACTATGACATCATAGCGGCCCTGCCGCGCGATCAGCGGGTCGGCATTGTCCACCGCTCCGAAGATGGTGAGATTGGCACCTGCGAAATTCGAGGTGATCGCCACGCTGTCGGTGGAGAGGCCGATCTGGATGCTTTCGGGATCGCGCGGTTGCGCTGCAGCCGCAAAGGCGGTCAGTCCGATGAACGCTGCAGCCATTGCGATAGGAGCCGGCATGTCAAACCCCCCCGCCGCCGAGCGTGTAAAGGCTTGCCGGACGCACGAACAGGTCAAAGGCCAGACGCAGCGCGACGGTCAGCACCAGAAGCGCCAGAAGCGCGCGAAGCTGTTCGCCGCGCAGTTTCTGGCCCACACGCGCGCCATATTGCGCTCCTGCAACACCGCCCACCATCAGGAGGAAGGCTAGAACGACATCGACCGTCTGGTTTGCTTGCGCGTGAACCACGGTCGTGAAGGCCGCAACGAAGATGATCTGGAACAGCGAGGTGCCGATCACGACATTGGTTGGAACCTTGAGCAGATAGATCAGCGCCGGCACCATAATGAAGCCGCCGCCCACGCCCATGATCGAGGCGAGGAAACCGATGATCGCGCCCAGCGCCAGAACCGGAATGATGCTCACGAAGAGCTTTGAAGCGCGAAAGCGCATCTTGAGCGGCAGCTTGTGCACCCAGTTGTGCTGGCCGGGCTTGCGCAGCGAAGCGACCTGGCCGCCGCGCGTGCGCCGTATCGCCCGCACGCTCTCGATCATCATCAGCGATCCTACGGAGCCAAGAAAAGCGACGTAGAGCAGCGAGACAATGAGGTCGAGCTGCCCGAGGCTTCTCAGATAGGCGAATACATAGATGCCGATGGAAGAGCCGACGACGCCGCCCGCCAGCAGCACGCCGCCAAGCTTGAAGTCCAGCGTGCCGCGCTTGAAATGGACCAGCGCGCCGGAGAACGACGAAGCGATGACCTGATTGGCACCGGTCGCCACCGCGATCGCAGGCGGCACATTGTAGAAGATCAGAAGCGGGGTGATGAGAAATCCGCCGCCAACGCCGAACATGCCCGAGAGAAAGCCGACCGCACCCCCCATGGCGAGCAGAACCACCATGTTGACGGACATTTCCGCGATAGGGAGGTAGATACCCACCCGCGACACCCGAGCAGTTAGAAGCGAAAGCGAAACGCGTGGCGCTCTGCTTTCAGGTTGCGTTTAGTCGTTCTTGCGCCCTTGGCTGGCGGAAGTCAAACCGCACGGGGCGAAATCTCTGAAATCGTGCAACAAAATCCTGCCAGGCGGTTGAAAATCCTATTGCTGCTTCAACGCTTCATGTTTCTGCAGCAGCGCCCGCACGACCTGGTCGTTGACTTCGCCAGTGGCATCGAGTCCGTTGGCCTTCTGGAAGGCCTTCAGCGCCATGCGCGTCTTGTTGCCCATGATGCCATCGGGAGCACCGGCGTCGAAGCCAACCTGATTGAGAATGGCCTGAATGTTCTGGATGGCCTTCTTCATGTCGACACCGGCGGTCGTGTCCACGTCCTCGCCGACGCGCCATTCATCGCGCACATCGACAATATTGGCTTCGGCATCAGGTTCGCGAACCTGCCACAGCTTGGCCTTGCCCTGTGCCTTGGCCAGATCCGCCGGGGCCATTGCAGCAGCAATCTCGTCACGCTTGGAGGCTGCGTCCGGATCCCCCGCGCGTGAGGCTATGTCGAACCATTTGTAGGCTTCGCTGAGGTCACGCTGCACGCCCACGCCCTTGGCATAGAGAACGCCGAGATTGAACTGGCTGTCGGTAACGCCGCGATCCGCTGCTTCGATGAACCAGCGTGCTGCGGAATCATTGTCAGCCGCGCCGTCAGCACCCATCGCGAAAAGTACTCCGAGATTGTGCATGGCGCTTGCATTGCCCTGCTGTGCGGCAAGCTGGTACCAGGTCTTGGCCTTCTCGAAGTCGCGTTCGACGCCGGTGCCTTTCTCATAGAGATTGCCGAGCCGGTATTGCGCAGGGGCAAGACCCTGCTCGGCAGCCATCTCGTACCATTTTGCAGCTTCGGTCAGATCGGCTGCGATACCCCGGCCTTCGGCCAGGCGGCTTGCGATCTCGTAAATCGCCTCGGCATCACCTTGCGATGCAGCGACACGCAGCGCCTGCGGCTGAATGCCGGCGGGAATTGCAGACATGTCGATGACGGGCGCATCGAGGAGTTCTTCTTCCGCAACTGCTTCTGCAGCTTCGGGATCGGCTGCGGCCATTTCCATTTCAGGATCAGTCGCATCCCCGATCTCTGCTTCGGCAGCCACCGTCTGTGCGCCGGCAGAATCATCCGCGACCGCAGGTTCGGCAGCCGGCATGGCTGACGCGGCCTGGACCTCTTCTTCCGGTTCAACGACGCGAACATTTTCTGCTTCGCGCTCGGGCGGAAGCGGCTTGGCTTCAGCAAGGCTTTCTGCGTCGGCACTTCCGGACACGGCCTGTGCCATGAACTGGTTCTCGTCGCTCTGCAGGAATTTCTGGGCGGTCATGGCGCCACCTGCGATCACCGCAGCCGCACCAAGGGTCAGAAGCAACTGCTTCTTGCGGCGACCGATGATGTTGCCGATGCTGAAGCCGCCTTCGCCGGAACCGTCGGCGCTGGTTTTCTTGCGCGATACTTCTGCCTCTGCTGCTGCAGCCTGCGCGGCACGACGGGCGGCGGCAATGAAGTCGGCCTTCGCGGCATCTGAGCCCGCCGTGGCGGTTGCAGCCGCACTACCGGTTTCCTTCGCGGCTTTCTCATCGCGCACCCGGCGCATGATGGAATTGAGGTCGGGTGTGCCACTGCCCGGCTCAAGCGGCATGTCCAGGTGTTCCGCCTCGATTTCCGGCGCCTGGCCCTCGGGCTCGATCTCGAGCATGTCGGGCTCGGCGCGCACCTCGTCCGACTGTTGGGTCGCACGGCTCTTGCGCTGCCGCAGGGCGCGCAGTCCACCGAGCATGGATGATCTGGCGTTCGGCTTTGTCTCGGCTTCCTCGCCGCGATCATCGCGCAAGGCTGCTTCGGCAGCAGCCGCGGCGGCCTCCGCGGGCGTGCGCGGCAGCTGAGGCTCATCGAAATCGGCATAATCGTCGTCGCCGTCGGCAGGATTGAGACGCGGAGCGTCCTCGACATGCATCTTGAGCGCGGCAGCCTGTGCCTCGACTGAACCTGCTTCCAGGGAACCCAGGCGGTTGACGATCTTCAGAAGCGTATCGTGGATCGCCTCGAAGGTTTTCGTGTTGCGCTCATCGGATTTGCGCGTAAGCGCCTCGAGAGCCTGCAATTCGTCGCGCAGCCGCTCATCACCCTGAGCATTGCCGGAACCGAGTGCTGCAACCGCCTGGCTGGCAGCCTGGCGTGCAGCTTCCATCAGGGTTTCCCTGCTCTCGGATATGGCGCGCTCCAGGCTTTCAAGCCGTGGAGCAACGTCATCCGTTTCCGCTGTCGCGCCATGACCGGGCTGCGAAAGCTGCTGGGAGAGTAGTGCGACCTGTGATTCCAGATTGCGGATCACATCCTGATCGAACGAGGCATGCGAAGCGACCGCTGCGGACTGCTGCAGGCGTGATGAGATGTCTTCAAGACGCGCCTCGAGCGAGTGCACGAGCTGAGGATCGGAACCGGCCGCCTGCCTCTGCTCCATGCGCTCGGCAAATTCAGCAAGCCGACGGTCGATTGCCGCCATGACCGCACTGTCATCGGCTTTCGGTTGTGAATTCAGCTTGTCGTCCAGCGCCAGCAGGCGTCGCTCTAGATCCTGAAAGAGCGAAAAGCCCTGATGAATGGCATCTTCCTGGCGCTTTTCGATCAGGTCGGACAGATGTGCGAATCGCTCTTCCAGGCCTTGGAAAAGCTGGTCTGCATTGCCATGACTGCCCATGCTGTCCATGCGCTGCGCGATCTGGGTGATATGGGCGGAAAGCCGTTCAACCGCCTGTTCCGGCACGTCAATGCGCGTGGCTATGGTGTCGATGCGCTGTGTCAGTGCGTTCAGTCGCTCGGCAAGGGCCTCTGAAGGTCGGTCATTCGCAACTTCATCCAGCTGGGCGGCAAGCGAGCTTATGCGCGCTTCGATGCGCTCGAGCTGGCGGGAATCGACACCCGGCGTGCTGGTGGAAGCCACCGAAGCACTGATGGCGCGTGAAATCTCGTCCAGACGCTCTTCCACCATGGCGTAGAGATCCGGCTGGCTCTGCGAGCCCGCGAAATGCTCAAGGGCGGTGGCAAGCGTCTGTACACGTTCCTCCAGGGACCGCAGATTCATGGAATGCGGCAGGCTGGAGACAGCCTGCGCAATCTCTTCCACCCGATGGGAGAGCGATGCGAGTGCTGGATCGGAAGCCTCTCGCATGCCGTTGGCCATACGCTCTTCGAACGCATCCCAGCGCTGGTCGAGATGGCGAATGCTGTCTTCGCGGGCGAGGCTGGCGATCGAGCCCTTCACCTGCTCCAGTTCCAGGCGCAGCATCTTGAGGCTCTTGTCATCACTGCGTGAGGACAGGTGCTCGAGCGTATGGGAGATGCGTTCCAGTTCATCATGCAGGCGCGGGTCGCGGGGCGTATGATGCAGGGCCTCGGTGACCCTCGAGATCTCCTGGCGCAGGCCCTCAAATTCCCGGTTGAAGCCGGTATTGACCATCGCGCCCATGTCTTCGCGCAGACGCTGCAATTCGCGCGCGAGCTCGCTGATGGATGTAAGCGCCTGCTCCTGCTTGCGCGCTTCGGAGAAATCCTGCGCGACGCGCTCGAGACGCTGGCGGGGAGCGGCTTCCGGTGCTGACCAGCCGCGTTGCGGTGCCATCGGCTCGTGATGGTAGCGCTGTGGCGCATGGTGCGCATGATCGCTGAAGCGTGCTGCAGCTTCGTTGGATAGCGCGCGCATGCGCTCGGCAATGTCTTCTTCAGCTCGGCGGGGGCGTTCGCGAGGTTCAAGCGCGCGCTCCAGACGATCTTCCAGATGATCAAGCGTACGGTTGATCTCGTCGAGCGAATGGCCCGAGCGCCGCGTCCGCCCCTGATTGAGATTGTCCAGATATGACCGTTTGCTGTTCATCGAAACGCCCGCCTCTTCCCCGACCACATTCGGGTGCCGCAATTACCGGGATGAGAGAGCCTCGTTTCCAATTGGCTGCGCTGCGCAGAATGGACAAGTTCTCGGCACCTTCATCCGTGTCGCCGCGCCGGATTCATAACAAAGCGTGCACGGCGGCTTCTCGCCCACCACAATCACCAATCGTGGTAAACAAGCAGTTAACCTTTCTTTCCAAATCGTCGATGGATGTGACGGATGGTCCCATGAAAAATGGGTGCCAGCCCCTTGCAATCTTGCCTCTAGCGGCACATATGCCCGCGACGCGGGGCGTGAGGCCCTGATCGAATCATAATCATCCACGGTCCGACACTGCACGCCGTTTTTCACGGGAGCGTTGCCTTGTGTCTTGTGCGGATCGATACCCGCTGGGGACGTTGAAGAATGTCAGAAGAAAATGCCTGGTCCGTCAGTGGCGACACGGCGGGGGGCAGGACCTCTTACGGGGCTGAAACCTACTATCGCATCGGTGAACTTTCCCGCGAGTTCAACGTGACGCTGCGCGCGCTGCGCTTCTATGAAGACAAGGGCCTGCTGCAGCCGAAACGCCGCGGCACCATGCGCCTTTATTCCAGCCGCGACCGGGCACGCCTCAAGCTGATCCTTCTGGGTCGCAAGATCGGCTTCCCGCTGCGCGATATCAAGCAGATCCTCGATCTCTACGATCCCAAGGGAACCAATGTGCAGCAGCTGCGCATGGTGCTGAAAAAATCCGAGCGCCAGATGGACCGGTTGGAAAAGCAATATATCGAGATCGAGGAAGCAGTGGTCGAGCTGACAAACCTCATCAGCGACATTCGCGACAGGTTGCCCGAGCAGGGGCTCAAGCCCGAAGAAGCACAGCGCAAGGCCGGGTAGCCTCGAAGTACCCCCGCTTTTACCGATTTGCACAACCCGATCGCTCGCGCGGTCGGGTTTTTCAATGCCGGACTATTGATTGACGTTTACGCGCACGTCAAAGATTGATAATAGGGTTTTCGATCAGTCCGGCAGGCGGGTCCTGCCGGTGGTGACGTGTCTTCGGAGGAAACAGATGCCCATCTATCAGGCGCCCGTGCGTGATACGCTTTTCGTCATTCGCGATGTCTTGAACTATCAGCGCTACGACAATCTGGCCGGTTTCGCCGACGCCTCTCCGGATATCCTCGAGGCCATTCTGGGCGAGGGTGCCAAGCTGGCAGAAAACGTGCTGCATCCGCTCAACCGCGTGGGCGATGAAGAGGGTTGCAAGCGTCACGACGATGGCAGCGTCACCGTGCCCAAGGGTTTCCACGAAGCCTACAAGCAATATTGCGGAGGCGGCTGGATGGGCCTTTCTTCCCCGGAAGAGTTCGGCGGTCAGAACTTGCCCTATCTCCTGCATTCCGCAGTCGGTGAATATTTCTCCTCCGCCAATATGGCTCTGATGATGTATCCGGGCCTCACCCAGGGCGCGATCGCCGCGATCCTGACCCACGGCACCGACGAGCAGAAGCAGAAATGGCTGCCCAGGATGATCGAGGGCACCTGGACCGGCACCATGAACCTGACCGAGCCCCATTGCGGCACGGATCTGGGCCTGCTGCGCTCCAAGGCCGTGCCGACAGGCAACGGCTCCTACAAGATTTCCGGCCAGAAGATCTTCATCTCCGCCGGCGAACACGACATGTCGGAGAATATCGTCCATCTGGTGCTGGCACGCATCGAAGGCGCACCGGAAGGGGTGAAGGGGATCTCCCTCTTCATCGTGCCGAAATACAAGGTCGACGACGCTGGCACGGTCGGCGAGGCTAACGGTGTGTCCTGCGGCTCGCTCGAAGAGAAGATGGGCATCCACGGCAATTCCACCTGCGTCATGAATTACGACGAGGCGGAAGGCTTCCTGATCGGTGCCGAGAATGGCGGCCTGAAGGCCATGTTCACCATGATGAACGAGGCGCGTTTGGGCGTTGGTCTGCAGGGCCTCTCCATCGGCGAGGCGGCTTACCAGAACGCGGTCGCCTACGCCCGCGAGCGCCTTCAGGGTCGTTCGCTCACCGGCGCCAAAGAGCCGGAAAAGAAGGCCGATCCGATCATCGTGCATCCGGATATTCGCCGCAAGCTGATGACCATGCGCGCGATCAACGAATCCGGCCGCGCTCTGCTTCTGTGGACGGCACTCCAGTCCGATATCGCCCATCGCTCGGACGACGAGAATGCGCGCCAGATCGCGGATGATCTGCTGGCGCTGATGACGCCGGTGGTAAAGGGCGTTCTCACCGACAAGGGCTTTGACATCGCCGTCATGGCGCAGCAGGTCTTTGGCGGCCACGGCTATATCGAAGAGCATGGCATGAGCCAGTTCGTGCGCGATGCCCGCATTGCCATGATCTACGAGGGTGCCAACGGTATCCAGGCACTCGACCTCGTCGGGCGCAAGCTGGCACTCAATGGTGGCCGCGCAGTGCAGGCCTTCTTCAAAAAAGTCGGTGATTTCTGCGAGGAGAACCGCTCGGACGAGAATATGGCACCCTACACCAAGGGGCTGAAGAAGGGGCTGAACGATCTGCAGGCCGCCACCATGTGGCTGATGCAGAACGCCATGCAGAAGCCCGACAATGCCGGTGCCGCATCCTACGACTACATGCATCTCTTCGGTCTGGTCGCGCTCGGCTATATGTGGGGCCGCATGGTCAAGACCGCGCAGGCGCAACTGGCTGCAGGCGAGGGCGACAAGGACATGCTGGAGCAGAAGCTCGTTGTGGGCCGCTTCTATATGGAACGCATCATGCCCGAATCCGCAGCGCATCTGGCCCGTATTTCTTCCGGATCAGACACCATGATGGGTCTTGCCGCGGAGGCATTCTGATTGCAGCATGCGTCGCGCATTGACGTGAACGGAAACTGCACTCGGAACGCTGGAGGAGGCGCTGATGGGTAACGATCCGCAATCGGTTCTGGGAATGCCGAAACCTGCCTGGGCAGGTGAGGATGTGGCCATGCTCTACGACATGGCCAACCGGTTCCTCTCCGAAGAGATCGCACCTCGATACGAGGAGTTCGAAAAGGCCGAATGCTTCGACCGGCAAAGCTGGGAGAAGGCTGGCGCCAACGGGCTCCTCTGCGCCTCCATTCCGGAAGAATATGGCGGTTCGGGCGGCACCTACGCCCATGAAAGCGTGATTGCGGAAGCCATCGGCCATGTCGGCGTCGATGGCTTTGGCATCGCGCTCCACAACGCCATCGTCGCGCCCTACATCCTGCATTATGGCAGCGAGGAGCAGAAGAAGCGCTGGCTGCCCCGCATGGCAACGGGTGAACTTATCGGCGCTATCGCCATGACCGAACCGGGTGCGGGCTCCGACCTGCAAGGCGTGAAGACGCGCGCCGAACGCGACGGCAACCAATACCGCATCAACGGCTCCAAGACCTTCATTACCAACGGTCAGCTTGCCAATCTGGTCATAGTCGTCACCAAGACCGACCCGTCCAAGGGTGCCAAGGGCACGTCCCTTCTGGTCGTGGAGACCGACGAGGTGGAAGGCTTCGAGCGCGGGCGTAATCTCGACAAGATCGGGCTGAAGTCCAACGATACGTCGGAGCTTTTATTCAACGATGTGCGCGTGCCGACTGCTAATCTCCTCGGTACCGATGAAGGGCAGGGCTTCGTGCAACTGATGCAGCAGCTCCCCCAGGAGCGGCTTCTGATCGGCGCGCAGGCGATCTCCATGATCGAGCGCGCTCTGGCCCTGACCATCGAATACGTGAAGGAGCGCAAGGCTTTTGGCCAGCGTATCATCGATTTCCAGAACACCCAGTTCAAGCTGGCGGAGCTGAAGACCGAGGCCACGATCGGCCGCAGCTTCTACAATGATTGTGTGGCCCGCCATCTTGAGGGCAATCTCGACACCGAAACTGCGTCAATGGCCAAATATTGGCTGTCGGACCTGCAGTGCAAGGTAACCGACGAGTGCCTGCAGCTTTTCGGCGGCTATGGCTACATGAACGAATACCCCATCGCCCGCATGTATCGCGATGCGCGTGTCCAGCGCATCTATGGCGGGACCAATGAAATCATGAAGCTTCTGATCTCCAGAAGCCTGTGACCATCGAACCCCGGGCGCCTTGACCGCCCGACAATCAGGGAGAGCAAAATGGCTGACGCATATGTCTATGATGCCGTTCGCACACCACGCGGACGCGGCAAGAAGGATGGCTCGCTGCACGAAGTGCCGGCGGTGCGCCTTGGCGCGAAGGTTCTGGAAGCCCTGCGCGATCGCAACGGGCTGGACACCAAAAAGGTCGACGACATCATCTTCGGCTGTGTCGATCCTGTGGGCGAGGCCGGTTCGGTCATCCCGCGCTCCTCGGCTTTCGAGGCAGGTTACGACAATGCAGCACCCGGGATGCAGATCTCCCGTTTCTGTGCCTCCGGTCTCGACGCCATCAATTTCGGCGCGGCGAAGATTGCCGGCGGCTCCGACGAAATCGTGATTGCCGGTGGCGTTGAAAGCATGTCGCGCGTCGGCATGGGTATGTCCGGCGGCGCCTGGTTCATGGACCCCTCCGTCGGCATTCCGGCTTATTTCATGCCGCAGGGCGTTTCCGCCGACCTGATCGCCACCAAATATGGCTTCTCCCGCGACGATGTGGACGCCTATGCGGTCGAAAGCCAGAAGCGTGCGGCCAATTCCTGGGAAAAGGGCTACTTCAAGAATTCTGTGATTCCGATCAAGGACCAGAACGGCCTGACCATTCTGGACCGTGACGAGCATATGCGCCCCGGCACCGACATGCAGTCGCTGGCATCGCTCAACGCGTCATTCGTCATGCCCGGCGAAATGGGCGGGTTCGATGCGGTTGCCGTGCAGCGATACCCGGAGCTTGAAGGCGTGAACCATGTTCACCATGCAGGCAATTCTTCCGGCATCGTCGATGGTGCGGCAGCGGTTCTGCTTGGCTCCAAGAAGGCCGGCAAGACGCTCGACCTGAAGCCACGTGCGAAGATCCGCGCCTTCACCAATATCGGCTCCGAGCCTGCCATGATGTTGACCGGTCCGGTGGACGTGACCGAGAAGCTTCTGAAAAAGGCGAAGATGAAGCTGTCGGACATCGACCTGTTCGAGCTGAACGAGGCTTTTGCCTCGGTCGTTCTGCGTTACATGCAGGCCTTCGACATCGACCACGACAAGATCAACGTCAATGGCGGCGCAATTGCCATGGGTCACCCGCTTGGTGCGACCGGCGCAATGATCTTCGGCACGGTTCTCGACGAACTGGAACGCCGCAACCTGAACACCGCACTCGTCACGCTGTGCATCGGCGCGGGCATGGGCACCGCGACGATCATCGAGCGCGTGTAACACCGGCGGAGGAGAATATTCATGGCTGACTACAAGAACTTCACCGTCGAGACCGATGCAGACGGCATTGCGCTCGTCACATGGGACATGCCCGACCGCTCGATGAATGTCTTCACCGAAGAGGTGATGAACGAGCTCGACAAGATCATCGACCACGTGGTCGCGACCGACGCGATAAAGGGTGCTGTGCTCACCTCCGGCAAGGAAACCTTCTCCGGTGGTGCCGATCTCACCATGCTGCAGAAGATGCTTGGCCTGTTCGAGACGGAAAGGCAGAAGGATCACGACAAGGCGATCAAGCTGCTGTTCGACAGCGCCGGCCGGATGAGCTGGCTGTGGCGCAAGCTGGAGACCTGCGGCAAGCCCTGGGTCTCCGCCATCAACGGAACCTGCATGGGCGGCGCATTCGAAATTTCGCTGGCCTGCCATGGTCGCGTTGCCGCTGACAGCGACAAGGTGAAGATGGCGCTTCCCGAGGTGAAGGTTGGCATCTTCCCTGGTGCCGGTGGCACCCAGCGCGTGCCGCGCATGGCCAAGACCCAGGAAGCCCTGCAGATGCTGACGACGGGCCAGAACCTGTCGCCGAAAAAGGCACTCGGCATGGGCCTCGTCGACCAGGTCGTCGCACCGCGCAAGCTCGTCGAGAGCGCCAAGAAGATGATCAAGGATGGCCTGTCGCCGGTGAAGCCATGGGACGAGAAGGGCTTCAAGCTGCCGGGCGGCCCTGTCTATTCGGCAGCGGGTGCAAATCTCTGGCCACCGGCAATCGCCATTCTGCGCCGCGAGACGCAGAACAATTATCCCGCAGCCTCCGCGATCCTCAAATGCGTCTATGAAGGCCTGCTCGTACCCTTCGATACCGCGTTGAAGATCGAGCAGCGCTACTTCACCGAGATCATGCAGACGACCGAAGCGAAGATGATGATCCGCTCGCTCTTCATCTCGCTGCAGGAGCTCAACAAGGGCGCGCGCCGTCCCAAGGATGCGCCCGCACGCAAGCTGAAGAAGGTTGGCGTTCTTGGTGCAGGCTTCATGGGCGCAGGCATTGCCTTCGTCACGGCCAAGGCCGGCATCCCGGTGGTCTTGATCGACCGCGATCAGGAAGCTGCCGACAAGGGCAAGGAGCATTCCGCCAAGTTGATGGACGGCCTTATCAAGAAGGGCCGCGCAACCGAGGACGACAAGGAAAAGCTTCTCTCGCTCATCACCGCAACGCCCGACTATAACGAGCTGGACGGTGCGGGCCTCGTGATCGAGGCGGTGTTCGAGGATTCCAACATCAAGAAGGAAGTGACCGAGAAGGCCGAGGCGGTTTTGAAGTCCACGGCGGTATTCGCGTCCAACACTTCGACTATTCCCATCTCGGCTCTGGCCAATAACTCCAAGCGTCCGAAGAACTTCATCGGCATCCACTTCTTCTCGCCTGTCGACAAGATGATGCTGGTCGAGATCATCATGGGCAAGCGCACCGGCGACAAGGCGCTGGCAGTGGCCATGGACTATGTCCGCGCGATCAAGAAGACGCCGATCGTCGTCAACGACACGCGCGGCTTCTACGTCAATCGCTGCGTGCTGCGTTACATGCAGGAAGCCTATTCCATGCTGATCGAGGGCGTGCCTGCACCCATGATCGAGAATGGGGCGAAAATGGCCGGAATGCCGGTCGGACCCCTCGCCCTGACCGACGAAACGGCCATCGATCTGGCTCAGAAGATCATGAAGCAGACCATTCGCGATCTCGGCGAGAAAGCTGTCGACCCGCGCCATATGGAGCTGATCGACACGATGGTCGACAAGCATGGTCGTCATGGCCGCAAGAACGCCAAGGGCTTCTACGACTATCCAGCCAAGCCGGCCAAGAAGCATCTGTGGGCGGGTCTGAAGGACCTTTTCCCGCAGAAGGCTGCAGAAGAGGTGGATATCGAGGAGGTCAAGCAGCGTCTGCTCGTCACCATCGCCCTGGAAGCCGCACGCGTGATGGAAGAGGGCATTGTCACCGATCCGCGTGAGGCCGATGTCGGCTCCATCCTCGCCTTCGGCTTCGCGCCCTATACAGGTGGTGCGCTGTCTTACATCGACGGCATGGGCGTGGAGAACTTCGTCGCGCTCTCCAAGCGTTTGCAGAAGAAATACGGCAAGCAGTTCAAGGCGCCGAAGCTCCTGCTCGACATGGCCGAAAAGGGCGAAACCTTCTACGAGCGCTTCGCACCGGAAGGTGGCGCGGAGATGCAGAAGGCAGCTTGAGCAGTCGCTCAATGAAAAAGCGTCCGGCGTGGCAGACCCCCCTCTGTCCTGCCGGACATCTCCCCCACAAGGGGGGAGATTGGCTTCTGTCCATGTCGCGCATCTCTAATTGGATGAGGTGCCGTCATCTCAACGATTTGTTCTCCCCCCTTGTGGGGGAGATGCCCGGCAGGGCAGAGGGGGGTAACCCCGCACCAACCTCAACAAACCGACCACCCACCCAAGGACCACATCCCATGTATGTCTGGCTTCGCCTTCTCCGTGTCGGTGCCACCTACAAGCGCCGTGGTCGCTTCGATATGGGTGACGAGGGGCGGTTGTCGTTTCGGTGCCTGCCGACCGATATCGACATGAACATGCATCTCAACAATGCGCGCTACATGATGCTGGCCGATATGGGCCGCATCGACATATTCCTGCGCTCCGGCCTGATTTCTGCTGCGCGCAGGAATGGCTGGGGTCCGCTGCTGGGCGGTTTGCAGATTTCCTATGTGCGCGAGATCAGGCTGTGGAAGCGTTTCGAGGTTGTCTCCACCATTGAAACCTGGTCGGGCACGCAGATCCTGGGCAAACACCGCTTCGTGCTCGATGACGGGCGCACGGCTGCCGTGATGATGACAACCGGCGGTATCTACGATTTCCGCAACAAGCGCTTCGTGGAAGTGGAAGAGGTCATGCGCGCACTTGGCCGCACGGAAGCGCCGCGCGCACCCACCGAGCAGGAGCAGGCCTTCATGGCCTCGCATATGGCCATGCGCCAGCAGGGCAAGGAGATGGTGGAGGAGAGGCGGAGCTGATCTCTGCCGTGGCAGAAACGCCGCAGGCGGCGAGGTTTGCCACCAGCTTCATCTTCTTCGCTTCATAACTGTTCGCTTTCCGCCCTATAACTCCTTCATGCCGTGGTAAACGCCTTGGAAAGAAGATGATGTCTATTCTGCGCCTGGGGCAGTGCAGGCACCACGTCTTCGACCTGCAGGGGGAATTTCAGCATGAATGAGTTCAGGAGTTCGACCGTGTCGAAGATGACGTATATTTCCGCTGGAGCCTTGGCTGCAGCCCTGTTTGCCACCCCATCCATGGCCGAACCGTTCTGGTCGGGCGATTGGAGCCTGACGCTTGGGGCGGCCGTGCTCACTTTGCCCGAGTATCAGGGCGATGACGAATATATGCTGCGCGTTCAGCCCATCGTTTCTCTGGGCCGCCAGGGCACGGCGAAGCGCTTCTCCTCGCGCAACGACAATATTTCCATTGGCCTCGTCGATACCGGCACTTTCCGTGCCGGTGTGGCAGGCAAGGTCGTGTTCGGCCGTGACGGCGATGATGCAGCCGATATCGAGGGCCTGAACCCGGTGCGCTTCGGGGGCGAGCTTGGCGGTTTTGCCGAGTTCTACCCGACCGATTGGATGCGCCTGCGCGCCGAAGTGCGCCACGGCATCCGCTCCCATGATGGCGTGGTGGCCGATGTCAGCGCCGACTTCTTCACGAACATCACGCCGAATATTCAGGTCTCCGCCGGTCCGCGCGTTACCTATGCCTCACAGGATTATCATGAGGCCTGGTATGGTGTGAACGCCAGCGAATCCGTCGCATCCGGCCTTTCCGAGTATCATCCCGACGGCGGCTTCCATTCCGTGGGCCTCGGCGGCGCTATCAACTGGGACGTGACCGAGAAGGTCAAGACGAGCCTGTTTGGCGAATATGCCCGGCTCGTCGGCCCTGCAGCTGATTCCAGCCTCGTGAACGAACGCGGCTCGAAGAACCAGTTCACTGTCGGCGTATCGGCCACTTACCGCTTCGACTTCTCGCTTTGATCTGAGACGGATCGCAGATGAAAAAAAGGCCCGCGTGATGAGCGCGGGCCTTTTTGCATCCGGGTGCCGGATCAGAAGCGACCGGTTATCGCCAGCTTGAAGGAGCGGCCCGGCTCCAGAAGCGGCTTCACCGTTTCATATTCCTGTCCATAGGTCGCGCGGCTGGCATAGGTTTCGTTGAAGAGGTTGTTCACCTCGCCGCGCACCGAAAGATTGGGCGCGAATTCCGGCACATATTCCGCGAAGACATTCACGACCTCATAGGAGGGCAGTACCGGGGCAGGGTCTCCGGCAGTATCGTCATATTCGAGCACGAATTGCGCATCCGCACCGAGCGTGAGGCCCCAGTCAACGAAGGTATGTGCGGCTTCGAGCGTGATCTTCCGGCCAAGCGGCATGGTCAGGTAGTTGCCGGTATAGGATTCCGCCGGACTGCCATCGATCTCGGTGTGGATGTCGGCAAAGCCAAGGCTGACAAAGCCGCTGTCCCAGCCATAACCGGCGGTCAGCTCATAGCCCTGCGACACGAGGTCGTGGCTCGCAGTCGCGGAGCTCCAGCTGGCGATGCGCGCATTGTCGATCTCGGTGCGGAAGATCTTGCCCTCGGCCCAAAAGCCGGAATGCTCCAGTCTGAGACCGGCGAAGACATTGTCGGCTGTTACCGGCTGCAGCGCATCATCATAAACCCAGTCGGGATTGGTGATGAAATTCTCGGCCAGCGGAATGCCGGCCCAGACATGCGACGCGCCCGCACTGGCCGTCAGGAAGTCGGTCAGTGCATAGTCTGCAGAGATGTTTCCAGATACACCGGCATTGTCATGCGTCGCGCCATCGACGCCTTCGAAAGCCTGAAAATCCGTGCGACCGCCGAGAGAAACATCGAGGCGGTCGGTCAGCGAAAGGCTCGCCTGCGTATAGGCGCCGATATTCGTTGCGTTCTCGGTGACGTCATAGCCCGGCCAGGTTGCCGTGCCCGAATAGCTGTAGTCCGCTATGTCATGATAGAAATCAAAACCGGCCGTGATCGAGCCGTTGTCGACTGCAAAGCGGTTCTCCAGGCGACCGTTGAAGCTGCCAGTCGATGCATCGCTGAAACTGTCGTCTTCGGCAACGACAAGGTCGGTCATGCTGTAACCGATTTGGAATTTCGGGTCCCACCAGCCTTCCGGCGTCTCATCCGTGTAGGTGAACACGACATTGCTGCGTGCCAGATCGTAGTTGCGCGTCAGCGGAACGGGCCGCCCCGCGGTGATCTGGCCGATATTGGCGCGGTAGGGGCGCACATTGTCGTCCACGACATGCTCATAGGAAAGCTCGAAGCGGTCGCCGGAGGGGGCTTCATAGGCTACCTTGCCCAGACCGCTCAGAAGGCCGGTCTCGGAGCCAAGAATATCAACGCCGTCGCCATCTTCACGCAGATCGCCATCGGCATATTTCAGGAAGCCGAGCCACTCGAAGCCCTGCGAGACGCCATAGGCTGCACCACTATTGGTGAAGACACTGCCATTGCTGTCGAACTCGCTCTTCAGGAACCCGCCGATAACGCGGCCCTCTGCGAGCAGATCACGCGCATCCATGGTCTCGAAGGCCATTGAACCAGCCAACGCACCGGGACCGGCATCGGCAGGCGCAACGCCCGGCTCGATGCTGACAGCTTTCAGCAGTGCGGGGTCGATGAGCGTCGTGGCATTGTGATGGAAGATCTTGTTGTTCTGGCGCGATCCGTCGATGGAGACGGCAAGATTGTTCTCTTCCACACCTTGAACGTAGATCTTCTGGGAGATCGGCAGGGAGCTGCCGACGGAAATGGAAGGTTCTGAGGCAAACAGATCCTGTACATCTTCCGGGTTGATCCGCTGCAGGTCTTCCTCGCCAACTGCAACACTGGCCTCAGTTGGCGCTTCGATCACGATGCGGTTGAGCTGCGTGGTGCCGGCATCCTGTGCATAGGCGCTGATGGAAATGAAACTCGTTTGGGCTGCAAGCAGCCAGAAAATCTTACGCAAGATAATGTCCCCTCATGCCCTGAAGAACCAGCAGGAGCGTGCTGGCGAGGGGAGAAAAATCATACCTGACAAAAAGAATCAAGTTTTATGGCTCGGCCAGCTTGAACGTGCCCGATCATATACACAGCCGCGATACGATGCGGCTTGTTACCTCGGGTTTGACGTTCGGAAATGTCGGGTGGGGGAGGTGGAATCTGGAGCGGGTGAAGGGAATCGAACCCTCGTCGTCAGCTTGGGAAGCTGCTGCTCTACCATTGAGCTACACCCGCCTCGAGGCTCATGATTTGTCGTAGAGGTGGGCTTTCTGTCAAGCGGCAAATCATTTGGCCGCGGCTGCTTCTTGACGAAGCGCGCATGAGACATCAACTGTGCGCTCGACATCAAGACGAAGGGCCTTGTTCTCGTGCAATCGCTGAAGACGCTTCTGGAATCCCGCAAGTTCGAAACCGCGATCACCGCGCTGATCATCGTGAATGCGATCACGTTGGGGCTTGAGACATCGCAGCGGGCGATGGAAGCGTTCGGGCCGCTCCTGATGGTGATCGACAAGGTCATTCTCGCCATCTTCGTCGCCGAACTTGCCGCGAAGATTTTTGTCTATCGCGGCCGTTTCTTCAACGATCCCTGGCGCATTTTCGATTTGTTGGTCGTGGGGATCGCGCTTGTGCCTGCCACGGCGAATTTCTCGGTGCTGCGCGCGCTGCGCATTCTGCGCGTGCTGCGGCTTGTCAGCATGGTGCCCTCGCTCAAGCGCGTGGTCGGCGGCCTCGTGGCGGCTCTGCCCGGCATGGGTTCAATCATGCTGCTTCTGTCGCTGGTCTATTATGTCTTTGCGGTAATGGCGACAAAGATGTTCGGGCCATCCTTCCCCGATTGGTTCGGTACTATCGGACGCTCCGGCTATTCGCTGTTCCAGATCATGACGCTGGAAAGCTGGTCCATGGGCATCGTGCGCCCGGTGATGGAGGTCTTCCCCTGGGCGTGGCTGTTCTTCATTCCCTTCATTGTCTGCACCACCTTCACGGTGCTCAATCTCTTCATCGGTATCATCGTGTCGGCGATGCAGGAGGAGCATGATGCGGCGGCCACGGCGGAGCGCTCGGCTCTGCAGCATGAGCAGGAGCTGATCCTGACCGAAATCAGGGCGCTTCGCGAAGAGGTGAAGGCGCTGCGCGTGGACGAGCGGAACTAGCTTGCGGTGAAGTGCTTGGAGAGCTTCAGCGCCTGACCCTGATAGTTCGACTTCAGGTCCGCGCCGTAAAGCGCGTCAGGCTTGGCCGCCATCTTTTCATATACGAGACGCCCGACAATCTGCCCGTGATCGAGGATGAAGGGCACCTCGTGGCTGCGCACTTCCAGGACCGCACGGCTGCCCGTTCCACCGGCAGCGGTATGTCCGAAGCCGGGATCGAAGAAACCGGCATAGTGCACACGGAATTCGCCCACCAGCGGGTCGAAGGGCGTCATCTCGGCCGCATAGGCCGGCGGTACATGCACCGCCTCGCGTGAGACGAGGATGTAGAACTCGTCCGGGTCGAGCACCAGTTCCGCCGCACCGTGATTGTAAAGCGGCTCCCAGAAATCCGAGACCTTGAACGCGCCTTTGCGGTCGACATCGACCAAGCCCGTATGGTGCTTGGCGCGGTAGCCGACGAGGCCGTTTTCGCCACCGGCGAGATCAATCGAAAGCGCAATGCCGCCATTGGAAATGTTCGGCTCATCGGAGGCCACAAGCGTCTGCGCTTCGTGAAGAACCGAAAGCGCGGTCTCGTCCAGCAGCGAATGGCCGCGGCGGAAGCGGATCTGTGAAAGACGGGAGCCTGCGCGCGCCAGGATCGGGAAGGTGCGCGGGCTGACCTCCAGGTAAAGCGGACCTTCATAGCCCGCCGCGATCTTGTCGAACTCGACGCCATTGTCCGTGAGAACGCGCGTGAAGATGTCGAGGCGCCCCGTGGAGCTTTTCGGATTGGCTGAAGCCGAAACATCCGCCGGAAGCGCCAGGCTCTCCATCAGCGGCACGATATAGACGCAGCCCGTTTCCAGAACCGCACCTTCTGCCAGAGAGAATTCGTGGAGTGTCAGCCGGTCGAGCTTTTCGGAAACGAGGGAGCCGGGACCGGGCAGAAAGCTTGCGCGCACCCGGTAAGCGGTTTCGCCAAGGCGCAGATCGAGGCTTGCCGGCTGGATCTGGTCGGGGTCGAGCGGACGGGCGGAAGCCAGTCGGCCGGCATCGAACAGGCCGGAAATCTCTCGGTCGGGCAGGATGCCGGTAACGCTCAAGCCAGGTCCCCTCGGGTCAATACTGACCGGAGACGTTTACCGAGACGGACAATTGACGCAAGACGCTGAGGCCTCTAAAGACACCTTATCCCGTGGTGATTTGGCCGGTCGGCTTGCAGCCACGTAAAAGAAGTCGCTAAAAGGCCGCGCCCGATGACTTTCAAACCGGCGTGCGCCTTCGCAGCCGGTTTTTGTATGGGCAGAAAAGATGACAAACGATTTCTCCAATGAATGGAAGCCGCAGACCGCACTGGTTCATGGCGGCACACAGCGCTCGCAATTCGGCGAGACGTCGGAAGCCCTCTATCTGACGCAAGGCTTCATCTATGAAAGCGCGGAAGCTGCCGAAGCGCGGTTCAAGGGCGAGGAGCCCGGCTTCATCTATTCGCGCTATGCCAACCCGACCGTCGACATGTTCGAGAAGCGCATGTGTGCGCTGGAAGGCGCGGAAGATGCGCGCTCCATGGCTTCCGGCATGGCAGCGGTCTCGGCTGCATTGCTGTGCTCGCTCAAGGCCGGCGATCATGTCGTCTCGGCGCGAGCCCTCTTCGGTTCCTGCCGGTGGGTGGTGGAAACGCTGATGCCGCGCTACGGCATTGAGATCACATTGGTGGATGGCAAGGACATGGAGGCCTGGGAAGATGCCGTTCGTCCCAACACCAAGCTCTTCTTTCTCGAGAGCCCCACAAATCCGACGCTCGAGGTCTGCGACATCGCGGCCATCGCCACGCTTGCCGACAGTATCGGTGCCCGGCTTGTCGTCGACAATGTCTTCGCCACGCCCCTGCAGCAGAAGCCGCTGGAACTGGGCGCGCATGTGGTTGTCTATTCCGCGACCAAGCATATTGACGGGCAGGGGCGCTGTCTGGGCGGCATCGTGCTGTCCGACAAGCAATGGATCGATGAGAACCTGCACGACTATTTCCGTCATACCGGCCCGAGCCTCTCGCCCTTCAACGCCTGGACGCTGCTGAAGGGGCTGGAGACACTGCCGCTGCGCGTGCGCCAGCAGACGGAAACCGCAGGCAAGGTTGCCGATTTCCTCGCCGAGCATGAGAAGGTTTCGCGCGTCGTCTATCCAGGCCGCAAGGACCACCCGCAGGCCGATATCATTGCGCGGCAGATGAAGGGTGGTTCTACACTTGTCTGCTTCGATCTGAAGGGCGGCAAGGACGCTGCATTCGCCTTCGAGAACGCGCTGTCCATCATCGCCATTTCGAACAATCTGGGCGATGCCAAAAGCCTCGTGACGCATCCCGCGACCACGACGCACAAGAACCTGTCGCCCGAAGCTCAGGCAGAAGCCGGTATCGGTGCCGGCACGCTACGCCTGTCCATGGGGCTGGAAGACAGCGACGACTTGGTCCGCGACATCGCCCAGGCGCTCGACGCCGCCTGACTTCAGCGCAGGTCGCGCATGGCGAGGGCGATGCGCGATATGGTCGTGTAGATGGTCATCGCCGCGAAGATATAGGCAATCACCGCAAACCATTGCGGCATGAAGCAGGCGAGGCTGAAGGCGATCAGCGTTTCGCCTGCTTCTGCCAGCCCTGTGGTGAAGAAGAAGCTTTTCTCGCCACGCGCCTCACCACTCATCTTGCGCTTTTCCGCCATGATGGAAAAGGCAAGGAAGCTCGCGCCATTGGCATAGAAGGCAAAGAGCAGCACCGCACCCGGCACGGCATTGGCTGCCGGGTCGTGCAGGATGAAGGCGAGCGGTATGGCACCGTAGAAGACAAAATCCAGCACGATATCCAGATAGCCGCCGAGATCCGTCTTCCCGTTGATGCGCGCCACCGCTCCATCCAGCCCATCACCCAATCGGCTGAGGAGAATGAGAAGAAAAGCTGTGATAAAATAGCCGGAGATGATTGCCGCGGCCGCTGCCAGACCTGTGCCAAAGGCAATCCATGTAATGACATTGGCAGAGACACGAGCGCGCGCCAGCAGGGAAGCCGTAGCCTGCAGCAATGGGTCCAGCCCGCGTCTGGCGATGCCATCGATCATCTGTAGCGCCTGAACATATGGAACATTGTCGATCTATAACCGATTGGCTCAGCTGTGAGGGTCACAAAGGCGTCAGCATATGTGATGTGGTGGACATGCCCGCCTTGAGCCGGTCAGAAGAGTGCGTTGGATGTACAAAGCGATCACGCGGGGGATAGAGGTGCGGGTGCGCCCCTTTTTTCTGCCCGACCAGTCCGATCCGGAGGATAGCCGGTTCGTATGGGCCTACCATATCTGTATCATCAATCACGGTGAGACAACGGTACAGCTTCTTGCTCGCTACTGGCACATCACGGACGGGCTTGGCCGCGTGCAGGAAGTCGAAGGCGAGGGCGTGGTGGGGGAGAAGCCTGTCCTCAAGGCCGGTGACTCCTACGAATACACCTCCGGATGCCCCTTGAGCGTGGATTCAGGTATCATGCTCGGGCGTTATACGATGCGCGAGGAAGGCGGCGACTTTTTCGATGTCGACATACCCGCCTTCTCGCTTGATATCCCGGGCAGGGAAGCGCAGCTGAACTAGGAAGCCACCCGTCTCCCGGACCGAAGCGAGATTGTGCCCGCCTTATCCCTCGAACTCTTCCGGGTTGAAGCTGTAGGATTTGGAGCAGAACTCGCAATTCACGTGGATCTCGCCATTCTCAGTGCTCTGCTCGATCTCCTCGGCCGTGAAGCCGTCGAGGATGCCGCGTATCTTGTCGCGTGAGCAGGAGCAGTCATCGATCACGTCAGTGCCTTCATAGGCCCGTACGCCCTGTTCGTGGAACAGGCGGAAAAGCAGACGCTCGACACCGACGCTGGGATCGACAAGTTCGCCCGGTTCGATCGTGCCGGCAAGAGCCAGCGCTTCCTGCCATGCATTGTCTTCGGGCTGTCCGTCGCCGGTATTTTCCTCGTCTCCGTCACCGCCGGAGATGTCGCTCATGCGGCTACGCTCCGGTGACGTGGGCGTGAACTGAAGGAGAAGGCCGCCCGCGCGCCAGTGCTGCTGCCCGCCTTCACCCGGCATGACAATACGGGCAACACCCATCTTCACCTCGGTCGGGATCTGCTCCGACTGGCGGAAATAGGTGCGTGCCACCGATTCAAGGTCGGAGCCATCAAGCTGCACGATGCCCTGATAGCGCTGCATATGCGCGCCCTGATCGACGGTAAGCGCCAATATGCCCACGCCCAGAAGCTGCTCTGGCGTGGTCTCGCCTTTCGCTTCGGCTTCCCTCAGTCGCTCTTCGTCGTAACGGGCATAGGCGCGTACGGAGCCCGGTGTGGTAAAGTCGGCGACAAGCATGTCCACCGGACCGTCGGTGCGGGTCTGAACGATGAACTTGCCTGAGAATTTGAGCGAGCTGCCAAGCAGAACCGTCAGCACGATGACTTCGGCAAGAAGCCTTCCGACAGGTTCGGGATATTCGTGGCGCGACAATATCTGGTCGAGCATCGGCCCGACCTGCACGGCGCGGCCGCGCACATCCAGCGTCTCCACGTCGAATGGCACCACATGGTCGTCTCCGGCAAATCCGAATTGCCCGAGCTTGAGGTCGTTCTGGTTCACGGTCGCAAGCCTTTTGTCTTCAACTCAATGCACGAGACGATGTGGCTTGTGCTTGCGGCTCATCCAGCCTGCAGGCACCACGCCAAAACCGCCTTCTGCGCATGCAGACGGTTCTCCGCCTCGTCGAACACCACCGAATGCGGGCCGTCAATGACCGCATCAGTCACTTCCTCGCCGCGATGTGCGGGCAGGCAGTGCATGAAGAGCGCATCATCGGCCGCCTTGGCCATGAGCGCCTCGTTCACCTGATAGGGCATGAAGACATTATGTCCGCGGGCACGATGTTCCTGGTTCATGGACACCCATGTATCCGTCACCACGCAATCCGCTCCGCTGACCGCATCCTCGGCAGATTGCATCAGTTCGACACGACCGCCACTTGCACGCGCCCAATCTATATAGCGATTGTCAGGCTCGCTTCCAGATGGGGTTGCGATATTGAGCCGGAAGCCAAAGCGGGCCGAAGCCTCCACAAGCGAGTGAAGCACATTGTTGCCGTCGCCGGTCCACGCAAAAAGGCGGTCCTTCACATCCCCGCGATGCTCTTCATAGGTCAGCACATCCGCCATGATCTGGCAGGGATGGGTGTCGTCGGTGAGACCGTTGATGACCGGCACGGTTGCGTTCTCGGCAAGTTCAAGAAGACGATCATGTTCCGTGGTGCGGATCATGATGGCATCGACATAGCGCGAGAGAACCTTGGCCGTATCCGCGATGGTTTCGGAGCGTCCAAGCTGCATCTCGGTGCCCGTCAGCATCAGCGTTTCGCCACCCAGTTGGCGCATGCCCACATCGAACGAGACGCGGGTGCGCGTGGATGGCTTGTCGAAAATCATCGCCAGAACCTTGCCGCTAAGCGGTTTGTCGGCATTGCCCGCCTTCAGCGCATCCTTGCGCGTGCGGGCATCGTCGATAATGCCCCGCAGATCATCAGCGGAAACGGCGGACAGATCGAGGAAGTGCCGCGGATTTGTCATGGCCGTTAGTCTCCCTGGCTGGAATTTTCGGAGATTGTCTTGAAGGCATTGTCCATGCGCGCGATTGCCTCGTCGATTTCCTCTTCGGAAACCGTCAGCGGCGGCAGAAGGCGTACGACATTGTCGCCAGCGGGAACCGCGAGCAGCTTTTCGTCACGCAGAGCGCCCATGACCTGCAGATTGACCGGCTTGCACTTGAAGCCAAGCATCAGCCCGTTGCCGCGCACCTCCTCGACGACCTGCGGATAGGTGTCGGCAAGTGCCGCAAGCTTCTGCTTCAGAAGCAGGCCTTTGCGCGCAACCTTGTCCATGAAGCCGTCTTCCAGAACGATGTCGAGCACCGCATTTCCGACTGCCATGGCCAACGGATTGCCGCCGAATGTCGTGCCGTGGACGCCAGGTATCATGCCGCTCGCGGCTTCTTCCGTGGCAAGACAGACACCCATGGGGAAGCCCCCGCCGATGCCCTTGGCGACTGCAACCACGTCAGGGGTGATACCCGACCATTCATGGGCGAAGAAGCGGCCCGTGCGGCCTATGCCGGACTGCACTTCATCGAGCAGCAGCAGGATGCCGTGCTTGTCGCACAGTTCGCGCAGCGCGCGCAGCGTCTCGTTGGGCATGACACGGATGCCGCCTTCGCCCTGAACGGGTTCCACCAGGATCGCGGCAGTCTCCGGCGTGATGGCCGCTTCGGTTGCCTTCAGATCACCGAAGGCAACCTGGTCGAAGCCTTCCACCTTGGGCCCGAAGCCCTCGAAATACTTCTTCTGGCCGCCGGCAGCGATGGTCGCGAGTGTGCGGCCGTGGAACGCGCCTTCAAAGGTGATGATGCGGAAGCGGTTCTCGTCACCCTTGGCGTAGTGATAGCGCCTCGCGGTCTTGATGGCACATTCCAGTGCCTCGGCACCGGAATTGGTGAAAAAGGCCTTGTCCGCAAAGCTGGCATCGCAAAGGCGTCTGCCCAGGCGATCCTGGCCGGGGATCTCGTAGAGATTGGAAATATGCCACAGACGGCCGGCCTGGCCGACGAGCGCGGCCACCATATGTGGATGCGCATGGCCCAGCGAGTTTACCGCAATGCCGGCAGCGAAATCGAGATAGCGCGTGCCGTCTTCCTGGATCAGCCATGAGCCATCACCGCGCTCGAACGAGAGCGGGATTCTGGCATAGGTATTGTAGAGCGCGGACTCGCTCATGCATGTGCTCCGGAATTGCCCCTGACCGGTTGGCCTGCACCGCCCGGCCTGATGAAACCAAAAAGCCGCCCTCAAGGGCGGCGCATGGCTTTATATCCGTTTTTTGGCAGGCGAAGTCAACGCGAGTGGCCAGAGGGTCATTGAGACAGCAACGGAAAATTAACCGTGACAAAAATGACTCACTGATTCGGCAAGTTGGGGAAAAGATTCGCAAGGCCTCTGCCGACTCTTGTCACGGAGTCAACCGGTACGGTAGTTTGCAGGAGTAACGACTACATATCGTGCGGCGGACCACCTTTCCTGTATAGATCTGGTGTCCTCTTGGCTGATCGCCGAGTGGGAGCCTGAAGGGATTCCGTGCGCCTGAAAAGGAGCGTGTCCCGATGAACTGGACAGACGAACGCGTCGAAATGCTGAAGAAGCTTTGGGCTGAGGGGCTGAGTGCCAGCCAGATCGCCGCGCAGCTCGGTGGAGTGAGCCGAAATGCCGTGATCGGCAAGGTGCACCGCCTCAAGCTTTCCAGCCGCGGACGCGCCACGAGCAGCAATACCCGCCAGAAGAAGGCGCCGGCAGCCGCGGCTGCGTCCTCGACGGCGAGCCGCAGCAGCCGTTCCACCACCCGCACGCAGAGCCGCACGGTCACCACCTCCGTCGGTGCAACCGCCCTGCAGGTCGAGTTCCAGGAAGACGCCATCGCCTATCAGGACACGCGTCCGGTGGAGGATGTGGTCATCCCGATGTCGCGCAAGCTGAAACTGGTTCAGCTCAGCGAACGCACCTGCAAATGGCCCAATGGCGACCCGCTGTCGGAAGAGTTCAACTTCTGCGGCAATGATACCGGCGATAACGGTCCTTATTGCTGCTACCACTCCAAACTGGCCTATCAGCCAGCTTCCGAGCGTCGCCGGGCGCGCTGACACCAGAAAGAACAGGCAGGCATGTCGTGCCTGCCTCATCCGGGGCCCGAAGCGGCCCCGCCGGAGCCAGGGGCTTCAACGGCTGAGATGACCAGGCTCAGGTCCCAGCCGAACATGACGGTCTTCGTGATAGATTTGCAGCCGAGGCTTCAGGCCGACTGGTCGTCATCAGTCGGTGCGGTCACCTTGTGGCTGAGATCAACCTTCGGCCGCTCCGGTGCAAGCTGGGTGCCGGTGATGATGTGGTGCACCGTCTCGGCGATATTGGTCGCATGATCACCGATGCGTTCGATATTCTTCGCGCAGAAAAGCAGATGCGTACAGGCCGTGATGTTGCGCGGATCTTCCATCATGTAGACGAGAAGCTCGCGGAAGAGTGACGTATACATGGCGTCGATCTCTTCATCGCGATCACGAACCGCACCAATCTTCTCTGCCGAGCGTGATGCATAGGCGTCGAGAACGTCCTTGAGCTGCGTCAGCGCCAGATCGGAAAGGGAAGACAGGCCGCGGAAAAGACGCATCGGCTGTCGGCTTTCCGTCACCGCAGTCACCCGCTTGGCGATGTTCTTGCCAAGATCTCCGATGCGCTCCAGGTCGGAGGCGATGCGGATGGCACCGACAATCTCGCGCAGGTCGCCCGCCATGGGCTGCCGCTTGGCGATGACGATGACGGCTTTCTCACCGATTTCGCGCTCGCGCAGATCCAGAAACTCGTCATCGGCCACCACCTTGCGCGCCAGATCGATGTCGCCGCCCACCAATGCCGATACCGCCTGCTCCACCATGCGTTCCGCATAGCCGCCCATGCTGCCGATCTGATTGGTCAGATAGCGCAATTCCTCGTCAAAGGAGCGCATGATGTGCTGGCTCGGCATGGTTCGGTTCACTCCTGGCAGCGCGGGATGCATCTATTCGCGAAAGAAGATGCATATGCGATGTAAATGACGGTTAAAAGAAAACGCCATTCGCTATTCAATGAAACTGTTCCACCTGCGTTGCAACGACGCTGGGGCCGGGGAAATGCACCGCAAAGGTGGAGCCTTCCCCGAGCTTGGATCGGATCGTCAGCCTCGCACCATGGCGCGACAGGATATGCTTTACAATGGCAAGACCCAAACCCGTACCTTTCTGTGCGCGGCTCGTCTCCACATCGACGCGGTAGAAACGCTCTGTCAGCCGTGGAATATGCTCTTGCGGAATGCCGGGTCCGAAATCGCGAACACTGATGCTGCATCCGTTGCCGTCGCTGGCCGGTAAGCCTCTGACAACAACCTTGCCGCCACCTGAGCCATATTTGCAGGCATTTTCGATCAGATTCTGGAAAACCTGCACCAGCTCGTCCCGGTTTCCGCTGATGCGAAGCGGGTCTTCCGGCATGTCGAGCTTGATCTCTATGCCGTTGTCGGCCGCGATATGCCCAAGGGAATCCGCCACGCCCGATACAAGCCGGTTGAGTTCGACCTGCTCGGAGGGCTTTGAAAAGGGCTTCATTTCGAGGCGCGAAAGCGAAAGCAGATCGTCGATCAGACGCGCCATGCGGCTCGTCTGTTCATGCATGATCGAGAGGAAATGGTCGCGCGCCCTGTCATCTTCGCGGGCCGGACCTCTCAGCGTTTCGATGAATCCCGAGACGGAGGCAAGAGGCGTGCGCAATTCATGGCTGGCATTGGCGATGAAGTCGGAACGCATCTTCTCGATGCGGCGCGTTTCGCTCTGGTCGCGGAAAAGCAGGATGTAAAGACCGGTTCCCTCGCCAATCGGTGCGGCATGGACCCGGTAAGCCCGCTCCACGGGAACCCGCTCTACATAGTCCAGCATCTGCGGCTGGTTGGTGGAGACCAGTTGATCGAGCAGTTCCTGGATCTCCGGCGCACGGAATTTCAACTGCAGCGAGGCTCCGATCGCCACGGTGCCGAATGCTTCTTCGGCAACGGCGTTGACGAAGGCGACTTCACGCTTGCCGTTGATGATGTATAGCGGCTCATTCACAGCGGCGCCAAGCTGTGCAGCGGTCAGGCGATCAATGGCCCGCTTCGGCTTTTCCTCAAGCTCCGCCTTCACCTCGCGCTTGGCCTCCACATTGGCAAGCCATAGTCCCACCAGGAAGGCGCCAGCTGCACCGACAGCCACGAGGCCATTACCTCCGTGGAAGAGATCCACGCCCAAAAGCGTCATGAGCGCCAGCGCGGCCGCAACGGGCAGGCGCACACCGGGGGCGGCGTCACCCAAGGCCGTTTTCTTGACTTCCACGTTCTTCATCGATCCGTTTTTCGCGCTCTGGACGTTTTCGCACCCACTCAATAGCATGCGCCGGTCGTCCGGTGGTAATTCGGGTGCCTGCTGTTAGCTGCAAGAGGAAACGCTTTTATGAACATTCCTTTGGATAAGGATCTCGCCGAACCGGTAGAGCTCAAGGTGGACGGCAAGAAGAGGGTGTTCGACATCGACGATCCGAAGCTGCCGGGTTGGATCGAAGACAACGCGCTGACGGCGGACGGCTATCCTTACGACGACCGGATGGACAGGAAGAAATACGAAAAGCAGCTGGAAGATCTGCAGCTTGAGCTTGTGAAGCTTCAGGCGTGGCAGAAGAAGTCCGGTCATCGCATCATGGCCCTTTTCGAAGGGCGTGACGCAGCCGGCAAGGGCGGCACGATCTCACGCATCCGCGCCTATATGAACCCGCGTACCGCGCGCAATGTCGCGCTGCCCAAGCCGACGGAAGCAGAAATGGGGCAGTGGTATTTTCAGCGCTACGTGGCTCATTTCCCGACTTCCGGCGAATTCGTCACCTTCGACCGTTCCTGGTACAATCGCGGCGTTGTGGAGCCGGTCATGGGCTTCTGCACGCCCGAGCAGCATGAGCGGTTCCTGCAAGAGGTTCCCAATTTCGAGCAGGCGCTCGTCAATGACGGCATCAGCCTGTTCAAGTTCTGGCTCAATATCGGGCAAGTGACCCAGCTTGAACGCTTCCACGACCGCAGGCACAGCCGCCTGAAATACTGGAAGTTCTCGCCCATAGATATCGAGGGCATGTTCAAGTGGGATGACTACACCCATTACCGCGACATCATGCTGGAGCGGACGCATACCGAGCATGCGCCCTGGACGGTCGTGAAGGCCAATGACAAGCGGCGCGCGCGCATCGCCGTCATTCGCCACATCCTGCTGTCCGTCGATTATGACGGTCGCGACAAGGATGCCATCGGCAAGGAAGACGGCAAGATCGTCGGTAAGGGGCTGGACTTCCTGAAGTGATCGTTTCGATGCGGCTTGTGCGGCGTCTTTTCCCACAGATGAGGGCGCCGGCACAGCTGCCAGATGGCGCGCCAGGCTGCAATTGACATGATGAACCAGTAGCGCGGTGTGTTCAGCGCATGCTGCGCAAGGTTCAACCGTTTCTGCCGGGGCAGTGTCCACCAGCCAAGTGCGATGAAAGCGACATGTCCGAGAATGACATTCGCCAGATCCACGCACAGCAGCACATATTGATGCCGTGTCAACTCACCGCCGCTGAAGTGGAACCCGGCCAGAAACAGCGCCGTCAGCGTGAAAACGGCGTAGGCAAGAGCTGAAACCAGCATGCCCGACACCATGATCTGCATCATTATGAAACTGCCCCAACCAAGCTCGTGAAGAAGCTTGCTCGGATTGCGCATGTGAACGAGCCATGTCTGAGCCCACCCCTTGAACCAGCGTGTGCGCTGTGGCAGCCACGTCTTGAAGTCGCTGGGCGCATCTTCAAGCGTTGGATAGGTCAGGACGCCGCTGCGATAGCCGAAGCGGCGCAGGCGCATGCCCAGATCGGCATCTTCCGTTACATTATATGGATCCCAGCCCCCCACGGCTTCGAGCGCCTCACGGCGGAAGTGGTTGGATGTGCCTCCCAACGGCATCACATAGTGGCGGCGGGCAAGCCATGGCAGCAATCCGGAGAAGAGTGCCGAATACTCGAAGGCGAACATCGATGATATCCAGCTTTCGCCGCCATTCGTGATCGCAAGCGGAGCCTGAAGGCAGGCAAGATCATCCGTGCTCTTTTCGAAGCTTTGCCATGCTTCCATCAGCTGGAACGGGTGAGGGCGGTCTTCGGCATCGTATAGCACCACGAAATCGCCTCGGCACAGGGGCAGGGCATAGGATAGGGCCTTCGGCTTGGTGCGTGGACCGATGTCGGGAACTTCTATCACCTCCACATAGGGCCTGAGCTGGTGCGCGCGGATGGCATTCAGCGTCTCGTGGTCATCTGCCTCGCAAACGAGCTTGATCTCAAGCTTCCCGCGCGGCCAGACGAGGCGGTTCAGTGACATCAGGAGCTGCGGGACGACGTCTGCCTCGCGATAGAGCGCCACAAGAACCGTATAGACGGGCATGTCCGCAGGCCTGTGGGAGCAAAGCTCCGGCTCACGTTTCGTCTTGCGTGCTTCAAGTCCGGCAAAGAAGCGCAGCAGAATACAGGAGAAGAAGAACACTGAAAGCACGATATGGGTGACGAGCAGCGTTTGGACGGGCCACAGGAGCAAGCTGGCAGGAAAGGCAAATGCTAGTGCGCCGAACAGGGCACCCTGCCATGCATTCACGACCGTCCTCGCAGAAAATGATGGCATGTGCTCGAAAAGAGCGCTTACCGCCATACGCGCGGTTGCCTTGGCCGCTCGTGCTTTGATTGCCTCGCGCAATGCGGTAGGCGCGATGATGCGCAGTGTAAGGCGCAAACGATCGTAGCGCTTGAGAAAATCGAGCATTCCGGAGATGTCGAGCCCGTGCGGCGCAATCAGGAGAACCGTGTTGCCGCGCGCATCATAGGCGGCAGCCGCTCTGACACCGCAACTCTGCTGCAGGGCTTCCAGACAGCCATCCTCCTGCATGATCAGGTTGTGCGGTCTGATGGTTGTTTCGAAACCAAGCCCAAGCCAGCGCGCAAGTGCGCGGAAGAAGTCCATTTCGCAAACCCGACCCGAAGACAGCAGCTCCGCCTGAAAGGTAAGGCCGGAAAGTGTGGCTCTTGCCTCGATCGCCAGAGCTTCACCGCTTCCAACGCCCAGCATGTCCAGGACCGGCTGCCATTCCTCCGCAGGGCTTGGCCTATAGACCCGATGCCGCTTCAGATATGAAGACATGACGGTTTTTGGCAGGCGCAAAGGTGCACCTGCGCCCGGCGTGAACCGTTCGGTGAACATGATGCCAGTCCAATCTGCTAGAGCGAGGGAAGTCTCGCAGTGAAGAAGGGTCTGCTTCTAAATGGATATGCGTGCAGGTTGTCTTTGCGGTGGCTCGAGGCAACCACCCGGATCAGCTGCTGCTTTCAGTTCAGTACACATGTCCACCCCTAAACACGATACAACCTGTCGGCAAGAAATCTCCAGACGACAACTATACTGTGCAGCAATTTAATCAATGTCAATGTCTGCGTGTATTTCGCCTTGTTGCTGTTCCTCTCGATGACGCGTTGCGCTATGAGCGGGAAAACATCGCGAAGAGGTCCTGCTTGCGCGCCCTGCTCACATTGCTCGTTCTCATCACGCTCATGCTGCCACAGGCTGCGAGTGCAGAGGATGTGCGCATTCCGCATGTCTGGGACCAGCGACAGCGCCTGACGAAACCCGATGTAAGCAATATCCGCCGCCTCCGGTTTCTCACGACAACGGACTTCTTTCCCTTCAACTTTCTCGATGAGGATGGTCGCCTGACCGGCTTCCATGTCGATCTTGCGCGCGCTCTTTGCGAGGTGCTCGACATCGAGGAGAGATGCCAGATCCAGGCACTGCCATGGGAAGAGCTACGACCCGCACTTGCACAAGGCGAGGGCGATGCCATCATGGCCGGCGTGGCGGTGACTGCCGAAAACCGCATGGAGTTGTTGTTCTCACAGCCCTATCTCCAGTTCCCTGCGCGCTTCCTTGCCAAGACCGACAGTGGCCTTGAGGTCGGGAAGCTTGCTGATGGACGCATTGGGGTTATCGCCGGCTCTGCTCACGAGCGGATGTTGAGGAACTGGTTCCCGCAACTCCAGCCGGTCACATACAGCCGTGACAACTGGATGATGGCGGATTTGCAGGCGGGTAGATTGGATGCGGTCCTCGGCGACGGGCTGCGGCTATCCTTCTGGCTCGCCGATCAGGACGATGAATTGTGCTGTGCGTTCACGGGTGAGCCCTATTTTGCGCCGGAATATCTGGGGCATGGGCTGGCCATCGCCCTGCCGGCTGATGCGCATGATGTGAAGGCTGCACTCGACTACGCCTTGCAAAGCGTGGAAGCCAATGGGCGCTTCGAAGAGCTTTATCTGCGCTACTTTCCCGTGGGCTTCTACTGAATCTGCTATCGCATGCGGCGGCGGTAAAGCTTGCGGAAGGGCAGGTACAGACACCACATCAGGCCGCTAGCGATCGCACCACGATATTCCCTGAGCCCGATCTCCATGCGGCTATGTCCTGCAGCCGGCTGCGCCAGATAGGTGCGGAAGATGCGATCCCAGAAAGAGAAGTTGAAGCCGTAATTGGTGTCGGTCTCTTCCGGCGCCGAGGAGTGATGCACCCGGTGCATGTCCGGCGTGACAATGAAGCGGCGCAATACGCGGTCAAGCGGACGCGGCAGGTCTATATTGGAGTGGTTGAACATCGAGGTGCCGTTCAGCACGATCTCGAAGATCAGCACCGAGAGAACAGGCGCACCCAGCGCCATGACGATCAACGCCTTCCAGAGCATCGAGACCAGGATCTCGACGGGATGGAAGCGCAGTCCTGTCGTGACATCGAAGCCCGTATCGGCATGATGCATGCGGTGAAAACGCCAGAACAGCGGGATCTTGTGGCTGGCCAGGTGTTCCAGCCAGATCGCGAAATCCAGCACCACAAAGGCGATGATTCCGGCGGCCAGAGATGGCACGGGCAACAGGTTGAACAACCCGATGCCACGCGTCTCCGCCGCCAATGCAGCACCCACGGCGGCAGCCGGGAAGACCACCCGCAGGATGATCGACGAAATGATCAGAACGGACAGGTTCGTGAACCAGCGTCGCGTCTTGAAGGTCCCGATCATCTCGTCGCGCTCGAGACGCGGCGACCATAGCTCGAAAGCGGCCATGGCCGAGAAGATCGCGATGAAGGCGCCAAGCCGGATACCGGCTTCCGATGTGAGGAAATCAATCATTCGCCTTCATCTCCGACCCGGTCCTCTCAAGCCAGTCAATTGCTGGTGAGGCCGGTCAGGCCGGGCGGCGGTGACGCGCCTGCGCAGCCCGCTCGATGGCTGCGGCAATGAGTGGGTCAAGGCGCAGACGGTTGCGGATAAGCTGCAGCATGCGCTTTTCCTCGCGCTCCAAGTGCAGATCGGCCGCCGCGACTTCTACCGCCATCGCATAGGCGGTGTCATGTAGCGTATCGGGCACCACGTCACGCACCTCGTTGAGAATGCTGTCGAGGCCGTCATCATTCTGGAGGATCTGCTGACATTCCCCGGCAACCTCGATTATGCGGTCCTGATCGAAATCGGCAAAGACCGGCAGTGTCTGTATCATCTGGCCAATGCGTGAGAGTTCCGCATCGGTCATGTTTCGGTCGCTGGCGGACACGACGACCATGAGGTGGATCAGGGCCTCATGAAGGGTGGGGGGTTGAAGCATCACATATCCTCTTTGTGCAGCACCAAGGTAGGAACGGGCACGACTGACCGCAATGAAAAAACATGCGGAAGATTGACCTCTACCCGCGGCAAGCTTAAGCCCACAGCCGTTGGATTTTTCCTACCCTGAATGGACATGAGAAATGACGATTGACGCATCGACGCTAGACCTCGCGCCCGAACTCCTGGACGCGGCTGAGAAAGGCAAAGCCTGGCCATTCGAGGAAGCGCGCAAAATCGTCAAACGTTATGAGGGCCGTGACTTCCCCGAGGTCGTCCTTTTCGAGACCGGATACGGCCCCTCGGGCCTCCCGCATATCGGCACCTTCGGCGAAGTTGCCCGCACGACCATGGTGCGCCATGCCTTTCACATTCTCACCGAAGGCAAGGTGAAGACCCGGCTCCTGTGCTTCTCCGACGACATGGATGGCATGCGCAAGATCCCGGACAATGTTCCGGACCCCGAAGCGCTCAAGCCCCATCTGCACAAGCCGCTGACGGCCGTGCCCAACCCCTTTGGCAGCGAGTACAAGAGCTTTGGCGAGCACAACAACGCCATGCTGCGCCGCTTCCTCGATACTTTCGGCTTCGAATACGATTTTGCCAGCGCCACCGACTATTACAAATCCGGCAAGTTCGACAACGCGCTGTTGAACGCGGCGGAAAACTACGAGCGGATCATGGCGGCGATGCTGCCAACGCTGGGTGAAGAGCGCCAGGCCACCTACAGCCCGTTCCTTCCCATCCATCCCGAAACGGGCCGCGTGCTCTATGTCCCGATGAAGAATGTGGATGCCAAGGCCGGCACCATCACATTCGACGACGAGGACGGCAAGGAGATCACGCTGCCCATCACCGGCGGTAATGTGAAGATGCAGTGGAAGCCGGATTTCGGCATGCGCTGGGCTGCCCTGGATGTCGATTTCGAGATGTTCGGCAAGGATCACGGCCCCAATGCCGCGCTCTATGATCGCATCTGCGTCATCCTCGGTGGCAAGGCGCCGGAGCACTTCATCTACGAACTGTTCCTGGACGACAAGGGTCAGAAGATATCCAAGTCGAAGGGCAACGGCCTGACCATAGATGAATGGCTGACCTATGCGCCGACCGAAAGTCTTGCGCTCTACATGTTCCAGAAGCCGCGTACGGCGAAGAAGCTTTATTTCGACGTGATCCCGCGCGCGGTCGACGAATATTACGCCCATCTTGCCGCCTATCCGCGTCAGGACTGGACGCAGCGGCTCAACAATCCGGTCTGGCACATCCATAGCGGCAATCCGCCGGAGAAGGATCTGCCTGTCCCGTTCTCGCTGCTGCTCAACCTGGCAACCGCCTCCAATCCGGAAAACCGGGACGTCATGTGGGGCTTCATTTCCAATTATGCTCCCGGCGTCACGCCACAGACGCATCCGCATCTCGACCAGCTTGTCGGCTACGCGATCCAGTATTTCCGCGACTTCGTGAAGAAGGACTACCGCGCGCCAGATGATGAGGAACGCGATGCACTTGAGAAGCTGTCGGAAGCTTTAGGCAGTCTGCCCGCAGATGCCGATGGCGAGGCGATCCAGAATGCGGCGCTCGATGTCGCGCGCGACATCGAACGTTACCAGGACCACAAGAAGAAGAGCCCGACCGGCGGTCCGGGTGTGTCGGTGGCCTTCTTCCAGATGATCTATCAGGTGCTTCTGGGGCAGGAGCGCGGGCCACGCTTCGGCTCCTTTGCCGCGCTCTACGGCATCGACAAGACGCGCGAATTGATTGCCTCGGCTCTCAATGGCGAACTGGTCGCGGAATGACTGGGAACAGGCCGGGGTAGCCGCTCCGGCATTAGCGCGGCCCGTTGCCATGGATGCCGCGGCGCAGCGAGCGTGCATCGGTTTCCATGGCCTTATAGGAACTTTCGGACGCGGCGCGCGCCCAGCCATGGGTAACCAGCCACTCGGCCGGGTCGACGTCTCCCACAACGCAGCGTGCAGAGCGTTGCGCTGCGCTCTCGGCCTCTTCCTCGTCCATCTCGCAATCCAGCGCGCGCCCGCGCAACCACAAGCGAAACGCCGTGCGGGCATGACGCCCGCAGGGCCACGCGCCTTCGGGGCCATCGCAAATTTCATCTGGCGAAAGAACCTGGATGCCGGACAGGGAAAATTCCAGGTCCTGGGCGCGAATCTTGCCGGCCGCGACGGCTACCGGTTTGAAAAAGCGCTGCTGGCGATCGATGGGCTTTGACACGGGTTCATGCGCCAAGGGGCTTAGTGGCGGGCGGGGCTCGACGCGCATCAACTCGTGAGGTGCGACTGGCGGTGGAGCTGCCACGGTTGGATCGATGATCCGCACGCGCTTTTCCTGCGCATGGGCGCAAGGCGGCGCGACAATTGCCGCAAGGAGGGCTGCCAGAAAAGCCAGTCTTACTGGCTGGCCCACACGATCCGCGCGATCCATTCCACCTCCGAGCGCTTGAACACCCGGTTGGGATGTTCGGCATTGATTGAATGCAGCTCGATCTCGCGGCTCGTCTGACGCATCAGCACCTTGGCCATGACCTCTCCGTCCATGGTCTTCACCACGACACGGTCGCCCTTGTGGATGGTCGTTTCCGGCTCAACGATCAGCGTGTCGCCGTCGCGATAGAGTGGCAGCATGGAGTCGCCCTGGACCTGCAGTGCATAGGCGCCCTGGCGCAAATTCTGGACGGGAAGCTCGACATGCTCCCAGCCTTCACCGGCGGGAAAGCCTGCATCGTCGAAAAAGCCGCCGGCGCCGGCTTGCGCGAAGCCGATCAGAGGCACCGAAGCCGCTGGCATCGGATATTGGCCGGGCTCTGCACAAGGCACGCCCTTAACCAGAGCGATGAAATCGTCCAGCGATGCACCGGTGGCCAGCATGACCTTGGCGAGCGATTCCGTCGAAGGCCAGCGTGGTCTGCCATCCGCGGAGCAGCGCTTGGAGCGGTTGAACGCGGTGGAATCCAGACCTGCTTTGCGCGCGAGGCCGGATGGCGAAAGTGCATGCCGCGCTGCCAGCGCGTCGATGGCCGCCCAGACTTGCTCGTGCGAAAGCACGTTGTCCTCCCCCTTGTTGACAGGAAAAAATGCCTGCCGGTCTGTTCTAGACCCGTGGATGGCTACCTGTCCAGCCTGCGCAATGCCCTAGCCGGACGTGGTTAATCCGCCTTGAACGCTGCTCTTCCCTTGGCCAGTGCGTGATCAAGATATTCCACACGGTCCTGTCCGAAAAACGCTTCGCCATTGAGCACATAGGTCGGCACACCCACAGCATCGGCCGTGATGGCCTCCTCGGTATTTCGCTGACGAATCTCGGCCGCTTCCGGCTGGCGGGCTGCCGCCAGGACGGCTTCAGCGTCAAAACCCTCACGCGCAAGATATTTTGCGAGCACCTGCTCGTCGGCGATGTCTTCTTCGTTCGCCCAGAGTGCAGCAAACACGCGCTCCATATAGCTGAGCGGATCACCACCCAGCTGTTGCAGTGCGATGACGGATCGGTCGGCAAGCGTCGGGTCGACCGGCCAATGCTTCGGCTTCACATTGATGGGCATGCCCCGGTAGTCCGCGATGCGCTGCAGCTCGACCAGTCGCAGGCGCTGGCGCACAGGCGGGCGCTGCGCCGGTGGAAGCGCGCCGGACACCTGCCATATGCCAGGCAGGCTGACTGGCTTCACATTGATCTCCAAGCCGTGCTTGCGCGCCACCGCGCGCAGGGGCTGGTGCCCGAGATAGGAGAAGGGCGAGGCCGAGGTGAAATAATAATCTATCGCTGACATCGGGATAATCCGCATTTAGTTCGCAATACACACTATCTGGAGTGTGGCTTTCCGCAAGCCTTGTTCCCGCCAAGGAACAAGGATTTGGATTTCGCTATAACGCCACAATGGTGGAGCCTGTTGCAGGCGGCCGAGCGAAGGGCTTCTTGCGGCCGGCTTCCGGAACGACTATCTGCACAAGCCTGGGATCAGAAGGATGAGACAATGTCGGCACTGACACGCTTTCTGGGCGACAGCCCCTTGCGGATATTGGTGAAGCTGCTTGTCGTCTCCTTCATAGTCGGCTTCATCATGAGTGTGTTCCACTGGTCGCCCTGGGATGTCTGGTACAGCCTGCGCGACATGGTTCTCCACGTCTGGAACATGGGATTTGACGCGCTCGGCAATTTTGCCGGATACATCGTGCTTGGTGCAGTTATCGTTGTACCGGCATTTATCATTCTCAGAATCCTGAGCTTCCGCCGATAGGGCTGGCCGCACCAAGAAGCGTCGCTGTGCCCTTGCGGCCATACGTTGCGGCTGGCATTGGCTTTGCCTGAAGCAGTGTGGGGGCAGGATTGGACGCGACAGGTCAGCCAGAGCAGAAGCAGTTCATGGTGACGAACCGGCAGGTGCTGGCAATCGCCGTGCCGATGACGCTGGCCTATCTGACCACCCCTCTTCTTGGCCTTGTAGACACTGCCATTGTCGGTCAGTTCGGCGATGCTGCACTATTGGGCGGACTTGCGGCCGGTGCCATCGTGTTCGACGTGGTGTTCAACACACTCAACTCGCTGCGTTCTGGGACCACCGGTCTGGTCGCACAGGCTTTCGGACGCGGTGACACGCGGGAGGAGCAGGCCACGCTTCTGCGTGCGTTAATCCTGGCCGTCACCGCAGGTTTGCTGCTGATCCTGGCGTCACCGGCCATTGCCGCCGCAGGGGCCTGGTTCATCTCGCCCGAGCAGGCAGTGATAGATGCAATGCACGCCTATATTGCCATCCGCATGCTCGCCGCTCCGATGACGCTGATCAATTTCACTTTGCTCGGCTATGTGCTGGGACGTGGTGAAGGCACGCTCGGACTGGGCCTCCAGTTCCTTCTCAATGGCGCGAACATATCGCTGTCGCTATGGCTTGGCCTCCATCTGGGCTGGGGGATCGAAGGGGTTGCCTGGGGCACGGTGGGCGGAGAAAGCATTGCTGCAATCGTGGGACTGGCCATCGTGTCGCGACGCATGAGGGGCGATCGGCGCCCGGCGCGCCGGGACGTATTCGACCTCGCCTCTATCCTGCGCCTCCTGTCGCTCAATGGCGACATCATGGTGCGCTCCTTCACGCTGCTGGCAGCCTATGCGCTTTTCACCCGGCAGGGTGCGCAATACGGAACAGTGACCCTGGCTGCGAATGCCGTGCTCCTGAATTTCATTCTCTTCGCGGGCTATTTTCTGGATGGCTTTGCCACGGCTGCTGAGCAGCTTGCGGGTAGGGCTGTCGGCGGGCGAAACAGGACGGCATTCAGCCGTGTACTCCTGCTCACCGGTATCTGGGGCTTCGCGCTTGCGATCGCTGCAACGGCTCTTACGATCGCCTTTGGACAGGACCTCGTGCATCTGCTCACGACATCGCCCGATGTGCGTGCCCTGGCTCTGACATATCTTCCATTCGCCGCGTTTGTCGCAATAAGCGGTGTGCTGGCATTCCAGATGGACGGCGTTTTCATCGGCGCCACATGGTCGCGCGACATGCGCAACATGATGCTGCTGTCGCTCGGCTTCTACGTGGTCGCCCTGTTCGTGCTGGGCGAAGCCTTCGGCAATGCGGGCCTATGGGCTGCCATGCATATATGGCTCATCGTTCGTGGCTTGAGCCTGGCGGCAATCCTGCCGCATCGCATGCGGCAGAACTTCGCGTGATGCTCAATCGGGCAGGGGACGGTCGGCCCATTTGTCGAGATGGCTGTCCCTGAGTTTGGCCACATTGGCCACGCCCGCCCTTGCCACGGCCTCGTCCAGACCCTTGACGATCCGTGCCGGCAGACTGGCGCCCTCATAGATCATGCCGGTGTAGATCTGCACCAGGTCAGCGCCCGCCTTGATTTTCTCAAGCGCCGTTTCGGCGGAATGGACGCCGCCCACGCCGATGATCGGGAGTTTGGGCCCAACGAGGCGGCGCATGCGCGCAAGCACGATTGTTGATCGTTCGAACAGCGGCGCGCCCGACATGCCGCCAGTCTCGCTGCTATTCGCACTGGCAAGATCTGAGCGCGACAGGGTGGTGTTCGACACAATCAGGCCGTCGATCGCGCTACCGGCCAGTTCGGTGGCAATGTCTTCCATCGCCTGTTCATCCAGATCAGGGGCGATCTTGAGGAAGAGCGGCGTGTGACCGGCGCCATTTCGAGCCGCTGCATCACGCGCGGCACAGACCCGTGAGAGCAGAAGGCCGAGGCTTTCCTTCCCCTGCAGATCGCGCAGGCCTGCGGTGTTGGGCGAAGAGATATTGATGGTCAGATAGGAGGCAAGGCGGGCGAAGGCATGCACGCCCTGCTCATAGGCTGCAATGCGGTCGGCCGCATCCTTGTTGGTGCCGATATTGATGCCGACGATGCCGCCTCTGCCGGTGCGCCGCTCCAGCCGCGCCTTTGCCGCTTCAAGCCCCTCATTGTTGAAGCCGAGACGATTGATCACGGCGCGATCTTCGACAAGGCGAAAGATGCGTGGCTTCTCATTGCCCGATTGCGGGCGCGGCGTAACCGTGCCGCATTCCACGAAACCGAAGCCAAGACGCAGCAAGGCATCCGGCACCTGCGCATTCTTGTCGAACCCGGCCGCCATTCCGAGCGGGTTCGGGAATGCAAGCCCGGCGATCTCGGTACGCAGGCGCGGCGTATCCCGACGAGGTGGAAAAGGTGTCACACCGGTTTCAAGCGCCTTGATCGCCAGCCCGTGGGCCTGTTCGGGATCGAGCGAGAAGAGGAAGGGACGGGCGAGGCGGTCGATAAGCCGTCTCATTTCATCCCCTCCGGAAATCTATGCTGGCCGTCATCCCCGAGCGGCAGCGGCATGGTCTCGACTACGGCAGACAGTTCGAGTGGCGCGTAAAGATGCGGAAACTCTTTGCCGCCTCTGGAAATCTCGTATTTGAGAGCCTCGCCCAAACGGTCGCCATCGACGCTGACCAGAAGCAGGTCGTCCTGACCGGCAAAATGCTTGGCTGCCGTCTCGCGAAGCTGCTCCGCAGTCGAAAAGTGGATATAGCCATCCTGCAGATCGACGGGAGCGCCCTCAAAGACGCCTGTTTTCTGTGCTTCAACCCACATCGCGCGCGGGCAGATCTTGTAAATGAAATGTGCCATGCGCGCGCTATAATCCGATAATGGCTGCGTGGAAAGGTTTTGCGCGGCACTGACAGTTTCTGCAAAGCGTGGACGCGCAGGAAAAAACGACGCCGCGCTTTCAAGGAGTTGAACCATGATGGGTAAAACAAAGTCGGTTGTTCTCGCCGCAGCGCTGATTGGCGGTGCCGGAGCGATGCTCCAGGGCACGGCCAATGCACAGGACGAGCGCTTTCGCCTGGAGCGTACCGAAGATGGCTATGTGCGCATGAATACACAAACCGGTGAAATGAGCCTGTGTCGTGAACAGGATGGCCGCCTCACCTGTGCACCTTCCAGCGAGACTGATGACTCTTCGCAGATGTCGCTGCAAAGCCGGCTTGCCGATCTGGAGAAGCGGGTGGAGAAGCTTGAGGCTGAAGCCAAGCCGAACACCGGTCTGCCCAGCGAAGAGGAGTTCGATCAGACGCTTGGTATGATGGAGCGCTTCTTTCAGCGGTTCATAGGCATCGTAAAGGACCTTGATGCCGAGACCGACACGCCCCCGAACAAGCCGGCAGAACCGGAACCCGGCGAAGACGCTTCCCGAACCTAGCGACCCGCCGTTCAGGCGCGCGTGAGATGCATGCGCGCCTGCTCGGGCAGGGCGATGGCCTTGCGGGTGGCCAGGTCCACGATGAGGGCCACAACCTGTGCGGAGGCAACGGCCCGACCACTCATGACATCGACTATGTCATGGTGCAGCGTGAGCGTCTTGCTGCCGGAGCCTGATACGGTGGTGAAGATCTGAAGCGCATCGCCCGCACGCGCATGGCTGTGGCGGGAGATCTTCATCTCCACTGCCACGCGCCCCAGATTGCGCTCACTCAGCCAGTTTGAGGTAACACCGGCCAGCGCCCAGCCATGGGGGGCGGCGTCCGAAATGCGCGCGACATATCCCTGTTCGCAAAGGCGGCCGTCGCTTTCACATTCGTTTGCGCGGACGATTGAACTGTTGGTGCGCCCACCAGCGGCCTTCAATATGGCATCCGGCTTGCGCGGTTCGAGCTTCTCGGCGGGCGCGCTGCGGGGAAGGGCTGCAGGTATCTGTTGCTCTTCCACCAGGTGGTCGGTGGGCGGATAGGGTGCCATGTCGATGGCCGATGCGCAGAGTTTCGCAGTCTCGGCATCCACGAGGTAGTGCACCAGCCTGCCCTTCAGCGACCCGTTCGAGATCACGGCCGAATGAACGAGGGTCGTCGCACCCGCATGCAGTTCCGCGTGGTAGCGCACATGGCGGTCCATCGGTGGGCCCGCGACAGGTTTGCCCCCCAGGGCGAGGCGGAAAAAGACCGCAGCTTCGTCAAAGCGTTTGAGATAGAACTGCACATTCATGTGCGCGTTCTCGTCACACTCCCATGTGTTGACGAAAGAGCGATGCGTTTCGATGCTGTTCTGCACGCCTCTTCCTCCTCTGACCATGAACAGGCTGACATCAAGCTGTCACGAAATCCAGCCTGTTTGTGATGTTGCGGCAATCACGTTCTTCTTCAAGCGGCGTTCTGGGGAAGCTATCGGCTTGAAAAGCCGCCGCCAGCCCGCATAATCACTTCCCGGTCCCAAGCACGGCGACGAACAGCCAGGAAGGACCACCGGGGAGGAAAGATTTGACGGGTTACCGCTTTGTCGTCGCCGACGACCATCCACTTTTCCGTGGCGCTCTTCAGCAGGCGCTCACGAGCTATGATGCGCAGTGCGAAATTCTCGAAGCCGAGGATTTTGATGGCGTGAAGCTGCTTGTGGGCGAGGCAGAGAATATCGATCTCGTACTGCTCGATCTGGCGATGCCCGGTGCAAGCGGGCTTTCCGGTCTCGTCGCATTGCGCGGCCTCAATCCGGCGATCCCGATCGTGGTCGTATCGGCCTATGATGATACGCAGACGATACGTCGCGCGCTTGATCTGGGCGCTTCCGGCTTCATCTCGAAGTCCTCGCGCATGGACGAAATCAAGGTGGCGGTGAAGACTGTTCTGGACGGAGGTCTGCACGCACCTGACGATCTGGAACTTGGCGAAGAGGCCGATCCCGAAGTTTCGGATCTCATCCAGCGCATTCAGACACTCACACCACAGCAGACACGTGTCCTTGCCATGCTGGCGGAAGGCCTGCTCAACAAGCAGATTGCCTATGAGCTCAACGTCTCCGAAGCGACCGTCAAGGCGCATGTTTCGGCGGTACTGCAGAAGCTGAATGTCGACAGCCGTACGCAGGCGGTCATCCTGCTATCGCGTATCGGCAGCGAGCCGCTGTCGCAGGAGACCTGAGCTATTCGGCAGCCTGCGAGGGCCGATAGCGCATCAGGAGTGCGCGCAAGGCGGCCGGTTTGACCGGCTTCTGCACGATCGCGACATCCATCGCGGTGGCGGCCTGCCGCACCTCACGGCTGCGATCGGCGGTAATCAGGACTGCGGGCACATCCTCGTTCCAGGCCTTGCGCAGTTTCGTGATGGCATCAAGACCATTGCCACGGTCGAGGTGGTAGTCCGCGAACAGAAAGTCGGGTGCCTCGGGATATTCGCTCTCGTGGCCTTCCAGGCCTTTCATGGTCTGTACACGGCATCCCCAGCCCTCCAGCATCATGCGCATGCCCTCGAGGATGCGCGTGTCGTTGTCGATGCACAGGATGTTCAGCCCTTCCAGCATGGCGTGGCGCACCGGAATGAGCGGGGGGCGCTCACGACCTGGTGTAACGGCGCGCGTACTGATCGGCATGATGACGGAAAAGCGCGTGCCTTTGCCAGGCTGTGAAAGCAATTGCAGCTCTAGCCGCAACACGCGCGCAATGCGATCGACAATTGATAGGCCAAGCCCCAGCCCTTGCGCCTCCCGCATGCCGTCATCAAGGCGCGTGAACTCCCGGAATACCGTCTGCAGTTCTCCTTCCGCGATGCCGATGCCCGTGTCCCATATCTGTATTTCCACCAGCGCCCCGCGCCGTCTTGCACCAACAAGAATGCGCCCGCTTCGTGTATATTTCACCGCGTTGGATACGAGGTTCTGCAACAGGCGACGCAGAAGATTGCGGTCGGTGGCAACGGTCAGGCTGCTTTCGACTATGGTAAGTTCAAGGCCCTTCTCCTCGGCCAGTGGCTGGAAATCCGTCTCGATCTGCCTGAGCAGCTTGTCCAGTTGGAACACCGTCTCGTTTGGCTGCATCGCGCCCGTGTCCAGTCGCGAGATATCGAGTACCGCACCCAGGATCGTCTCCACCGAATCCAGCGAGGACTCGATGCGGTCGATCAGCCCCCTTGTGTCGATGTCAGCCACCTTCTCGCGTAGCGGCGCGCAGTAGAGCCGCGCGGCATTGAGCGGCTGAAGGATGTCGTGCCCGGCACCGGCCAGGAAGCGGGTCTTGCCCAGATTGGCTTCCTCGGCCAGCATCTGCGCCTGTGCAAGCTCCTCGTTTACCTGCATCAACTCCGCTGTCCGGGTGGCCACACGCTGTTCCAGCGTCTCATTGGCCCGCTTGAGCGCTGCATCTGCCTCAACACGCGCGGTAATGTCTGTATAGGTGGCAACAATGCCGCCATCCGGCATCGCATTGGAGCGAATTTCAAGAATGCGCCCGCTGTTCTTCAGCTTGAGTTGCCAGGGTGCGCGGTGATCGGCCAACTGCTCCAGGGTGAAGCTCTCCGCATCGCGCGCCAGCTCGCCCCGCCCGATGAGATGCCCGACAATCTGTCCGAGCGACACGCCGACCTGACCCATGCTGTCCGGCAGGCCGAAAAGCGTCCGGAACTGTCTGTTCCAGCAGGTCAGCCGGAAATCCCGGTCAAAGACGGTGATACCTTCTTCCATCTGGTCGAGGGCGGTCTGCAAAAGATCCCGATTGTGCTGCAGTGCCATCGAAGCGTCGTCGAGGAGCCGCATTGCATCACGGGTCGTGCCGTCATTACGCTGGAGCAGGAGCGAGAGGATAAGCCGGGCTGAAGAGGAGCCGACGGCACTCGCCAGAAGCTGTTCGGAAAAGCGCACCAGAGAAATGTCTGCCGGGCTGTTGCCGTTGAGAGCCGCTCCCTGCTCCTCTTCGAATGTAAGGAAGGAGCGTTCGGTGCGTTCAACCCCCAGATAGCGCGAGATCGTGTCCTTCAGATCGTTCACGGTGACGGCGGTGCGAAAACGGCGAAGGCTGGGCATTGGCGCAGCATCTCGCGGCACGAAAAGCGAGGCCTGAATGCGCTCCAGCGGCGAGGCGGCACGCGAGAGCGAGCCCAACACGAAAAGCAGCGTGTTGAAGGCGAGGCTCCACATCACACCGTGATTAAGCGGTTCCGCAACGGTTCCGAACAGTGCCTGCGGCCTCAATGCCTCGATGCCCCAGGGCCCGCTGACGATCAGGTCCGTTCCCGCAGGCGCGAGGGAGGGGAAAAGGAGCGTATAAGCCCACACCAGGAAGCCCGCGCTCATCCCCAGTATCGCTCCGCGCGCATTGGCTCCGCGCCAGAAAAGGCCGCCGAAGAAGGAAGGCGCAAATTGCGCGATGGCCGCAAAGGAAATGAGGCCGATGGCGGCAAGCCGTGTATTGTTCGTTGTCTCGCGGTAGTAGAGAAAAGCCACGAACAGGATGATGAAGATCGCCGCGCGGCGAATGTTCAGGATGATCGCCGACCAATCCTCGTTGTCCCGCCCATCCGAATGAAGAAGCCGTCGCAGGAAGATCGGGATCACGAGGTCGTTCGAGATCATGATCGATAGCGCGACACTTGCGACGATCACCATCGCGGTCGCAGCCGACAAGCCGCCGACAAAGGCAATCATAGCCAGAAGGTCGTGCCCCTGAAGCAGGGGGATGGCGAGCACATACAGGTCTGAATTGGTGCGGCTGCCCACCAGCGTCAGACCCGCAAACGCGATGGGAATGACGAAGATGTTGATCGTGACGAGATAGAGCGGAAACAGCCAGCTTGCCGTCTTCAGCTCTTCCGGGCCCTTGTTTTCAACGATGGTGACATAAAACTGGCGTGGCAGCATGATGATCGCCGAAGCGCTCAGCGCAGTCATGACAAGCCAGGTCGCCAACGAGGTGGGAGTGGCGAAGGCTTGGGCGACCTGCGGCGTGCGCGCTACCGTATCTGCCAGATCCAGCGGACCGCCGAAGAAGAAAAAGGTGATGGCGATGCCAACCGCAAGAAAGGCTGCCAGCTTGACGATGGATTCCACCGCGACAGCAAGCACAAGCCCGTTCTGGTGCTCGGTCGCATCGGCGTGGCGCGTGCCGAACAGCACCGCGAACAATGCCAATAGCAGCGCAACGATCAGGGACAGGTCCCCGATCACAAGATCGGTCGTCGCATCCGTGCCGTTGTAATGCATGACCATGAGGCTGACGGAATCGGAGATCGCTTTGAGCTGCAGCGCGATATAGGGGATCGTGCCGAAGGTCGCGATCAACGTCGCAACCGAGGCGACGACGAAGCTTTTGCCATAGCGAGCCGCCAGAAAGTCCGCGATGGAGGTAATCTTCTCGCTTTTCGCCAGCCTGATGATGCGTTTCAGCAATGCCCCGCCGAAAAGGAACACGATCACCGGCCCGATATAGATCGCCAGAAATTCAAAGGCGCGCTCGGAGGCCAGGCCGACCGAGCCGAAAAAGGTCCAGGAGGTGCAGTAGATGGCAAGGCTAAGCGCATAGATATAAGGCCGCGAAGCCG